>NZ_CALEYG010000013.1 GCF_937924975.1 uncultured Stomatobaculum sp.
CACCGGCGGGTCACCCGGCAAACAATCCGAATACTGTCACAAGCTATACCGTAACGGATGCGGATGTGGCCATTCAGCCGGCAACGCGCACCGGCTATGACTTCCTCGGCTGGTACGACAATGCGACGTTCACGGGTACGCCGGTCACGAATCTGCACACCATGGACGCAGAGAATAAGCAGTACTTTGCGAAGTGGAGTCCGGCAAAGAGCTATACGGTGCAGTGGAATCTGAATGACAACACACCGGCAGGACACCCGGCAAGCAATCCGAACACGGTCGCAAGCTACACCGTTCTGGATGCGGATGTCACCATCCATCCGGCAACGCGGACAGGCTATACCTTCCTCGGATGGTACGACAACGCAGCACTGACGGGAACGCCGGTCACGAACCTGCACACCATGGACGCAGAGAATAAACAGTACTTTGCGAAGTGGAGCAGCATGCCGAATTCGTATCCAATCAACTATGTGTTGAACGACGGAAGCCCTGCGGGTCACCAAGCGACCAACCCGGCTGCGAACCTCACAAGCTACACGGTGCTCACAAACGGCAGCGGCAACATTAACCTCCTGCCGGCGCTTCGAAACGGCTATACCTTTGAGGGCTGGTATGACAATGCTGCCTTCTCCGGCGTGCCGATAACGAGCTTCCCGGCCATGGATGCGGCACCCAAGACCTTCTATGCAAAGTGGAGCAGTGCAAACAATTACAGCGTGACCTATACGCTGAATGACAGCACGCCTGCCGGTCACCCGGCGACCAATCCGAACACCGTGACAAGCTACACCGTGCTTGACCCGAACGTCACCCTGGCGCCGGCAACGCGTACCGGTTATGACTTTGAGGGCTGGTACGATAACCCGGGCTTCACGGGCACGCCGATTACGGGCTTCCCGACGAGCGATGCAACGAATAAGCACTATTATGCAAAGTGGAGCGCAGTTAAGAATTACAGTGTGCAATACCACTTAAACGACAGCACGCCCGCGGGTCACCCGGCAAGCAATCCGAACACGGTCACAAGCTATACCGTACTGGATACGGATGTTGCACTGCGCCCGTCAACGCGGACCGGCTATGACTTCGAGGGCTGGTATGACAATGCGGCGCTCACGGGAACGCCGGTCACCACCCTGCACACCATGGATGCGGAGAATAAGCAGTACTATGCAAAGTGGAGTGCGGCGAAGAACTATACGGTGCAGTGGGAGCTGAATGACAGTGCTCCCGCAGGTCATCCGGCGAGCAACCCGAACACGGTGGCAACTTATACCGTGCTCGATGCGGACGTGGCGATTCAGCCGGCGACGCGAACAGGATACAGCTTCCTCGGTTGGTATGCGGATCCCGCGTTTACGGGATCCCCGGTCACAAATCTGCACACCATGGATGCGGAGAATAAGCACTACTACGCGAGATGGAGCACCCCGGATTCCTACAGTGTCAGCTATCATCTGAATGATGTGACGCCTTCCGGCCATCCGGCGATCAACCCGAACACGAAGCTCAGCTATAATGTCACCGAGGCGGATTTTGCAATCGCAGCTGCGACGCGGACAGGTTATACCTTCCTCGGCTGGTATGATAATCCGGGCTTTACGGGCGCACCGGTCAGCTCGCTTCACACCATGGATGCGGAAAATAAGAACTACTATGCAAAGTGGAGTGCGGCGCAGAGCTATCCGATCAACTATGTGTTGAATGACAGCGCGAGCCATCCGGCGACCAATCCGGCGGTCAATTTGACGAGCTACACAGTTGAGACTCTGCCGAGCCCGATTGCGGTGGCAAACCCGCTGCGAAACGGATATACCTTCCTCGGTTGGTATGACAATGCAGCGCTCACGGGCACGCCGATAACAAGTTTCCCGGCCATGGATGCGGCGCCCAAGACTTTCTACGCAAAGTGGAGCGCACCGCTTTCCTATACGGTGCAATACACGCTGAACGACGGCACCCCTGCGGGACATCCGGCGACGAACCCGAACACCGTGACAAGCTACACCGTGCTTGACCCGAACATCACGCTGGCTCCTGCAACGCGGACCGGTTACGATTTTGAGGGTTGGTACGATAACCCGGGCTTTACGGGCACGCCGATTATGGGCTTCCAGGCGAGCGATGCCACGAATAAGCACTATTATGCAAAGTGGAGCGCAGCAAAGAACTATACGGTGCAGTGGAACTTAAATGACAGTGCACCGGCGGGTCACCCGGCGACCAATCCGAACACAGTCGCAAGCTATACCGTTGAGGACGCGGACATCACCGTACATCCGGCAACACGGACCGGCTATACGTTTGAGGGCTGGTACGACAACCCGAGCTTTACGGGGACGCCGGTCACAGCCCTGCACACCATGGACGCAGAGAATAAGCAATACTTTGCGAAGTGGAGTGCAACGCCGAACAGCTACCCGATTAACTATGTGCTGAATGACGGCACACCCGCGGGGCACCCGGCGACCAACCCGGCAGCGAATCTCACGAGCTACACCGTGCTGACAAACGGCAGCGGCAACATTAACCTCTTGCCGGCAAGCCGGAACGGGTACACCTTTGAGGGCTGGTACGACAATGCTGCCTTCTCCGGTGCGCCGATAACAAGTTTCCCGGCCATGGATGCGGCGGCAAAGACTTTCTACGCAAAGTGGAGTGCGCCGAACAACTATGCGGTCGCATATACCCTGAATGACGGCACACCCACGGGACACCCGGCGACCAATCCGAACACGGTGACAAGCTACACCGTGCTCGACCCGAATGTCACCCTGGCGCCGGCAACGCGTACCGGCTATGACTTCGAGGGCTGGTACGACAACGCGGCATTCAGCGGCACGCCGATGACCGGCTTCCCGACGAGCGATGCAGCCGATAAGCACTACTATGCAAAGTGGAGCGCAGCGAAAAACTACACGGTGCAGTGGAACTTAAATGACAGTACACCGGCGGGTCACCCGGCAAACAATCCGAATACGGTGACAAGCTATACCGTCACGGATGCGGATGTTGCCATTCAACCGGCGACGCGGACGGGCTATGACTTTGAGGGCTGGTACGACAATGCAGCGTTCACGGGATCTCCGGTCACAAACCTTTACACCATGGATGCAGAGAATAAGCAGTACTTTGCGAAGTGGAGTGCGGCAAAGAACTATACGGTGCAGTGGAACTTAAACGACAGTGCCCCGGCGGGTCATCTGGCAACGAATCCGAACACGGTAGCAACTTATACCGTTCTGGACGCGGATGTCGCGATTCAGCCGGCGACGCGGACAGGTTTTCGCTTCCTTGGCTGGTACGACAACCCGGCACTCACGGGAACAGCGGTCACAACGCTGCACGCCATGGATGCCGAGAATAAGCAGTATTATGCAAAGTGGGACAGCACGCCGATTTCCTACCCAATCAGCTATCAGCTGAACGACGGAACGCCCGCGGGACAGTCGGCAAACAATCCGGCTGCCAACCCGACGAGCTACGACGTGCTCACAAACGGCGGCGGCAACATCAACCTCCTGCCCCCGAGCAGAAACGGCTATACCTTCGACGGTTGGTATGACAATCCCGCGTTCAGCGGAACGGCAATCACCTCATTCCCGGCCACGGATGCGAGCCCGAAACAGTTTTATGCCAAGTGGAGCGCGCCGTTAAGCTTTGCGGTGAGCTATGATTTAAATGACGGCACACCGGCCGGTCATCCGGCAAGCAATCCGAACACCGTGACGAGCTATACGGTATTGGATCCGAATGTCACCTTGGCGCCGGCGACGCGGGCCGGCTATGACTTTGAGGGCTGGTACGATAACCCGGCATTCACCGGATCTCCTGTCACGGGCTTCTCGACCGGCGATGCGTCAAATAAGCAGTTTTATGCAAAGTGGAGTGCACCGAAGACTTACACGGTGAACTGGAACTTGAACGACGGCACGCCGGCGGGTCACCCGGCAACGAATCCGAACACGGTCGCCACTTATACCGTGCTGGATGCGGACATCACCGTCCATCCGGCAACGCGTACCGGTTATGACTTTGAGGGCTGGTATGATAACGCAGCGCTCACCGGAACCCCGGTCACGAACCTTCACACCATGGACGCAGAGAATAAGCAGTACTATGCAAAGTGGAACGCACCGAAGACTTATGCGGTGAGCTGGGATTTGAACGACGGTACACCGGTGGGTCATCCGGCAAGCAATCCGAATACAGTCACCGGCTATACGGTACTCGATTCGGACCTTACACTTCAGCCGGCAACCCGCCCGGGCTACACCTTCCTCGGCTGGTTTGACAATGTAGCTCTTTCGGGCACGGCTGTCACAACGCTTCACAGCATGGATGCAACCGACCGGCACTATTATGCGCGCTGGGGCAGTCCGAACAGCTATCAGATTTACTATCACGCAAACGACACAGCGGCAAATCCGGCGACGAATCCGAACACAGCGACTTCTTACACCGTCCTGAGTTCCGACTTTACGCTTGCAACGCCGATCCGCCCGGGTTATACCTTCGAGGGCTGGTTTGACGATGCTGCACTCACGCATCCCGTGACGGGACTTCGGGTTCAGGATCTCGAAGACAAACACTTCTACATGAAGTGGAGTCAGCCCAGTGTCTATACTATCAGCTATGTGCTGAACGACAGACCCGCAAGTCCGGCAAGTACCGTAGGACCGGCGAGCTACACCGTCGAGGATGCGGATTTTGCACTGGCGGTGCCGACAAGAAACGGAGCGACTTTCCTCGGCTGGTATGACAATGCTGCCTTCACGGGCACGCCGATCACGACGTTGCACACACATGACGCAGAGTCGAAGACCTACTATGCAAAGTGGTCGCTCACTTCTTACAGCATGAGCTATGATTTGAATCCCGGCGGCGGTATCGGTGCGCCGACTTCCCCGACGGGCAGTATTCCGAGCTTTACGGTAGAAGATGAGATCAACTTGGATCCGCCGGTGCGCCGCGGTTATACCGGTACCTGGCTTGTAAACGGTCAGCCGGTCACGCGCATTCCGGAGGGAACTACGGGCAACCTAAATCTCACCGCGGGATGGACGGTCAACCATTACGGCATACGCTTTGAGCTCGGAGAGACCGGAAACAGTCCGATTCAGGGTCTTTCGAACCTTCCGACCTCCTATACCATTGAGGATGCGACAATTACGCTGCCGACGCCCTCCCGCCCGGGCTACACCTTTATCCGGTGGGAGAAGAGTTCCGCACCCGGCGTCGCAGTCAACAGTATCCCGGCGGAGAGCGACGGCGAGGTGACCTTCCGGGCAGTTTGGGAGCCGATTCGCTATCGCATTACCTATGACACGGTGGGTGGTATCAACAATTCTCAGAATCCGAGCAGTTTTACCATCGAGGATGAGGTTCCTCTCCTTGGCACGGTGAAAGAAGGGGTTCGCTTCTGGACCTGGCAACAGGTCGGCGGCAAATTCATCAACACGATACCGGCCGGCACCACTCATGATATTGCACTTGTGGCGCGCTATCAGAAAGACCAGGATACCGATAACATCGGAGGCGGCGGCACAGGTGGCGGCGGAACGCATAGCGGCAAAAACGGCAGCGGCTCCGGCAACAAGACAGGAGCGGGCACGGAAGGACAATCCCCGTCCGCAACGAACGGTGCGGAAGTGCCCGGTACGGAAGTGCAACAGACTTCGGAACTTGAACCGATTCCGCAGCAATTTGCGAGACAGGCTGAAGAGAACCGGCTTGCGCCGAGCAGTTCCGGTAAGAAAATGCGCCCCACACGGGGCAAGACTTCGAACGGGAAGGCGCGCCGCCTGCCGAAGACCGGTGAGGCGTCCGCGACAGACGGCCTGCGGAGCTCGGCTCTCGGACTTTTGCCCGCAGAAGTTGTGGTTCGGCGAAAAAGAGAAGAGCAGTAAAACGGAAGGAGCTGTGCGGCGTCACAGCTCCTTTTGTGTTGTTCTTTACACCCTGCCTTGTTCTGGTATATACTCTCTGAGAAAGTGATTCCGCATACGGTTGGCAACCAAGCATCACAAAAAGTCGTAGGAATCGAAAAAAGAGTTGACAGAGTTCGAAAGTATCGCTATACTACTATCGTTGTACTTATCAAGAAAGCAGGCTTGCCTCACCTCGGCACATATCTGTGACCCGGGTTCATAAAGTGGATTCATCTTTCCTTTTGATGACCTTTACTTTAGACATGGCAGGAACTGCTGCCATGTCTTTTTATTGCAGCAGCAGCTGCAGCATAAATGGAGGTGTTCAGCTATCAGCGAGTCATTGGTTAACGGACAGGTACGTTTCCGTGAGGTTCGTCTCATCGGGACAGACGGAGAGCAGCTTGGAATTATGTCCTCGCAGGATGCTCTGAAAATTGCGGAAGAGGCAGAACTGGATTTGGTCTGCATCTCCCCGATGGCAAAACCGCCTGTCTGCAAGATCATCGATTACGGGAAATATCGCTATGAGATGATACGACGGGACAAGGAAGCCAAGAAGAAGCAAAAGATTGTTGAATTGAAGGAAGTGCGTTTGTCCCCCAATATCGACACGAATGATCTGGCCACAAAAACCAATGCTGCCAGAAAGTTTCTGGAGAAGGGCAACAAAGTAAAGGTAACACTGCGCTTCCGCGGCAGAGAAATGTCGCACATGAACCAGTCGAGATATATCCTGGATGATTTCGCGAAGTCACTCGCTGATATCGCCGTGATTGACAAGCCTTCGAAAGTTGAGGGCAGAACGTTGGTCATGTTTATGAGCGCAAAGAAGAACTAAGGAGGAAAGTATCATGCCGAAGGTAAAGACAAGCAGAGCAGCAGCAAAGCGTTTTAAAGTTTCCGGTAGCGGCAAGCTGATTCGGAACAAGGCGTACAAGTCTCACATCTTGACGAAGAAGTCCACGAAGCGCAAGAGAAATCTGAGAAAAGACATCGTGACCGACAGCACGAACTCGAAGGTCATGAAGAAGATTCTGCCGTATTTATAATCGGACTTGACGTGAAGAAGGAGGAAGCAAGATGGCAAGAGTGAAAGGCGCGATGCACGCGAAGGCAAAGCACAACAGAGTTTTAAAGCTCGCTAAGGGCTATAGAGGCGCACGTTCCAAGCAGTACAGAATTGCAAAGCAGACTGTCATGAGAGCGCTGAGCACGGCGTATGAGGGCAGAAAGCAGAGAAAGAGACAGTTCCGTCAGCTCTGGATTGCAAGAATCAACGCAGCTTGCAGAATGAACGAGATTTCTTACTCGAAGTTCATGTTCGGTCTGAAGAAGGCTGATGTCGTTCTGAACCGCAAGGTTCTCTCCGAACTCGCAATCAACGACGCTGAGGGCTTTGCAAAGCTCGTGGAGACTGCAAAGAAGGCGCTTGCATAAGTAGCGGCGATAAAAAACAGACTTTTGCCTCCGGCAACGGAGCGGCAGAGGTCTGTTTTTTTATTCCGAAACATGTCAACCGCATTTTCGTACCGCTTACCGCGCCGAAATACCCGCTTGGCGGAAAGAATGAGACAAGCCTTAGGACTTTCGCTATACTTCAGTTACAGAGAGGAGGGAAGAAGCACATGAAGGTAGAAATAAAATTGCAGCCGGATTTGAAAGCGCCGTTTGCCGTAATCTACACAGAAGAAGTTACCGACGAAGTGCAACGAGCCGTGCACCTGCTTACAGAGGAGCGCGCGGATTTGATTTCCGCCGCAGAAGAGGAAAAGATTGTCATGCTGCATCCGGAGGATATTTATCTGATTCGTGCAGAGTCAGATAAAACGACTCTCTATACCGCCAAAAGGCAATATCGGAGCAACAGAAGACTTTACGAATTGGAGCGTCTTCTCGGCAAAAACTTCATGCGTATCTCAAAAGGAGTTATCATCAATCTGCAACTGCTCGATTATGTCGCGCCGAGTCTCGGTGGGGTCATGGTACTGGTCATGAAAAACGGACAGCGGGACTATATTTCCAGAAAGTATCTGCCCGCATTTAAACGCTATTTGGGGCTATAAAGGAGGAGGTAGTTTCTTATGAAAGAACAGAGGCATCAGCTATTTATTTCCGCTCTGTACGGAATCGGTTTTGCGGCAATTCTCTTTGTGATGACCGGAGTCATTTTTGATTGTGTCAACGGCGGAACAACGACTCTGTATCACTACGGTTTTTCCAAAATGGCGTTGGGCACACTGGTGATAGGACTCGGTTTCGGCTTGCCGGCGGTTGTCTATGAGAGAGAGGAACTGTCTCTTCCCGTACAAATTATGATTCATATGGGAAGCGGTTGTATGATCTTGTTGCTTACCTCATGGGTTGTGGGCTGGATTCCGCGCGAACAGGGATTCCTCATGATTGCCAAGATAGCCGCAGAACAGCTTTTGATTGCCTTTGGTATTTGGTTCGGTTTTTACAAGCACCATAAAAAACTGGCGCAGAAAATGAATCAAAAACTCCATGACCCGAAACGTCACGCAAAGTGAGTTAAAACAGAAAAAACAATTGACAGCCTTTCGCCTCTCTGGTAGAATCCTCTTTGTTCGCAGAGATGGCGGAATTGGCAGACGCGCACGGTTCAGGTCCGTGTGACAGCAATGTCATGAGGGTTCAAGTCCCTTTCTCTGCACGAAATGAGCACCGGGCAATCCGGTGCTTTTTCTGATAGAATGAAACTGTGGAATTGCCGGAGAGGAGGCAGTGATATGACCATACGGGAAGAGCTGGAAGAGGAAGAGAGCCGCTTTTTATCGAAGTATGCGACGCTCAGCCGGGACTCGGTCGGAAGAGAACGCTTAGAGGCCGAAGACGATTTGCGCCCCTGTTTTCAGCGCGATCGCGATCGCATTCTGCACTGTAAGGCGTTTCGCCGTCTGAAACACAAGACGCAGGTGTTTCTCGCCCCCGAGGGCGATCACTATCGCACGCGTCTCACACACACGCTGGAGGTCTCACAAATTGCACGCACCATCGCGAAGTGCCTGCATCTCAACGAAACCCTCACGGAAGCCATTGCGCTGGGACACGACCTCGGTCATACGCCCTTTGGGCATGCGGGAGAACGCGTTCTGAACGGCCTCTGCCCGGGCGGGTTCAAACACAGTGCACAGAGTGTGCGAACCGTTGAATTCTTAGAAAAGCGCGGAAAGGGGCTCAACCTGACACTGGAAGTGCGAGACGGTATCCGAAACCACGGAACACACAGCACGCCGCGCACCTATGAGGGGGCTGTTGTCCGCCTTGCGGATAAAATTGCCTATATTAACCACGACATCGACGACTCGATTCGCGCAGGCATATTTCGGGAGGAAGATATCCCCGCGGAATTTACAGATGCGCTCGGTCACAGTGTGAGAGACAGACTCAACTGTATGATACGAGATGTGATTCACACCAGTCTCGCTGCTGATTCCGTCAACATGAGCGCGGAGCGCTTTCAAATTATGATGCGGCTTCGGGCCTGGCTCTTTCAGCATGTCTATCGGGGCAGTGCGCCCAAAGCGGAGGAGGGCAAGGCAGAAGCTATGATTGCACGCCTCTATGAATATTTTTTAAAATATCCGGAACAGATGCCGGAAGAGTATCGGTACTTTATGTCCGAACTCGATCAGCCCATCGAGAGAACCGTCTGTGACTATATCGCGGGAATGAGTGACCAGTACGCAGTCCGCATTTTCGGAGAGCTCTTTGTACCGCGTGCTTGGACCGTGTTATAAGCAGTTGCATTGAGAAAGCAGGTTTAAACTTGTATTATTCCAAAGAGGTTATTGAAGAAGTACGCGCACGAAATGACATTGTGGATCTTGTTTCCGAACACCTCGCGTTGAAACGACGAGGCAAAACCTATGTGGGACTTTGTCCCTTCCACTCGGAAAAAACGCCCTCCTTCTCCGTATCTCCGGATCGCCAGACATATCACTGCTTTGGCTGTGGAAAGGGAGGCAACGTCATCGGTTTTGTGATGGACTATGAAAATCTTTCCTTTCCGGAAGCTCTGCGCTCCCTCGCCGCACGTGCCGGTATGCAACTGCCGGAGCGCGAAGCAAGCAAAGAAGAACTGCGGGAGCGCAGTTTAAAAGAGCGGCTGCTTGAAATTCATAAAGTTGCGGCAACTCATTTTTATCAGTTGCTGCACACCGAAGAAGGTTTGCATGCCTACCGGTATCTGAAAGAACGAGGCCTCAGCGATGAAACGATACGGCATTTCGGGCTTGGCTTTTCAAGCAAACGCCCGGGCGAACTCTATCACTACTTAAAGAGTAAAGGCTATACGGATGCGGAACTGCGAGAATCGGGTCTTGTAACCATCGAAGAGAGGGGCGCCCGGGATAAATTCTGGAATCGCGTGATGTTCCCGATTATGGACAGCAACAGTCGTGTCATCGCCTTTGGCGGTCGCGTCATGGGAGACGGAGAGCCGAAATATCTGAATTCACCGGAGACCAAACTGTTTGACAAGAGCAAAAATCTCTACGGACTCAACTATGCGCGGCGCAAACGCGAAGCGTATATTATTCTCTGTGAAGGTTATATGGATGTGATTGCCCTGCATCAGGCGAGCTTTGCGAGCGCAGTCGCCTCTCTCGGAACAGCTCTCACGGAACAACAGATTCTGCATATCAAGAGAACACTGCCAAACGCGACTGTCGCAATTTTAAGCTATGATTCGGACAATGCCGGCATTAAAGCAGCGCGCCGTGCCATTCCCATGCTTCGGAGTGCTATGTTGCAGCCTCGGGTTCTCTCGATGAAGCCGTATAAGGATCCGGATGAATTTATCAAAGCGCTCGGCCGGGAAGCCTACGAAGAGCGCATTCGGGAAGCGCGCAATGCGGTTCTCTGGGAAGTACAGATTCTGGCCACACAGCACGACCTCCGGGATCCGGCTGAAAAAACGCGCTTTTATGAAGAAATCGCAGCTCTGCTCGCAGGTTTTTCCGAACCGCTCGAGCGAAATAATTATATCGATGCCGTAGCGAGAGAGCAGATGATTCCGGCGGATGCTCTCCGGCAGCTGGTCAACCGCGTCGGTGCTTCCGGCATGACAGCAAGCGGTGAGGTAGGTCCGAGACCAGGCCCGGGAACGCAACGAAATGTCCGAAGGGACAGAGAGAATGCTTCGCAGAAAAGTCAGAAACTGTTACTCGCCTTTCTCGCGGAAGAACCTGCGCTGTATTCCCAGCTTTCGGCATGGATTTCTCCGTCCGATTTTACAGACGCTTTTTATCGGGAACTCGCCGAAAAAGTCTTTGAACTGTTGCAGAACGGCAAGTCAGATATCGGAGCTCTTTTGAACGACTATGTGGAAGACAGTGAGAAGGAAAGCCTTGTAACTTCCGTTTTTCACACAGCACCCGGGGAGACCCTCTCCGTCGCCGAGAAAGATCAGGCGATTCTTGACTGTATTCGCAGCATCCGAAAAGATGCGGCCGATCGGAAACTTCGAAACAGCAGTACTGCAGAAGAGTTACAGGCCGCCATGCGGGAAAAAGCAGAGCTCCAACACTTAAAGCTTAGCATCCGGAGGTGACACATGGGAGAAGAACAAGTACATTTATCCGCACGCCTCCGGGCGCTCGCCGATCTGGTCCCCGCAGGTTCTGTACTCGCAGACATCGGAACAGATCACGCCTGGATTCCGGCAGATCTCTTACAACGCGGACACATCCAAAATGCCATAGCGCTTGATATCGGTGCAGGGCCGCTGGCGCGCGCTGCCGCGAATCTCGCTTCTCTGGGACTCTCCGAGGTTGTTTCCCTGCGGCAATCCGACGGCTTTGCCGCCCTGAAGCCCGGTGAAGCAGACTGTGTGCTGATTGCGGGGATGGGCGGGCAACTCATGCAGAACATTCTGACACGAGGTCTTGCGGAAGGCGGACGGCCGGGGCCTGCTTTTCGGGCGTCTGTAACGCGTTATGTATTCTCTCCGCACACCGAATGGGAAGCCTTCCGGGATTATCTCGCGGCACATGATTTTCAGCTTACGGACGAGCAGTTGCTCGTTGAAGACAGCAAATACTATGTCATTCTGATCTGTGAAAACGGAGACGGGGAAGCTGCTTATCGAGAAGCCCTTTCCGCAGGATTTTCCGTTGCGGCTTCGCGCCGTTTCGGTCCCAGACTGCTGCTTAAGCGGCATCCGCTGCTTCGCACTTATTTGCAGGAGCGACTCCGGAAAGAGCGGTTGATTTTGGCGCAGTTGCCGGATGCGGCAACACGCCCAGCCTTGGCAAAAAAGCGAGAGGAACTGTGTGAAAGTCTGGAATTGCTCGGAGAAACGCTGGCGCGCTTTGAGGATTGAGAGATGAAACAACAATTAAAACTGAGACTGGACGGAAAAACATTCGAAGTTCCGAAGGGCACCCGTTTCCTGGAGCTTGCAAAACAGTTCTCGTCCGGATATACTTCGCCCATTCTGCTTGTGACGCTAAACGGTATTCTGCATGAGCTCGGAACGACCGTGGAAGAGGAGGGGGAACTCCGCTTTTTGACCATCCAGGATAAGGCAGGATATCAGAGTTACGAGCGCAGTGCGATTTTACTTCTGCTCGCCGCCTATCATAACCTCTACGGTGAAAGAAATGCAGCTGTCTGGATTGATTATAAAGAGAGCGGCGCCTTGCGCTGTCGTATTGCAGGCAGACAGGCGGTGACAGAGACAGAACTCGCACGCCTTGAAGCGGAAATGCGCACGCTGGTCGCTGCCGCACACCCCATTGAGAAACGCAGCGTACCGACGCGCGAGGCGATACGACTCTTTGCGGCGCGAGGCATGCAAGACAAAGCGGAATTACTTCGCTTTCGCATATATTCCTCGGTAAATCTATACCGCCTCGGCGAATATGAAGATTACTTTTACGGCTATATGCTTCCGGACAGTTCATATCTCACTGTCTTTTCACTGCGACCGTACGAAGACGGCTTTATGCTCTGCCTCCCCGCACAGCGACTTCCCATGCAACTCGCCGTGTTTCGGCCTTCGCAAAAAATTTTCCGGGCAATGGAAGAGAGTCGGGAGAACCTCTCCCGGCAAAAGATTGAGACTGTAGGCGCACTCAATGCGCGCGCAGCTTCCGGAAAAATGAAAGAACTCATTCTTTGCGCGGAAGCCCAGATGGAAAAACGCATCGGGGATCTGGCGGAAAAGATTTGCAGGCGCAATGCCGTGCGGATTGTACTGATTGCAGGTCCCAGCTCTTCCGGCAAAACAACCTTTGCCCGTCGCCTTGCCACCCAGCTATCGGCACTCGGCAAGACTCCGCATGCGATTGAAGTCGACAACTATTTTAAAAACCGGAGCGATACACCTCGCGATGAAAAAGGGAATTTCGACTTCGAGTCCCTCGGAGCGCTGGATGTCGACTGTTTTAATCGCGATTTGAATGCACTGCTCCGCGGGGAACGCGTCGAATTGCCGCGGTTTGATTTTATTTCGGGCGAGCGGCGCTACAGCGGAGACTTTTTACAGTGTTCGCCGTCGGATATTCTGCTGGTCGAAGGAATTCACTGCCTCAATGAGGCGCTGTCTTTTTCGATTCCGGTCGAAAAAAAACATAAAATCTATGTGAGCTGTCTGACACAGCTGAACCTGGATGCCCATAACCGCATTCCGACCGGCGATGCCCGTATTTTGCGTCGAATTGTGCGGGATGCAAGACTTCGCGGCAACAATGCAGCCGAGAGTCTGGCGCGCTGGGCTTCCGTCAGCGCGGGAGAGACACGCTATATCTTTCCTTATCAGGAGAATGCGGATGATGTTTTTAATTCAGCCCTGCCCTATGAGACAGCAGCCCTAAAGCCCTATGCGGAGGCTCTGCTCTTTGACATTCCGGAAGAACACCCCTCTTTCCTGGAGGCAAAGCGACTCCTGAAATTTTTGAGCTACTTTCTGACTTTTCCGTCCGAGGAAATTCCGGCAACTTCCCTGTTACGAGAATTTATCGGCGGCAGCGCCTACGGTGCATAGTCTGTATACGAACACCGGAGACTGTGCTATAATGCATATCGAAAGATGGGCAGATGATCGCGGTTGCAGAGACGAAAGACTGCAGGTGAGGAAAGTCCGGGCTTCAAAGGGCAGGATGCCGGATAACGTCCGGTGGAGGCGACTCCCAGGAAAGTGCAACAGAAAAGAACCGCCGGCCAAGGCCGGTAAGGGTGCAAAGGCGGTGTAAGAGACCACCGCCCGGGTGGTAACATCCGGGGCACATGTAAACCCCATCCGAAGCAAGACCGAACAGGACAGATCGACGGCCCGTCGGTTGTCTCTCGAGACAACTCTGTCCGGGTAGGTTGCTCGACTATGCCGGTAACGGCACAGCTAGATAGATGATCATCCACGACATAACCCGGCTTATCGCCCGTCTTTCTCTTAAACAAAAAAACAGAGCGAATACAGTGACTGTATTCGCTCTGTTTTTTTGTTCCATCGATTACTTCAGCATATTGCTGAGAAACCAGAGGTGCTTGTCATATCCCGTGACATGATCCTCCATCAGGTTGCTTAAAACAAAGCAATCCTCCTTCTGCGCCTCTTCGCGAATCGTCAGCGCAAGTGCGCGCATGGTCTCGATATACTCTTTTGCGAGTTCGATTGCTTCGCGCGGGCTGTATTCCGCATTGCCAAGCTCCTTTAGGCTGGTATTCTCCAGATAGTCCTTGGCAGAGGCGAGCACCGGATGTCCGAACTGCTTCTGCAGTTCCGCGACCTCGTCATACTTCTCAAAGCTGTCCTCGTAGAGAGTCTCCAGGTACTCGTGCACTGCTTTGAATGTGAGCCCCGTCACATTCCAATGCAGGTTGTGAAGTTTGATGTTTCCGATCATCAGATTGGAAAGGTAACAATCCAGATTTTTCATGTCATACCTCCTGATACAATGCAAGATAGTGGTTGCTAATTAGCATCGTATAACAAAAGGCAGAGTCTGACAAGTACTTTACAAAAAGGAAACGGGACTCAGCGCGTCTTGTCAGTGTAGCGCTCGTCACAGTAGCGGCAGCGATATATTTCCCGCTCCGGATCGGAGAGATAGAAGATATGCGGAAGTTCCTGCTCGATCGAAGTAATGCAGCGCGGATTCTTGCAGTGAATCACATTGGTAATCTGCTTTGGCAGTCGCAGTACACGCTTTTCGACAATCTTGCTATCGCGGATGATGTTGACCGTAATACTGTGGTCAATGTAACCGAGGACATCAAGGTCAATGCGGTCGAGCACATCCCCCTCCACCTTGATGATATCCTTTCTTCCCATTTTCTGGGAGTGCGCATTCTTGATAATCGCAATCTGAGAATCCAGCTTGTTGAGACCGAGCTGATAGTAAATATCGAGGCTCTTGCCCGCCTTGATGTGATCCAGGACAATGCCCTCTGAGAGGCCGCTGATATTTAACATGTCTCTTTTACCTCCAAAAGCTTCATGATAAGCGCCATGCGGACATAGACACCGTATTGTACCTGTTTGAAATACGCTGCGCGGGGATCCTTGTCCACTTCCACCGCAATCTCATTGACACGCGGCAGCGGATGCAGGATGAACATATCCGCCTTCGCGTTTTTCAACTTCTCCTCAGTCAGAATATAGCTGTCCTTCAGACGGATATAGTCCTCCTCGTTGAAAAAACGCTCTTTCTGCACGCGCGTCATATAGAGTATGTCAAGATCCGGCATGGAGGCCTCCAGACTATCGACCTCGGTAAACGGAATCTGATTCTTTTCGAGCACATCTTCCCGGATATAGCCCGGAATCCGGAGTTCCGGCGGCGAAATCAACACAAAGCGAATGCCGGGGTAACGAATCAGGGAACTGATTAGCGAATGAACTGTGCGGCCAAACTTCAGGTCGCCACAGAGTCCGACCGTCATGTGATCAAGCCGTCCCTTCAGAGACTGTATGGTCATGAGATCCGTCAGTGTCTGTGTCGGATGCTGATGGCCGCCATCCCCCGCGTTGATAATCGGCACACGGGAAAACTCACTGGCAACCATCGGTGCACCTTCCTTGGGGTGACGCATGGCAATAATGTCGGCATAGCAGGAAACGACGCGAACCGTATCGGCGACGCTCTCTCCTTTACTTGCAGAGCTCGCATCGGCGGACTGGAAGCCGAGAACAGATCCCCCGAGGTTCAACATCGCTGCCTCAAAGGAAAGCCGTGTTCTGGTGCTCGGCTCATAGAAGAGTGTCGCGAGCTTCTTTCCCTCCATTACCTTTGCATAGGCAGCTCGATTTTTTTCAATGCGTCCGGCGAGAGAGAGCAGCTCGGCGGTCTCCTCGACGGAAAAATCCAAGGGTTTCAGCATGTGTCTCATGACTTGACAAGCCTCCTTCCGGGAGAAACGGTATAGTGTCGTTCCCAATCATAAAATACAGACTCTAAAATGTCCACGCTCCGGGAGCAATTCTTGAAGGAAATTGCAGGGGGTGTTATGATACAAGTGAAGTTGTGTGGTAGACAGGAAGGAGACCTTTTCATGGAAAAAAGTTCCCTGTATGAGGAGCTCCGGGGTAATCGGTACCCGGGCAGAGGCATCGTCCTCGGAAGAAGCAAAGACGGAAGCAAAGCAATGCTCGCCTATTTCATCATGGGGCGAAGTGAAAATTCGAGAAACCGGATTTTTGCCCGCACCGCGGACGGAATCCGGACAGAAGCCTTTGATCCGGCAAAGCTCTCCGACCCGTCGCTGATTATCTATGCACCGGTGAGACGTTTTGAAAACCGTCTGATTGTCAGCAACGGTGACCAGACAGATACGATTTATGAAGGTTTTCGAAACGGAAAGAGTTTTGCGGAAGCGCTTTCCGTGAGAGAATTTGAACCGGACGCGCCGAACTATACCCCGCGTATTTCCGGCGTTCTCCGCTTTGCGGACGGAGGCTTCTCCTATGAACTCAGTATTCTGAAAAGCGACCGCATGAATCCGGCGCAGTGCCTCCGCTTCACCTATAGCTATCCGACGCCGCTCCCGGGGGAAGGGCATTTGATTCACACTTATATCGGTGACGGCACCCCCTTACAAAGCTTCTGCGGAGAACCGAAATCCGTTTCCGTCGATGACGAACTCGAGCCGTTTGCCGCAAATCTTTGGGAAGCCCTGGATTCGGACAACAAGATTTCACTCTATGTTTGTGAGACAGATCTCGCAAGCGGCGCTGTCAAAGATATTCTGATGAATCGCCATGAGAAGATGTGCGGAGGTACAAAATGAGTGAACTTTCTCTGAAATACGGCTGCAACCCGAATCAAAAGCCCGCCCGCATTTTTATGCAGGATGGACAGGAACTTCCGGTCAAAGTACTCTCGGGTACTCCCGGTTACATTAATTTTCTAGATGCCCTGAACGGCTGGCAGCTGGTGCGTGAATTAAAGGAGGCGACCGGACTTCCGGCAGCAACTTCGTTTAAGCATGTATCGCCGGCCGGAGCCGCCTGCGGCCGGCCGCTCTCGGATACGCTGAAAAAAATATACTGGGTCGAAGATGACAGGGAACTGAGCCCGCTCGCCTGCGCTTACGCGAGAGCGCGCGGTGCCGACCGCATGTCGAGTTTCGGAGATTTTATCGCTCTCTCGGATGTCTGTGACGCGGATACCGCGCGCCTCATCAAGCGCGAAGTCTCCGACGGCGTGATTGCCCCCGGTTATACCGAAGAGGCACTTCGTATACTCCGTGAAAAAAAGAAGGAGAAGTACAATGTGATTGAAATCGACCCCTCCTATTGCCCTGCGGCGACGGAGGTCAAGCAGGTCTTCGGAGTCAGTTTCGAGCAGGGACGAAATGAGTTGCCGCTCACGCGGGAACTGCTTAACAATGTCGTGACCGAGGCGAAAGAGATTCCGGAATCCGCAAAGACCGACCTGCTGATTGCGCTGATTACGCTCAAGTACACCCAGAGCAATTCCGTCTGCTACGCGCTGGACGGACAGGCCATCGGCATCGGCGCCGGACAGCAGTCGCGCGTTCACTGCACGCGTCTGGCGGGGCAGAAGGCCGATAACTGGTATCTCAGACAATCGCCGAAGGTGTTGAACCTTCCGTTCCGCGCGGATGTAAAGCGCGCCGATCGCGACAATGCAATTGATGTCTACATCGGGGAAGAGAGTGAGGATTTGCTGCGGGAAGGAAGCTGGGAGCGCGTATTTACCGTCAAACCGGACCCGTTTACGCGGGAAGAGAAGCGTCAGTGGCTCGATACGCTGCACGGCGTCTCGCTCGCCTCGGATGCATTCTTCCCCTTCGGCGATAACATTGAGCGCGCGCGGAAGAGCGGTGTCTCTTATATCGCGGAGCCGGGCGGATCCATTCGCGATGACCAGGTCATTGAGACCTGCAATCGCTACGGTATCGCCATGGCATTTACGGGCATTCGTCTCTTCCACCACTGAGAAGCAGAGTACGAATAAAAAAATTCATTTTGAGAGGAGCAGTTTGCTATGACAGTTTTAGTGACCGGAGGCGCCGGTTTTATCGGTAGCCACACCTGTGTAGAACTCTTAAACGCCGGCTATGAGGTTATCGTCGTCGACAACCTTGTCAATTCCAGCAAAGAGGCGCTGAACCGCGTGATGGAAATTACGGGAAAGAAATTGCGCTTTTATGAGCTGGATCTTCTGGACAAGAAGAATCTGGATCAGGTTTTTGAAAAAGAAGATATTCAGGCAGTCATTCACTTTGCCGGTTTAAAAGCTGTCGGCGAGTCCGTCTATAAACCGCTCGAGTATTATCACAATAATATCACCGGTACCCTGGTGCTCTGTGAGTGCATGCGGAAGCACGGCGTCAAAAATATTGTCTTCTCCTCGAGTGCAACCGTCTATGGCAATCCGGCTTTTGTTCCGATTACGGAAGAGTGCCCGAAGGGAGAGGTCACGAATCCCTACGGCAGAACCAAAGCGATGCTCGAGCAGATTTTGACTGACCTCCATACCGCGGATGCGGACTGGAATGTCATGCTGCTCCGCTACTTTAACCCGATCGGCGCGCATGAGTCCGGTCGCATGGGAGAGAATCCGAAGGGCGTTCCGAATAATCTGCTTCCTTACATCACCCAGGTTGCAATCGGTAAGCTGGTCTGCCTCGGAGTCTTCGGCAATGACTATGAGACCAAGGACGGCACCTGCATCCGCGACTATATCCATGTCGTAGATCTCGCAAAGGGGCATGTCAAGGCACTCGAAAAGATGGTCAAAGAGGCCCCCGAGGTCAGAATCTATAACCTCGGAACCGGAACCGGCTATTCGGTGCTGGATGTTATCACGGCGTTCGAGAAGGCAAATGACCTCAAGATTAACTATGTCTTTAAGGAGCGCCGCGCGGGCGATGTGCCTGCCTGCTATGCGGATCCCTCGAAGGCAGAGCGGGAACTCGGCTGGAAAGCGGAAAAGACGCTGGAAGAAATGTGCCGCGATTCCTGGAGATGGCAGAAGAATAACCCAAACGGCTACGAAGACACGGGACTTACCATCCGAAAAAAAGGCGAACTTCGCTAATCAAAAAGAGCTGTCACCTCAGAACTTATTCGTGAGGTGACAGCTCTTTTATCAACAAACACTGTAGTAATTTGCCGAGAGCTGCTCGATATATCCTTCGAGTTCCAGTTTTAAGAGACAGCGCATGACCGTACCGATGTCGTAGCCGCTCCGCTGTAACAGGCGGTTTAAGAAACAGGCTTCCTCCCGAATCAGCCGGTATAAGTGCTGTTCCTCCGGACTTAAGGATTCGACCGAGCGAATGCGCGGTGTCAGCATACAGCGAAGTCTAAGTCCCAGATAGTCGAGAATATCCTGCGGACTCTGCAACAAATTGGCGCCGTTTTGGATAAAGACATGGCAGCCGCGGCTCAGGGGATCTGTGATGCGCCCCGGCAGACAGAAGATTTCCTTTCCCTGTTCGAGCGCCGAACCTACGGTAATGGAGCTGCCGCTCTGCTGTTCGCGCGCCTCCAGCACGCAGAGACAGTCGCCGAGGGCCGCAATCAGGCGATTTCGATCCGGAAAGTGCCAGGCGCGAGAGGCGGTGTCCGGCGGAAATTCGCTGAGGATTCCGTTTCCGTTCTCACAGAGCTTTGAAAAGAGCGCATAATTTTCTTTGGGATAGCAGATATTGACGCCGCAGCCGAGCACGGCAAAGCTCTTTCCGCCAGCCTCGAGGGCAGCTTCCTCCGCGCGGCTGTCAATTCCTGCGGCGAGGCCGCTCACAATCGAAACGCCCTTTGCGGCGAGTTCCGAGGCGATAAAATCCGCCATGCGGAGACCGTAGGAACTGGCGCTGCGGCTACCTATCATAGCGACAGTCGGGGTATATTCCGCCGGCAGATCTCCCCGGAGATACAGCCAGAGCGGCGGATCCTCCAAGGTAGAAAAGCGCTCCGGCCAGTCGGTATCCGCTGCTGTCAGAAAGCGTATCTGCCTTATATAAAGTGCCTCTTCAATTTCCCGCAAGACGGCGGAAAGCTGCGCTGCGGTATCGGGAAGTTGTTCCAGTTTGTGCTGTAAGCCGGGGGGCAGGGTATCCGGGAAACTGTCCGGCAGATTCAAAAGATCTTCGGGCGCACAGATATCGCCCGGAAGCTTTCTGACCTCCGCCCGCGTCAGACGGAGCTCACAGGACAAATAGAGATAAAGAGCCCGCCGTTCCATCTCAGTGCTGCCTCCTTGTATGCGGATATCGAATCGATTGACGCGCCAGTTTAGAGATACTTCCCCAGTATTTTTCTTCCGGCGAGCGATAGGCGAGCGCCTCGGCAAGATGTGCGCGCTGAATTTCGGCAGAGCCGTCGAAATCGGCCGCTGTTCTCGCAACTTTCAGAAGTTTATGGAGCGCTCGCGCCGACATTGCCCCCGTATTGTAGAGCGATTCCAGAAAAGCCGAGTCTTCCGGGCAAAGGGAACAGTAGGCTTCAATCTGTGCGGGAGACATCTCGGAATTAAAGTGAATGCCGCTTCCCCGGAAGCGACGCTCCTGAATATTGCGGACGCGCTCCACGGCGCGCTGCATGACGGGGTTTTCTTTGGGGCGTTTCTTTTGTTGCAGCGCAGCGAAGGGAACGGCCTCCGTCTCCGCACAGAGATCAATGCGGTCAAGGAGCGGCTTTGAAATGTGACTCAGATACGTTCTGACCTGCGATTCCGTGCAGCGGCAGCGATTCCGGTCCGGCCAGAACCCGCATTTACAGGGATTCATCGCGCAGACCAGCTGGAAATTCGCAGGAAAGGTATAGTTTCCGCTGACACGCGCAATGTGTACGAGATGCTCTTCCAGAGGCTGCCGCAATACCTCAAGTGTCGCCGCATGGTATTCCGGGAGCTCATCGAGAAACAGAACGCCCTCATGGGCGAGGCTGATCTCTCCCGGACGTGGTTTCTGCCCGCCGCCGGACAACGCAAGCCCTGTCACAGTGTGATGCGGCGAGCGGTAGGGGCGCTTGGTCATTAATGGTCTGTCGGGTGGCAGAAGACCGCTGATGCTGTATATTTCGGAGACACTGAGCCGTTCTTCCCGGCTCATTGCGGGAAGAATGTAGGGCAGACGTGAGGCAATCATACTCTTGCCTGTGCCGGCAGGCCCGATGTATAAAATGTTGTGGCGGCCGCCTGCCGCAAGCAAGGTGGCCCGCTTGACAAGCTCTTGCCCCGCGAGATCCGAAAAGTCAGGCGTCTCTTCGACGGGAAGGCTTTCTTCCGAAAAGACAGCCGGTTCGGGCAAGGGCGTTCGTCCCCGGAGCAAGGCAGAGAGTTCCGAAAGCGTCGACACGCCGTAGCAATCAATTCCGCCGATAACACTGCCTTCCCGCAAATTCTCAAGCGGCAAAAAACAGCGCTTCAAACCGGCTGCGGCGGCACAGCGCACCATCGAGAGCACACCGCGCACGGGAAGAATTTCACCGCTCAGCGAGAGTTCTCCGGCAAACAGCGTGTCGGTGAGCAGATTTTCCGGCAGTTCGCCATAAGCCGCCAGAAGAGAGACGGCAATCGGTAGATCGTAGGCACAACCTTCTTTTCGAAGCTCGGCGGGACTCAAATTCAATGTCACGCGACGAGGCTCCAGATGAAAACCGCTGTTCCCGAGTGCCGTGCGAACGCGATCGGCTGCCTCTCGGACAGAAGCCGCAAGCGAACCGATGAAAGTAATGGTCGGAAAGCCTTGTTCGACATCAGCCTCACAGCGGACAAGAACACCTTTGGTGCCAATCAGGGCTGCGCCGTAAATTTTCTTTAACATCATGTACTCCTATGGGATTGAGAGAGAAAGGGAAACAGATAAGAGAGAAGAAGAAAGGTACAGACAAAATCTCCGGTGAGAAGAGAGGACTGTCGGAATTTGAAAGATGGAGCAGAAGCCGAGCGTGCAACCGTATTGACTTGTAAATGTGCTATAGACATATAGTTATTTTCAGTAATATTATCTATACTTATTTTATCAGCGCTGTCCCGGGGTGACAAGGTTTGACTTGTTCTTTTGAGAGACGTATAATAAACTGATTATCACATAGAAGGCAAAATGGAAGGAAATGCTGTGACTGAGAAAAATAAGCGAGGTCTGCTCGTCGTAGTATCGGGGTTTTCCGGCGCCGGCAAAGGCACTTTGATTCGGGAATTATTACGCCAGTATCCCAATTATCGTCTCTCGGTGTCCGCGACCACCAGAGCACCGCGCGCGGGCGAAGAGGACGGAAAAGATTACTTTTTTGTGAGCCGCGAGCGCTTTGAAGAGATGATTGCCGGGCATAAACTCATTGAATATGCATCCTATGTCGGAAATTATTACGGCACGCCCAGGGATTATGTCGAAGAAATGCTGGATGCCGGCAATGACGTGATTCTGGAAATTGAAATTCAGGGCGCGCTGAAAGTCAAGGACATCTTTCCGGAAGCGGTGTTTGTCTTTGTTGCGCCGCCGGATGCCGAGACACTGGAACAGCGTCTCACAGGACGCGGCACGGAGAGTCGCGAGCAGGTTCTCGCCCGTCTGAAACGGGCAGCCGAGGAGAGCCGCTGGATGCCGGATTACGATTACCTTCTGGTCAACGATGACCTCAGTGAGACTGTAGCGCGTCTGCGCGCACTCCTGGAGAGTCAGCACCTCAGCATGCGCCGTCATCGCGCATTTGCAGAGGAAATTCGGGACGCTTTGAACCGCTTTTACTTAAAGGAGGAAAAATAAATGTTACATCCGTCTTATACAGAAATCATCGATGCCGTCAACAGCGACGTGGAACCGGGCGAGCAGCCGGTCGTGCAGAGCCGCTATTCGATTGTCATTGCGACCGCAAAGCGCGCGAGACAGCTGATTGCCGGGGAAATTGCGGAGGTTCCGGATTTCAAGAAAAAGCCTCTCTCCGTCGCGATTGAGGAGCTTCACAAGGGCAAGGTAAAGATTGTCTCGGAAGATGAGACCGAAGAGACGACAGAAGAGCAGAAACAGGACGAAGAATGAAGATATGCATGATCTCTCTGGGCTGCGATAAGAATCTCGTGGACTCGGAGATGATGCTCGGTTATCTGAGACGGGATGATGTCTCGCTGACGGACGAGCAGGCGGAAGCAGATGTCATTATTGTGAATACCTGCGCGTTTATTCTGGACGCCAAAGATGAGAGTATCCAGACCATGCTGACTGCGGCACGCTATAAAGAAGAGGGACAGCTGAAAGCATTGATCATGGCAGGCTGTATGGCAGAGCGCTACAAAGATGAAGTGCTGCGTGAAATTCCCGAAATCGATGCGGTTGTCGGCACTTCCGCCTATGATAAAATCAGCGCTGTGCTGGAGCGCGTCTTGGCGGGCGAGAAAGTCACGGAATTTGAAGATTTAAACCGTCTGCCCGTCATCGGCACGGAGGCAAGGCGTGTCCGGACTTCTCTGGCCGCTTACGGTTATCTGAAAATTGCCGAAGGCTGTGACAAGCATTGTACCTACTGTATTATTCCTTCCCTGCGCGGCGCCTATCGCAGTTATCCGATGGAAGCGCTGGTCAAAGAAGCCGCTCGCATGGCGGAAGAGAACGTAAAAGAGCTGATTCTTGTCGCACAGGAGACCACGCGCTACGGCATGGATCTCTACGGCGAAAAGCGTTTGCCGGAGCTGCTGCGCCGTTTATGTCAAATTGAAGGCATTCGGTGGATACGAATTCTCTACTGCTATCCGGAGGAAATCACGGATGAACTGATTCAGGTCATGGCAGAAGAGAAGAAAATCTGCCACTACCTGGATTTACCCATCCAGCATGCAAGCGATTCGATTTTAAAGCGCATGGGGCGTCGGACCTCTCGCCGTGACCTTGAAGAAATCATCGGAAAACTGCGTGCCGCCATGCCGGACATTGCGCTCCGCACCACGCTGATCAGCGGATTTCCGGGTGAAACCGAAGAGGACCAGGACTGCGTCCTTGATTTTGTGGAGCGAATTCATTTTGATCGCCTCGGAGTGTTTCCGTACTCGCAGGAGGAAGATACGCCTGCCGCAGCTTTCCCGGATCAGGTACCGGAAGAAATCAAGGAAGCGCGTCGAAACGAGATTATGGAACTGCAGCAGCGTATTTCCCGCGATAATCTGCAGCGCAAGGTCGGCGCCGTGCTCGATGTCTTTGTCGAAGGCTATCTCCCGGAGGACGATGTCTATATCGGACGCACCTATATGGATGCCCCCGATGTGGACGGCTATCTCTTTTTCCCGGGAAACGGAATTGAACTGATGTCAGGAAGTATGGTCCCTGTTTTGGTGACCGAAGCATCTGAGTATGACTTAAAAGGGGTGCTCTATGAAGATGACTCTGCCGAATAAGCTGACTCTGTTGCGTATCATAATGGTTCCTTTTTTTGTAGCCGCCCTGCTCTACCAGTACGGGACTGATTCGTTAGCCCGTTGGCTTGCGCTCGCCTTGTTTCTGATAGCAAGTTTTACCGACTTTCTGGACGGCTATATCGCGAGGAAGTATCATCTTATCACCAATTTCGGGAAATTCATGGATCCGCTCGCAGACAAGTTACTTGTCTGCTCGGCGCTCATCTGTTTTGTAGCGCTGCAGGATCTCAATCCCTGGATTACCCTGGTAGTCATTGCGCGAGAGTTCATCATCAGCGGCTTTCGCCTCGTGGCAGCGGAGCGCGGTATTGTCATCGCTGCAGGTATCTGGGGCAAATTGAAAACCGTATGTCAGATGATTTTTATTGTGTTGATGCTGTTGCCGAGTAACCGGGGTTTCCTCAGCATTCTCCTTGTTGTTTTCATGTGGCTGATGCTGGCACTCACCGTCATTTCTCTTGTGGATTATATATGGAGGAACCGTGAGGTTCTTCAGGAAGGATGAGCATGGAACTCTATGATTCCGGAAGCACTGCGGATTTGAATCGCCTTGCGGATGCCTGCGTGGCGTTACTTCGAAAGAACCGATTGACTGTCACGACGGCAGAGTCCTGTACCGGCGGGATGCTGTCCGCAAAATTGGTGGATATTCCGGGTGTCTCAGAGGTGTTTCAGGAAGGCTACATCACCTATTCAAACAAAGCGAAGCGTCGCCTCTTGAATGTCAGTAAAACAACACTGAAAAAATACGGCGCCGTGAGCACACAGACCGCGCGGGAAATGGCCATCGGCGCTGTTTTCGCGGCAAGTGCGGACATCGCGGTTTCGATTACCGGCATTGCCGGACCGGATGGCGGCGATGATGAGAAACCGGTCGGCCTTGTGTTTATCGGTTGCTACATGAATGACCGTGTGACCGTGGAAGAGCATCGCTTTCAGGGAGATCGCACTGCCGTGCGAACCCAGGCTGTGCAGAGCGCTTTGCGTCTGCTCCGCGCAACCATCCTCGAGAATATCAAGGCCTGAGCGGTATGCGCATTTCCAAACAGCTTTATGTGGGACAGTATGCCACTCCGAAGCGCGCGGAAATTCTCCGCAAACTGCAACACGGCGGTCCGCTTCCTTTCGTCTATGTTCTGACCAGAGCAGCCGCAAAAGAGGAGCTGATAGATATTTATGCCGTGCGTGACTTTCGGAGCGAATCGGTACAGCGCGACAATCCGCTGCTCATCGGCATAGCCATCGGAAAGAAAGAGGCCTTTCAAGTTGCACAGACCATTATTACAGAGCTGTACGCGAGAGACGGGGCGGTGAATATCGATGCCAGCTTTGATACCAGCGATACTTAAAGGAATACTGTTTCTCTTCCTGTTCCTGATCGGTCTATTGTTGTTTCTTCTGTTGCTTCTGCTTTTTGTTCCGTTCCGTTATCGAGGCAGCGGCGCACGAGAAGAGAAACAGCTCTCCGGTTGTTTTTCGGTTTCCTGGCTATTTTCTCTGCTTCGTTTCAGTCTCTCCTATGCGACGGAAAAAAAAGCGGAATTTTTTATTCTGGGTTTCCGCGTTTATCACAGCGACGAGACAGAAGATACATCGGATACGGCGGAAGATAGTGATTTCGACTATCCGGAGCCTATGGCTTCGGAGGATTTCGAACCGGATACAGCAGAAACGGCGGTTGTCGAACAGAAGAAGGCAGTTGAGGAACAGGAGGAGATTTCGTCGGAACGGTTCGAAGTGACTGAGCCTGTTTCGGACAAGAAGGAAATACCTCCGCAGAGAAAAGACAAACAGCGGCAGAATGTCTCGGAAGAAGAGCAGCGTGCGATGCGGCAGCGCGGCCGAAGCCGCCGTCGCTTCCGGACGCAGCGGGACAAGCTTTCGGCAGGCGTCCGAAAGTTACAGAATTTTATCCGGTCAGCCGAGACGGAATTTGACTTCTTTCAGGATGAGAGAACGCAGCGTTTCCTGCGATTTCTAAAGCGAAAAGCATTCCGCTTTTTGCGGGAACTTTTACCGCGGCGCATGTCCGGCGCACTTCGTTTCGGTTTCGCAGACCCCGCCCTGACAGGACAAGGGGCCGCACTGGCGGCCATGTTACTACCACTGTATCGGGACAACCTGGAAATAGAGCCTCTGTTCGACCGCGAAGAGCTCTCGGGAAAACTTGCCTTCCACGGGCGCATACGGCTGTTTGTATTTTTATTCGGAGCAGCACAACTTTGGTTTCATCCGGATTTCCGCTTTGTCTACCGGCATCTACGCGGAAAGAACGTGAGAAAAAATAAGGAGGACACACATGGCTGACAATCAGTTTGCGGAACAGGCAGAAGCTTTGTTCCGGGGTATGAACGCATTTGTCTCAACAAAGACAGTCGTCGGTGCACCGCAACAGGCGGGAGACGCCATCATCATACCGCTGGTAGATGTCTCTTGCGGAATGGCGACCGGTGCATTCAGCGGCACCAAGAGCAGTGACGGCAACGGCGCCGGCGGTATGAGCACCAAAATTTCTCCGGCCGCGGTGCTGATTATTCAGAACGGCGCCACAAGGCTCATCAATGTAAAGAACCAGGATGCTGTGACACGCGTCATGGATTTGGTGCCGGATGTCATCAACCGCTTTACCGCAAATTCCAAGATTTCTCCGGAGGCAACGGAGCGGGCCACACAGGTCTTTGCGGAAGAAGAGAACGAAGCACATTAAAAAACCGCCCGGGCAACCGGGCGGTTTTTTAATAAAATTTATGCTCTCTCAACGAAGTTCGAGCGAAGGCAGGAAGTGCAAATATACATCTTCCGCACGCCACCTTCCGTCTTGACCTTAACGGACTTGACGTTTGCCTTCCAGATGCGATTGCTTCTTCTATGAGAATGGCTCACGTTATTTCCGAAGTGAGCGGCCTTTTCGCAAATAGCACACTTTGCCATGGTAACACCTCCTATCTTCTTTGGGCGTTGTGGTCGCAAAGCCCATATCGTTCCTCATTTTAACAGAACAGCATAGTGAATGCAAGTAAATTCTTCAGACTTCCTTTTCACGCCCAAATAAGGTATACTTTCCATGAAACCGATGCGTGCATAGAGGGCGGCGCAGGCAACTGCGCGCAAGGAAGGAAATCATATGGTCAAGGGACGACTGAACAATGAACTGGGACAGATTGAAGTGAGACCTGAAGTGATTGCTGCCTATGCGGGGTCCGTTGCCGTGGAATGCTTCGGCATTGTCGGCATGGCATCTGTCAATATGACAGACGGACTGGTTCGCCTGTTGGGCAGAAATAAGCTCGGACAGGGCATCCAGGTCCTGATTACCCCGGAGAACAAGCTCCGGATTGCATTTCACCTGATTGTCGCTTACGGTGTCAATATCAATGCAGTTTCCGACAATCTGATTGAAAATGTAAAGTACCGGGTGGAGGCATTTTCCGGTATGGAAATCGAGAAAATTAAAATCTACGTAGAGGACGTCAGATCCATCGACTGACACGGGAGGAGTTTGAGCTTTGGAAATTCACGAGTTGAATGCCTTTGTGATTCGCAAGTGCTTTTTGGCAGCTGCCAACGAGCTTGCATCCAAAAAAGAATGGATTAATGAACTGAATGTATTTCCGGTTCCGGATGGCGACACAGGCACCAACATGACCATGACGATGATGTCGGCCGCCAAAGAAGTCGCAGCGCTTGAGACGGACGATATGAAAGTGCTGTGCAAGGCAATCGCCTCCGGTTCTCTCCGCGGCGCGCGCGGTAATTCGGGTGTCATTCTCTCGCAGTTATTTCGCGGATTCACCCGCGAATTGGCTGCGGCGGAGAAGAATACCGTAGAGATCCCCCAGCTTGCGGCCGCTTTTGTCCGGGCAACAGAGACCGCGTATAAGGCGGTTATGAAACCGAAGGAGGGCACCATCCTCACTGTGGCGCGCGCCATGAGTGACAAGGCGGAAGAGCTGCAAAACGGTGCGACGGATATCGTCGCATTTGCAAAGGATATTATTGCAGCCGGTGATACCGCCTTACAGCAGACGCCGGAATTACTGCCTGTCTTAAAACAGGCGGGTGTTGTGGACTCCGGCGGTCAGGGTCTCATGACGGTCATGCACGGTGCGTTTCAGGCGCTGAGCGGAGAAATCGGAGAAGTGTTCCTTGAGAATTTCGATGCCGCACAGGCAAGCGAGAGCAGAGAGGCGCATCCGATTGACACCTCCCATCTGGATACTTCCGAGATTCGTTTCGGGTATTGTACGGAATTCATTGTCAATCTGGAAAATCCGCTCTCCGATGACGAGGAACAGGCCTTTAAGTCTTTTCTGGAATCCATCGGCGATTCGATTGTCTGCGTTGCCTCGGAAGATATGGTGAAGGTACATGTCCACACCAATGATCCCGGACTCGCAATTCAAAAGGGACTCAGCATGGGGTCTCTTTCCCGTATGAAAATCGACAATATGCGCGAGGAGCACAATGAACGCCTGATTCGCAACGCCTCGCAGCTTGCGGCGGAAGAGAAACGCAAACAGGCAGCGACAGCCGAAAAGAAACCCTACGGTTTCTTGAGTGTCTCTGTGGGAGACGGGCTGGACCGGATTTTCAAGGAAATCGGCGTAGATCAGTTGATTTCAGGCGGTCAGACGATGAATCCCAGCACCGAAGACATTCTGAACGCCATCGCAGCGATTCATGCGGACACGATTTTCATTCTCCCGAACAACAAGAACATCATTCTCGCGGCGCAGCAGGCGCGCGATCTGACCGAAGGAAAAAATGTCGTGGTCGTACCGACCCGCAATATTCCGGAGGGCATCACCGCAATGGTAAGTTTCCTCCCGGAGAGCAGTCCTGAGGAGAATCTGGCTGCAATGCAGGAGGCCATTCGGCATCTCGCGACGGCAGAAGTCACTTATGCGGTGCGTGACACCACGATGGATGATTTTGAAATTCACGCCGGTGATTTCATGGCAATCGGACAAAACGGTATGCTGACCGTTGAAAAGAAGGTCGAAGACGCTGTGCTGAATGCGATTGAAAAACTCACAGCCGACGGCAAAGAACTTGTCACGCTCTATTACGGCAGTGATGTCTCCGAGCAGAATGCAAAGCTGGTCAAAGAGCTCGCGGAAGCGCGCTTTGAAGACTGCGAAGTGGAGTTAAACTACGGCGGCCAGCCAGTCTACTATTATTTCATCTCTGCGGAGTGAGCCATCGCATACCGTCTGCATTGAAAAGGATTTCCCGGTGGGAAGTCCTTTTTTCGCATCAGGAAGAGGAACATCTATGCCGGAACAAAAAACAGTAGCGACGCAGCGCGTGTCTGTATTGCGCGGCGTCGGTCCGAAAACAGAGGCCATACTGCAACACATGGGCATTGAAACGCTCGCGGATTTATTTGCTCACTATCCGCTGCGCTTTGTCACATATCCGGAACTCACGGAAATTGGCGCTCTCAGCGCGGACGACGCGGGCACGCCGGTGGCTGTCTGTGCGGAGCCTGTCCGGGAGCTGGCGCGTCGCAGCGGACGCGGCCTGCAGCTCTGTACGGGCATATTTAGCGACGGTTCGGGAGAGCTATCCGCAACCTGGTTTCATATGCCTTATCTGCGAGAGACCCTGCGACCGGGCAAGCGCACCGTACTCTTCGGAAAAGTTCAGCCGAACGGAAAACACCTGCATTTACAGCAACCGCAACTCTTCACAAGAGAACAGTACGAAAAATTGCTACATCGCCCTGTTCCCCAGTACGCACTGCCAAAGGGAATCAGCGAGAAAACCTTTGGGGCTTTGATGGAACAGGCGCTTTCTATGGCACCGCCGATTTCAGACTGGCTGCCGCCGTCTCTTCGGGAACGCTACGGCCTTCTCCCGGAAGATACGGCAGTGCGGGAAATTCATGCTCCGCGCGACATGGAAAATTTCGCCGCTGCCAGAAAGCGCATTGTATTTGACGGCTTTTTTCGCTTTCTCTATGCCGTGCGTCGTCTGAAGGAGACGCTGCGCAAAGAAAAATCCTTTTATACATTTGATGCGCGCGCATCTCTGGTCGAATTCCGACGGTATCTGCCCTTTTCCCTGACAGCGGCCCAGCAAAAAGTATGCGATGATTTTTGCCGTGATTTTGCTTCGGGGACAGTGATGAACCGCCTGGTACAGGGCGATGTCGGCTCCGGCAAAACCGCCGTTGCCGCTGCCGCTCTGTTTGCGGTGTGCCGTGCCGGTTATCAGGGGGCGCTCATGGTGCCGACAGAAGTCCTAGCACGCCAGCACTACGAAACACTTTGCGCCCTGTTTGCAAAGGCTGAGCCCGCCCTGCGTCTCGGTCTGCTGACCGGTTCTACGCGCATACGGGAACGTCGGGGGCTGCTGGAACAACTGCAGCGCGGAGAAATCGATCTTTTAATCGGAACGCACGCCTTGCTGGAAGAGACTGTCGTTTTTTCGGCACTTGCACTGGTTGTGACGGATGAACAACACCGCTTCGGCGTATTACAACGCGAAAAGCTGGCCTCCAAAGGAAAGTTGCCACATGTACTGGTGATGAGTGCGACACCGATTCCGCGGACGCTCGCTGTGATTCTCTACGGAGATCTCGACAGTTCTGTGATTGACGCGCGTCCCGCCGGACGCAACCCGATCAAAAACGCCGTCATTGAAAAAAAGGACAGACCGAAGGCACTGCTGCATATCAAACGGGAAATTGCCGCCGGCCATCAGGCCTATATTGTCTGCCCGCAGGTTGAACCGAACCCAATGACGGATTTGGAAAATGTAGAAGAGTACAGTGCGGCACTCCGCAAAAGTTTTCACGGAGAAATTACCGTAGCTGCTCTGCACGGGCGCATGAAAGAGGCGGAGAAGCAGGCTATTATGGAGCGCTTTGTGCGTGGTGAGATTTCCGTGCTGGTCGCAACGACTGTGATTGAAGTCGGTGTCGATGTCCCGAATGCAACGGTTATGATGGTTGAAAATGCGGAACGCTTCGGCCTTGCAACCCTCCATCAGCTGCGAGGCCGCGTCGGCAGAGGAAAGGATCAAGCTTATTGTATCTTCGTGCAGGGCAAAAAGAGTAAGGACGGAACCGAACGGCTCTCACTCTTACAGCGCAGCAATGACGGGTTTGAAATTGCGGCGGAAGATTTGAAACACCGCGGACCCGGCGAGCTTTTCGGCGCAGTCCAGAGCGGAGAGTTGACATTCTGTCTTGGAGACATTTATAATGATTATTCAGTGCTTCAACTTGCAAAAGAAGCAGTGGATGCGCTAGCACAAGCGGATTTAATTCTGCCGGAAGTTCATACAAAGGTTATATTATAGGGAGCATATTGAATGGATGAATTATTGGGGAAGGCGGGCGAAGACCCACTGATTGAGGATTTGGATCTCGGAGAGGCGCCCGCCTCCGGAACGCGAATCACGACAGAGACGGAAGTGCAACAGCCCGATTCCTCGGATGCAGTGCTTCCGGAAAACGATGAGCCGATTCCCGTCACGGTCAATGAAGACAACGGGGATGCTCTGCAGTGGGAGAGTTCCGACAGTGCGGCAGCGGCGCTTTCACATGCGGCGCGTGTCAAGGCCGATGACGGTGTACAGGAAGAGAAGGACGCTGTGTGGAGCGGCATGAAACCGGAGACCGAAGCCGATAATTTCTATGTAAACGCTGACACTTCGGCAACCGAAGACTCCTCGGAAGAAGAGGAGACCGTGCCGGAGAGCGCTGCGGTTCCGGAAAAAACCGCGCCGCTTTCACATGACGAAGAACCCGCGTTACCGCCTAAGCGTCATTCTTCTGCCGGAAAGAAAATATTGCTGACCGCAGCGGTGCTCCTTGCAGTGACCGCTGCTTCGTATACCATTTACGGCCAGAAATACCACCGCGTCTTCCTGCCGAACACAGTGATCAACGGTGTGGATGTCTCCGGCAAGAGTGCCGTCGATGCTGAGAAGCTGATGAACGCCGGCATTGCGGATTACAGCCTGAAAGTCAAAGCGCGTGAGAACGCCGATGCCGAAATTCATGCGTCGGATGTGGATTTGCACTATGACTTCGGAGACACCCTGAGTAAGCTGATCTCCGAACAGAGTATTTTTTCGTGGGGGCCGCGTTATTTCTCTCGCCATGAGGAAACGCTCGATACGATGGCAAAGCTCGATGAGACACGCTTTCAAGCTGCAATCGATGCCTTGCCCTGCTTCCAGGCTTCGGCGTTCAAAAAGCCGGTCAACGCCCACATCTCGAGCTACCAGAGCGGGCAGCCTTTTACTGTTGTCAAAGAAGAAGAGGGCACGGAGTTAAAGACGGAAGAGGCGACAGAGAAGATAAAAGAAGCAGTCTGCACCCTTCAGCCGGAGATTGATCTGGATCAGGAAAAGCTCTACACGGAGCCGGAGATTCGCGCAGACAATGAGGCTCTCGTAAAGTCCGCCGCAGCGATGAATCAGTACCTTAAGACAGATATTTCCTATGCCGGTGATTCCGGCGTTGTGTTAAACGGCGAACAGCTTCACAACTGGATTTCACCGGACGGCAAGGGCGGTGTCAAGCTGGATGAGAGCAAGCTGAATGAGTTCATTAAGAATCTCGCGGCCAAGTACGACACCTACAACAAACCGAAAAGCCTCAAGTCGAGCTGGGGAGCCACCGTCACCGTGCGAAGCGGTTCTTATGGCTGGAAGGTGAATCAGGACGCCGAGAAGAGCTGGCTCCGCGAGGCCATCGCATCGGGAACCAAGACGCAGCGCACGCCGGAGTTCTCCCAGAAGGCCGCTTCTCTCAACGGCCCCGATTTCGGCTCTACCTATGTCGAGGTCAATTTGAGTGCCCAGCACCTTTATTTCTATAAGGACGGAAAACAGCTGATTTCCTCTGATTTCGTATCCGGCAACGAGGCAAAGGGCACGGTTACGCATCAGGGTGCCTATGCGATCAGCTATAAGCAGCGCAATGCCACGCTCCGCGGACAGGGATATGCCGCTCCCGTTGATTACTGGATGCCGTTTAATAACGGCGAAGGTTTCCACGACGCTCCCTGGCGAAACGCCTTCGGCGGAAGCATCTATCTGTCCGGCGGCTCACACGGCTGTGTCAACTTGCCGCCGGCAGTTGCCAAAACACTTTTTGAGAACGTGACGGCCGGAACACCTGTGCTGGTCTATACGCTGCCCGGTACAGAGCCGAAAAAGCCTGTCCCGACGCAGCCGAACCCGGCAGAGAGCAGTTCCGCTGCGGATGCCACGGCAAATCCGTCCGACAGTTCTGCGGCGGCCGCCCCGACCACCGCACCGGCGACAAAAGCGACCGAGGCAAAGAAAGGGCCGGGCGAGACGGAGAGCGGTTCCCCGAATCCCAGTATCTCGACCGGCGCACCGCAGAAAAAACCGGGCACCGGGTCCGTGCAGCCTGCGCCCGGTGACGGAGGAAAGCGATGAGAGTAATCGCAGGCAGTGCAAGAAGACTGCTCCTCAAAACCCTGCCGGGCGATGAGACTCGTCCCACGACGGACCGCATCAAAGAAACACTCTTTAATATACTCCAAGCGGAAATTCCGGGTTCGCGTTTCCTGGATTTATTCGGCGGCAGCGGCGGGATTGCAATCGAAGCTTTATCTCGCGGTGCAAGCTCTGCTGTCATCGTCGAAAAAAATCCCAAGGCTGCCCGCATCATCCGCGAAAATCTGGAACACACCCATCTTGACGACAGAGCCGAGTTGCTCACGACCGATGCTTCCGCTGCCATTACCAGACTGGCCGGCCGCGAGGGTGCAGCGTTTGATTTGATTTTTCTGGATCCGCCTTATGGTCTGGGCCTGGAAGATCGGGCGCTTGCGCAGCTTTTGCCCACCGCTTTATTACAGGCGAACACGCTCCTCATCGTCGAGACAGATATTGAGGCAGACCCCACCCGCTTTGAGGCCTTGGGGTATTCGGTCCTCAAAATCAAAGAATACAAAACCAATCAACACATCTTTCTCCAGAGAAGGTATGACGAGGCATGACAACTGCGGTCTATCCGGGCAGCTTTGATCCGGTCACAAACGGACACCTTGACATCATCAAACGCGCTTCCGAAATGTTTGATCATTTGATTATTGCCGTCCTGAACAACAAAGCAAAATCACCGTTGTTCACGACAGCAGAACGTGTTACAATGCTATGCGAAATAACGGCAGGTATCAAAAATATTGAAGTCGAGAGTTTTGACGGACTGTCGATTAAGTACTGTCACGAAAAGGGTGCACAGGTGATGGTGCGCGGACTGCGGGCTGTGACCGATTTTGAGTACGAGCTGCAGATTGCGCAGACCAATCGTGTGATTGCACCCGATATTGACACCGTATTTTTGACAACCAATTTGAAGTATTCCTATTTGAGTTCCAGTATCGTCAAGGAGATTGCAGCCTATCAGGGTGATATCAGCGCCTTTGTAGACAGTCGCGTCGCCGCGAAGATTATGGAAAAATACAGTCATAGTCAGGATTGTGGAAGTGGAGCAGAGGCATGAGCAGAATAGAGCAGGTGATTTCTGAGATTGAAGATTACATTGAGGAGTGCAGACCATCGGCCTTTTCCGCCTCAAAGATTATTGTCCAGAAAGAAGAGTTGGAGGAGAAGTTATCTGAACTCCGCATGGCAATTCCGGAAGAGTTGGATCAGAGCAAGAAGATTCTGAGCAATCAGAATGCCATCATGCTGGATGCCCAGGCTCGCTACAATACCATGGTCAATGAGGCTTCCAAGAAAACGGAGCAACTGGTCAATCAATCCGAAATCGTCCAGAAGGCGACGGCAACTGCCAATGAAATTTTGCAGAGTGCAAGGGCGCAGGCCCAGAGCATTGTCGATGCCGCACAGGCAGAGGCAAACGGCATACGACTCAGCTCGATTCAGTATACGGATGAGTTACTGCTGAATGTCCAGAATATCATCGGCAATGCCTCCAGAGAGGCTGACGCGAGAAATCAGGCCTTGCAGCTGGCCTTCCGGCAGAGCTTTGATCAGATTGCAGCCAACCGTCAGCAACTTGCCGCAAGCAATGAATCTGCGCAGGCGGTAGAACAACAGCAGTAATCAGCGAAAAGAGTTTGCCTCCGTGCAAACTCTTTTTATACATAGGAGGCATACATTTGCAAATCGATCGACTTCCCCGGTCCTTTCTCGAGGAAATGCATACCTTGCTCGGCGAAGTCGAGTATGAAGCGTTCCTCGCATCCATGGATGAAATGCCGCTCTCGGGACTGCGCGTCAACCGCCTGAAGATCAGCACCGAAAAGCTGTCGGAAACCTTCGGCACCTTACAGCCGGTTCCCTGGACAAAAAACGGCTTTTACTGTGAACCCGGTGGGGAATATACTTCACATCCTTATTATTATGCAGGACTTTACTATATGCAGGAACCTTCCGCCATGTCTTCGGCAGCGTTGCTCGGCACAAAACCGGGTGAGCGCATTCTGGATCTCTGTGCGGCACCGGGCGGAAAGAGCACGCAGATTGCGGATGACTTACAGGGAGAGGGTTTCCTTCTCTCCAATGATCTGAGCGCTTCGCGCGCCAGGGCCCTGCTCAAAAATATTGAGCTCATGGGCATCGGAAACTGCTGTATCAGCTGCGAGGACTCCGGAAGATTAAAGAACGAGTACCCGCTTTTTTTTGACCGCATTCTGGTAGATGCTCCCTGTTCCGGCGAAGGTATGTTTCGGAAACACCCGGCTGTCATCAAGGCCTGGTTGGAACACGGCAAGGACTTTTACTGTCCCGTGCAGTCCAAACTGCTCAATGATGCGGCGGATATGCTCCGCCCGGGAGGAACTTTGCTCTATTCGACTTGCACCTATAACCGCAACGAGAATGAAAATCAGATTGCCGCCTTTCTGGACTGCCATCCGGACTTTTCCGTCGATCCGATTCCTGCGGAACACGGGCTCACAGCCTCGGCCTGTTTGCCGGGAACCGTGCGCCTGTTCCCGCATAAGGCGCGAGCCGAAGGGCATTTTGTTGCGCGTCTCAAAAAGTCCGGAGAAGCACAAAACATCGTCACGGCGCATACTGCCTTCCCCGGGAAAAAGGAAACGCAGTTGCTGCGGCAGTTGCAGCCGGCGCTCGATGAGTTTTTTTCCGCCTCCGCCCGGAAGCCGGATCCATCGCGCCTCAAGTTGCAGGGCGACTATATTTTGCAGTTGCCGGAGGCGACTGTTCTGCGGGCGCCGCTCCGCTATTTGCGGACAGGTCTCTTGCTCGGGCAGATTTCTCACGGCAGATTCAAACCTTCCCAGGCGCTCGCCATGTACCTTCGCGCCGAAGATTTTGAAAATCCGATTTCCTATTCGGCGGATGATCCTGCCGTGCGCCGCTATCTCCGCGGTGAAACGCTGGAAGCAACGGACAGCGGCAGTGGTTTCCGTTTGTTCTGTGTCGACGGTTATCCCCTCGGTTTTATCAAGCAGGATAAACAGCGCTACAAAAATCTCTACCTGCCGGGATGGAGGATGCAGCGATGACTTTGATGCGGGCAGATAAACTGCTGGCTTCTGCCGGCGTCGGAACCAGAACAGAGGTCAAAAAAATAATAAAGGCGGGGCGCTTAAAGCGAGATGAAATTCCGGTGCGAAATCCGGAAGAAAAGTTGGATCCGGACACCATGCATCTCACACTGGATGACACGCCTTTTTGCTTTGCCGCCAACGAGTACTGGGTTCTCAACAAACCGGCCGGTGTACTGAGCGCAACCGAAGACCGGCGTCATGAGACAGTCATCTCCTATATGGGCTTACAGCGAAAAGGTCTGGCTCCCTGCGGTCGCCTCGACATTGATACCGAGGGACTGTTGCTCGTCACAGACGACGGTGCACTGGTTCATCGCTTACTTGCGCCGTCCAAACGGGTGCCGAAACAGTACGAAGTACATTACACGGGAACACTCCCGCCGGATGCAGCCGCACAAATCGCAGCCGGCATGACGCTCGAAGACGGAACCCGGTTTCTACCCGGGCAACTCGACACCAGCGACAATCCGGCTCTGCTCACCATTTTCGAAGGAAAATTTCACGAGGTAAAGCGCATGTTTGCGGCACTCGGTTGTCCGGTCGAAAAGCTGCGCCGTCTCTCGATGGGGCCGCTGCGTCTTTCCGATCTCGGCCTGAAGACAGGTGAGTTCCGAAAGCTCAGTCCGGCAGAAGAGAGCAGCCTTCTCGCATTTGCGGCCGCAGACAATGCTGCGGTTCCTTTTTCCTTCGAAGCGTATGACGCTGTCATTTTTGACCTCGACGGCACACTTGTGGATTCGATGGGACATTGGAAGGAAATTGACCGCATTTATCTGGCGCGTTTCGGAATCGAAGCCCCGGAAAATTTATCCCAGCTGCTCGGCGGCATGGGTATCGGCGAAGTGGCCGACTATTTTCAGAGACACTTTCATATTCCGGACAGTAAAGAAAAAATGCTGCGCGACTGGGAAGAACTGTCGATGGAGCGCTACGCAAAGGATACACCTCTGAAACCGGGTGTCCTTCCTTTCTTGCGGGAGCTTCGGCGAAGAAAGCGGAAACTCGCCATTGCAACCAGCAATGCGCGCCCCATGGTTGACGCTGTGCTTAAGGCGCACGGAATCGCTTCCTACTTTGATGCGATTGTCGTAGGCACCGATGTGGAAAAAGGTAAACCGGATCCGGAAATCTATCTCCGGGCAGCCGAGTGCCTCGGTGCGGAACCGTCTCGTTGTGCTGTCTTTGAAGACTTACCGGAGGGGATACAGGCGGGACAGCGCGCAGGGATGCGTGTTTATGCCGTCGAAGACAGCTTCTCGGAATCGTTGCGCGCGGAAAAAATGCAATTAGCTTTTGCTATGATTAAAGACTACAGAGAGTTGTGGCAGACAAAGGAGAACACAAGATGAAAATCGTGAAAAAAGGCATGTATGGTTATAGACGTTGGCACCAGTTCCGTCTCATGGCAAGCGGCATTTTGCTCGGCCTTGTGATGTACTTCTTGTTTATGCTGTCCCTTAGAATCAGCAAATTACCGAGCACTATACTCACGGTCTTCATTGTTCTGGCCGTTATCCCGCTTTCTCTCGCCATCGTGATGTCTTTTATCGCATCCCGCGCAAAGACACCCTCCGAGGAACGCCATGCTTACGCACAGCGCATCGAGGACCGTGGCATTTTGCTCTACGACTGCATTTTTATGACCAAAAAAACCGGATTTCCGGTGGATTTTCTGCTGATTACCGACGGCAAGTGCTATGTCCAGAGCTGCGGCAACGCAGCGCAGCAGGCTGATTTGAAGCAGCATCTCGAGCACTATATGACAGTGGATCACATCGGTTTTAAGATTGTTCTGGGCTATGGCGACAAAGGCTTCTTTGAGGCGGTTGACAACCTGCCGCGCTTTTCTCTGGACGCGCTCCCGAAAGAAAGACGGGAAAAGGTTCTGAAGTGCAAGCGCACCTTGCTCGGACTCTCATTCTGAGGAGGAAAGGACGCATTGAAGGAATATAAAATCGCAGCTGCCGCGGCGGGACAACGTTTGGATCGTTTCCTTGCAAAAATTCTGCCCGAGGCAGACACTGCTTTTTTACACCGCATGCTCCGCAAGAAAAACATCACCCGCAATGACAAAAAAGCAGAGGGTAGCGAGAGAGTGGAGACAGGCGATGTAATCCGTCTCTGGTTCTCGGAGGAAACTTTTCGAAAGTTTGCCGGAACACAGCCGGATTCCCGGCGCTATCCGCGCTGGGACGGTTTTCCCGCGGCGATCATCCTGGAAAATGAGGTGTTTCTTGCCGTAAATAAACCGGCCGGTATGCTCTCCCAAAAGGCAACGCCTGCGGATGTCTCCCTCAACGAGTACATGCTTTCGTATCTCATCTCCCGGAATGAATTTCAACCGGAAAACCCGAACGGTTTCCGGCCCGGCGTTGTGAATCGTCTGGATCGCAACACCTCAGGGCTGGTACTCGCCGCAAAAACACGCGCTGCGGCCGAGGAGCTTTCCGTGCAGCTCAGAGATAAAAGGCTTCAGAAATACTATCTTGCATGTGTCAAAGGAGAAGTCAGAGAGGCCAAGCGGCTCTCTGCTTTTCTGTATAAGGACAAAGAAAAAAATCAGGTACAGATTCACAGCCGAAAGAGCCGTGCGGAAGACAGGGAAATTCAGACTGCCTACCGCCCGTTAGCAGTGCAAGATGGCATCAGCCTCCTGGAAGTGCAGCTTTTGACCGGGCGTTCTCATCAGATTCGCGCACAACTGGCCGCCGTCGGTCACCCCATACTCGGGGATCCGAAGTACGGAGATCCGGCGGAAAATGCGCGCCTCGCAAAGCGCCTTGGCGTAAGATACCAGCTCCTGCACGCCTTTCAGGTGCAATTTCCGGCGGAGACAGGTGTCCTCGGCGCGCTGCATCGGCAAAGCATTCTTGCGCCGCCGCCCGATTCTTTCCGGCAGCTGTTTCCGGAGGCTTTTTAAATGGGAACCTGGAACAGCCGCGGGCTTCGCGGCTCCCTGCTTGAGGAGCTCATTAACCGCAGCAATGAGGTCTATCGGACGCAGGGACTTGCGCTGGTACAAAAAATTCCGACCCCCATCACGCCGGTCGAAATGAGCAAAAATCACCGCTGTATTACCCTGGCCTATTTTGAGAAGCAGAGCACCGTCGACTATATCGGTGTCGTGCAGGGAATTCCGATTTGCTTTGACGCAAAAGAATGTGCGAGTGATACCTTTCCGCTCGCCAATATCCACGAACATCAGCTTGCCTTTATGCGTGACTTTGAGCAGCAGCGCGGCATTTCCTTTTTGCTGATTTCCTTTACGGCGCGGGGAGAGTACTACTTGCTCCCCTATGAGGAGCTCAGTTACTATGCGGCACGCATGGTAGCCGGCGGCCGGAAGAGTTTCACCTACATGGAAATGAATCGACAGTTTCGCATCCGGGAGATGTCCGCGGTGCCGCTGCATTATCTGGAGGCGTTGGATCACTATTTACAAATGCGGGAAGACCGCGAGAGGAATGAATTATAATGCAAAAACTCGCTTTGGACGAAGAGATTTTACTGCAGATCGAACAGCCGGCGCGCTACATCGGCGGCGAAATCAACAGTGTCATAAAAGACCCCGACAAGGTGAAACTCCGGTTTGCCATGTGCTTTCCGGATGTCTATGAAATCGGCATGAGCCATCTGGGAATTCAGATTTTATACAGCATGTTCAACCGCCGCGAGGATGTCTACTGTGAGCGTGTCTTCTCGCCGTGGACCGATTTGGATCGAATCCTGCGCGAAAAAAAGATTCCGCTCTTTACGCTGGAGAGTCAGCGTCCCGTGCGGGAATGTGATTTTCTCGGCATCACACTGCAGTACGAGATGTGCTACACCAATATCCTGCAGGTCCTGGAACTTTCTGAGATTCCGCTTCGCGCTACAGACCGCAGGGAAAGCGATCCGATTGTAATCGGCGGCGGTCCCTGTACCTATAATCCGGAGCCGATTGCACCTTTCTTTGACCTGTTCTACATGGGAGAGGGAGAGGTCATCTATGATCAACTCCTGGATCTCTATCTCGCGCACAAGGAAGCGGGCGGCGACCGGATTTCTTTCCTCAAAAAAGCGGCTGCCCTGCCCGGTATTTATGTGCCTTCCCTCTATGAACCCCGCTATCGGGAAGACGGGACGCTTGCCTCCTTTGAACCGCTCTGTCCCGAGGCCCCAGCGTCCGTTCGCCGTCTCGTCATGTCTGTGCTGGACCGCGCAGACTTTATCGACACCCCTCTGGTGCCCTTTATCCGCGTGACCCAGGACAGATCTGTCCTCGAGCTCATGCGCGGCTGTATTCGCGGCTGCCGTTTCTGTCAGGCGGGCAATGTATATCGTCCGCAGCGCGAGCACTCGGTCGAGTACCTGAAGCGCTATGCGGAAAAGCTCCTGAAAATCACAGGCAACGAAGAGATTTCCCTGAGCTCCCTGAGTTCCAGCGACTACTCCCGCTTGCAGGAGTTTTTGGAGTATCTGATTCAGTACACAAAAGAACGCAAAATCAACATTTCACTGCCGTCTCTCCGCATTGACGCTTTTTCGCTCGATGTCATGCAGCGCATTCAGGATGTCAAGAAGAGTTCTCTGACCTTCGCGCCGGAAGCCGGCACCCAGCGTCTTCGGGATGTCATCAACAAAGGCATCACGGAAGAGGATATTATGCGCGGCGTCTCCTCGGCCTTTCACGGCGGCTGGACCAAGGTTAAATTTTACTTCATGCTGGGACTGCCGACGGAGACAGAGGAGGACAGAAAGGGAATTCCGGATCTCTGCGAGAGAGTCGCGGATCTCTTCTACGATGAAATCCCGAAGAGTGAGCGCGTCGGCAGGGTACAGATTTCCGCGAGTTCCTCTTTCTTTGTGCCGAAGCCGTTTACGCCCTTCCAGTGGGCTCCCATGTGCTCGGCTGAAGAGTATAAAGAACGCGCCCGTTTTGTGAAAGAAACTTTTAAGCAGGAGAAGAACTGGAAGAGTCTTCGCTACCAGTATCATGATGTCGGCACCACCCTGATGGAGGGCGTCTTTGCGCGCGGCGACCGCCGTGTCGCCGATGTCATTGAGCGCGCATACCGGGACGGTGCCATCTATGATGCCTGGACCGAATACTTTGATGCGGAGCGCTGGGCTAATGCTTTTGCGGCTTGCGGCGTGGATCCGGACTTTTACACCCAGCGCACACGCAGCACGGATGAACTGCTCCCCTGGGATTTTATCGACTGCGGTGTGAGCAAGGAATTCTTAAAGCGCGAGTGGAAGAGCGCATTGGAGGGAAAAGTGACACCCAATTGCCGCGAGCACTGCTCCGGCTGCGGCGCAACGTCTTATCAGGGAGGAGTCTGCTTTGAAAACAAGAATTAAATTTTCCAAGGAAGGGAATCTCCGCTTTGTCGGACATCTGGATATGATGCGCTATTTTCAGAAGGCAAATCGGCGTGCGGAGCTCCCGGTCGCCTATTCGGAAGGCTTTCACCCTCATCAGATTATGAGCTTTGCGGCTCCCCTCGGCATGGGACTCGAGGGAAAGGCGGAATACTTTGACCTCCGCATCACGGAAGAGGGCGCAACCGCACTGCACAGCGAGGAAGCTGTCGAGCGTCTGAACCGCGAGATGGCGGAGGGTATCCGAATTCTCTCTTTTTTGCGCCTTCCCGACGACTCGCCGAACTGTATGTCGATTGTCCATACGGCGGATTACGAAATCTTATTCCGGGCTGTTGCACCGGAGGACAAAATTGCCGGCCGGTTCGCCGACGGCAGTGCCTATCGAAGCCTGTCCGGCGACGAAGAACATTCCCTTCGCGTAGCAGTCGATGAACTGTTGCAGCGCAAAGAAATTCCGGTGCAGAAGACCGGAAAAAAAGGGAACCTCCGCGAAATCGACCTTCGTCCCATGATTCACACGCTGCGCTGTGAGGACAATCGCCTGCGCTGCACAGTCGCCCAGGGCAGTGAGGCCAATTTAAAGCCGGAGCTTCTGCTCTCGGCACTGTTTTCTCTGGATACAGCGCGCCCGTTTGCCACAATGCCGCGCCGTGTGGTCCGCACCGAACTCTATGACAGCGCCGGAAAGACACTGGAAAGCTATGGAACAATCTTCTGACAAACTGGTTGTGTGCGACTTTCGCGACGGGATTTTGACCGCCTGGTTTCAGGACACAAAGCCTGTGGAACTTGCCTTTTCGCGGGAGAATGACAGCGAGGTCGGCGCCATCTATCTGGCGCGTGTCTCTCATGTACAAAAAAACCTGAATGCTGCGTTTTTGGATCTCGGCAAGGAACAGCCCGCCTATTTAAATCTGGAGAAGGGCCGCCTGCCGCGACTCGCGACCGGGGCACTGCCCTCTAAAATTACCGAGGGCACAGAGCTCCTCGTGGAAATCAGGAAAGATGCACATGCGAAAAAGGGATACAGCGCCCGGGCGGCTGTCTTCCGGAAAAATGACCCTGTATTGGCACGCGCTGCCTTCCTGCAGGCGCCGCGCTGCTTAAAACCGGCTCCGAGACAGTGGGAACAGATACTCGCACAGTGCAGGCGGGAAAAACGGAGCATCGAACTGGTCACGGATCTACCGGACATCTACGAAGAACTGAGCGGAAATCCCCCCGCCGAGATGCCAGCGTATCAAAAAAATCTGCCGGAGCGCTTTCGCGGCGAACCGGTGAACACTGTCGCGCTTAACGCATATTGCTCGCTCCGCCTGTATACCGATGAGAAGCTCAAACTGGCCTCTGTCTATAGCCTTGAGACGACTGTGCAGTCTGCTCTGTCCCGCCGCGTCTGGTTGCCGAGCGGCGGCAACATTGTCATAGAGCGCACCGAGGCCCTGACAGTGATCGATGTGAACAGCGGCAAGGATGTGCGCGGTAAGGATAAGGAAGCCACATTGCGACGCACCAACCGGGAGGCAGCGGAAGAGCTGATGCGTCAGCTGAGACTCCGGAATCTGTCCGGCATCATCCTCGTGGATTTCATTGACTTTGCGGACAAGGCTGATGTCACAGAGCTCACGGAGACCTTGACCGCACTCGCGGAAAATGACTCTGTGGCAACCCGCTTTGTCGATATAACACAGCTCAACCTCGCGGAATTGATTCGTCCGCGCCGCGGCAAGAGTTTACAGGAACAATTCTTTTCGCCAAATTCTTGACAGAATGGATTTTATTCAGTAATATGTACGAGTATGCCGCACAACAAGGTTTAAGTTTTGCCTTTCGGCAGACACCAAAGTTGGCGAGTAATGATTGAAGGAGGTACCAATATGTACGCGATTATTGCGACTGGCGGGAAGCAGTATAAGGTATCGGAAGGTGACATCATTAGAGTTGAAAAGCTCGGCGTTGAAGCAGGTCAGACAGTTACGTTTGATCAAGTGCTTGCAGTCAACAACGGCGAGATGACTGTCGGTGCACCCACGGTGTCCGGCGCAAGTGTCAGCGCGACTGTGCTGAGAGAGGCAAAGGCCAAGAAGGTCGTTGTCTACAAGTACAAGGCGAAGCTCGGCTATCACAAGAAGAACGGCCACAGACAGCTGTACACCCAGGTGAAGATTGACAAGATCAATGCCTGAGGCATGATAGAAATACACATTTTACGCGATAAGAGCGGAAGGGCAGTGGGAATCCACTCCCTCGGTCACGCAGACTACGGAGACGGAACCGTCGACATTGTCTGTGCAGCCGTTTCGGCGCTGGAACTCAATTTTGCGAATTCCGTCGAGGAATTGACGAATGCCAAGTTTGAAGTTCATCTCGGTGAAGAAGACGGCAGTTTTGATTTTAAGCTCTTGGGCAAGCGCAACGCAAAGGCCGAGCTCCTTTTACAGTCTCTCCTGTTGGGATATCAGACTGTTCGAGAGGCGTACGGCAATCCATATTTGATGATCAAAGATCAGGAGGTGTAATGATGTTGTTCAAGATGAACCTTCAGCTGCATGCTCACAAGAAAGGTGTCGGTTCGACCAAGAACGGTCGTGATTCCGAGTCCAAGCGTCTTGGCGCAAAGCGGGCAGACGGTCAGTTTGTTCTGGCCGGTAACATTCTTTACAGACAGAGAGGCACGCACATTCATCCGGGCGTCAATGTCGGCAGAGGCGGTGATGACACTTTGTTTGCTACGGCAGACGGTGTTGTAAAGTTCGAGAGATGGGGCAAGTATCGCAAGAAAGTTTCTGTCTACCCGAAAGCAGAAGCTGCTGAGTAAAACTGAACGAAAGCTGTAGTGTAAGACCGGGCTTCATACTGCTAAGTATGAAGCCCGTTTGCATTCTCACAGAATACAGCTTGTCATGCGCAGTATGAAGCCCGTTTGCATTCTCACAGAATACAGCTTGTCATGCGCAGTGCGCACAGGAGAAAACGATGTTTACAGATAATGCCAAAATATTTATTCAATCCGGCAAGGGCGGCGACGGGCATGTCAGTTTTCGCCGCGAGCTCTATGTGCCGGCCGGCGGTCCTGACGGCGGTGACGGCGGCAGAGGCGGCGATATCATTTTTGAAGTCTATGACGGCCTGAATACCCTGGCAGATTTCCGTCACGTCCGGAAGTACGTCGCGGAAAACGGTGAGCCCGGCGGCAAAAAGCGCTGCCATGGTGCCGACGGAAAAGATCTCGTGATTCGCGTTCCCGAGGGAACTGTGATTCGCGATGATGAAAGCGGAAAGGTGATTGCCGATATGTCCGGTGAAAACCGGAGGCTGGTCGTATTGCGCGGCGGCAGAGGCGGTGTCGGCAATATGCATTTCGCCACGGCGACCATGCAGGCGCCGAACTATGCAAAGCCCGGACAGCCCGGCAAGGGCATGTTTGTGCGTCTGGAGCTGAAGGTCATTGCCGATGTGGGACTGGTCGGATTTCCGAATGTCGGCAAATCCACCTTGCTCAGCCGTGTCAGTAATGCGAAACCCGAAATTGCAAACTATCACTTCACAACCCTGCGGCCGCATCTCGGCGTGGTCGATTTTGATGACGGCGAAGGCTTTGTGATGGCCGATCTCCCCGGTCTCATTGAGGGCGCCTCGGAGGGTGTGGGACTCGGTTACGATTTTTTGCGCCATGTGGAGAGAACCAAGCTTCTGGTTCACGTCGTGGATGCCGCTTCGACGGAAGGCAGAGATCCGGTAGAGGATGTACAACGCATCCGGCATGAGCTGGAAAAATACGATCCCGCGCTTCTGAAGCGCCCGCAGATCATTGCCGCCAATAAGATTGACAGCATCCAGGTCGAAGAAGGAGAGGAAAACCCGATAGACCGCCTGCGCGCGGCTTTTCCGGACTTGCCGCTCTATCCGATTTCCGGTGTCACCGGCGAAGGCATTCGCGCATTGACCTACGGCATTCTGGAAATTCTTCGCAATATGAAGCGTGAAGTCACCGTTTTCGAACCGGAGATGGAAATTTCGTATCTCTCCGATCGGGATTTGCCCTACACCATCGAGCGCGACGGTGATGTCTTTGTCGTGGAAGGACCGCGCATCGAGAAAATGCTCGGTTATACCAATCTGGAGTCGGAGAAGGGCTTTAACTTCTTCCAGAATTTCCTGAAAGACAGCGGAATTCTCGAGGAATTGGAGCGCGCCGGTATTCAGGACGGAGATACCGTTCGTATGTACGGACACGAGTTTGATTATTATAAATAAGGGAGGATGCCTTGAACAGCAAACAGCGTTCGTTTTTAAAGGGAATCGCAATGACAACCGAGCCTCTTTTCCAGATTGGAAAGGCTGCACTCACACCGGAACTCACAAAAGCCGTCAATGAAACGCTTGAGAAGCACGAACTGCTCAAGATTTCCGTGCTTCAGAATTGTCTGGAGGATCCGAAGGATATGGCGGCGCGCCTCGCAGTTCGCACAAAAAGTGAAGTTGTGCAGGTCATCGGAAAAAAAATCGTGCTGTACCGGCAGGCCAAAGAAGAGAAGCACCGCAAGATTGTGCTGCCGCGCGACTAAACGGCCATGCGACAGATTGCAATTCTCGGCGGAACCTTCGATCCCATTCACAACGGACATTTGAAACTCGCGGAAGAAGCCTGCTCACATTTTCCGCTGGATGCCTGCTGGTTCATGCCGGCGGCGGCGCCGCCGCATAAGCAGGACAGAAAACTGGCAAGCTATGCACAGCGTCTACGGATGGCCGAACTTGCAACGGCACCCTACGAAGCGTTTTGTGTCTCTGACTTTGAGGCAAAACGGAGAGGACTCTCCTATACCAGCGACACCCTGGCTTTGCTCCGCGAGACCTATCCGGACTGCGCTTTTTCGTTGATTCTCGGCGCGGATTCGTTCTTTCAGCTGGAATTCTGGCATGCGCCTGCCGACATCTGCCGCGATGCGCGCCTGCTGGTCGCGGCGCGGGAATATGCGGACCGACATACGAGTCTGCATGAGCACGCCGAGCACCTCCGTACGCTCTTTGGCGCGCGGATTGAACTGATTCCGGCGCCGCTCATTGATATTTCATCCATGCACATTCGCGCCCTGCTTGCCGCCGGCAAAAAGAGTGCGGCGCAGTACCTTCCGCCTGCTGTCTATGACTACATCCGGGCAGAGGGCCTGTACCGCCGTTAGAAAGGAGGCTCGCCATTAACCGGAAAGAAATGGCCGAAATACGCCGCAAACTGGAGAAGAAGCTGAGCAACGACCGCTATCAGCATACGCTTGGTGTCGCTTATACGGCAGCAGCGCTTGCAATGCGCTATCAGTCATCTGTGGAAGATGCGGAGCTTGCGGGATTGTTGCACGACTGTGCCAAGGAATACGACAAAAAGGAATCGCTCTCGATTGCGGAAAAAGCCGGTATCCTTTTTTCGACGGCGGATATGGCCGCACCGCAGATCTGGCATGCCATCATCGGCCCCGTTGTCGCCGAACAGAAATACGGCATCACAAAGCCGGAAATTCTCTCCGCCATTCGCTGGCATACAACCGGACGTCGAGAGATGTCTCTGCTCGAAAAAATTGTTTTTACGGCCGACTATATTGAGCCGAATCGCGACCGTGCCGATAATCTTGCGGAAATGCGTCGGCTGGCATTTCAGGACCTTGATTTTTGTGTCTATCGCATCACAGCGGATACCCTCCGCTATCTCGCATCGAAACAGATTCGCGCAGATCAAAAGACAGAAGAGTGCTATCAATGGTTAAAGGAGGTAAAGAAGTATGACGACAAATGAGCTCGTTGCCTATGCTGTCACCGCAATGGAAGACAAGAAGGGAACCGAAATCTCTGTGATTGACATCTCCAAGGTCTCGGTGGTCGCTGACTATTTCATGCTTGTCAGCGGCACCAACCAGAAGCAGACGCAGGCCATTGCCGATGAAATCGAGGAGAAGCTTGCAAAGCATGAGGTGTTTCCGCGCCAGAAGGAGGGATATTCCGGCGGCACCTGGATTCTTCTCGATTACCAGGACGTTGTGATTCACATCTTCAACGGTGAAGATCGTCGCTTCTATAATCTGGAGCGCATCTGGGCAGACGGCATCACCGTGGATCCGAAGACATTCCGCATTTCTGAGGAGTAACGAGGGAAAGATTACATAATTTAATTCTGTAAATGAATAGGGGGAGCTTGCATATGGAACAGTTTTTTCACCTGAAAGAAAACCGCACGACTGTGCGGACAGAAGTGATCGCAGGTATCACAACCTTCATGACCATGGCCTATATCCTCGCCGTAAACCCGAATCTGCTGGGAAAAACCGGCATGGACAGCGGTTCTGTTTTCACGGCGACCGCACTCGCTTCGGCCATTGCATCCTTCGCAATGGCTTTGCTCGCGAATCTGCCCTTTGCACTGTCAGCCGGTATGGGATTGAACGCCTACTTTACCTATACAGTCTGCATGGGCATGGGGTACAGCTGGGAAGTTGCGCTTGCCGCCGTCTGCGTGGAAGGCCTCATCTTTATTGTCCTCTCGCTGACCAATGTGCGTGAAGCCATCTTCAATGCAATCCCAGGCGAGCTGAAACTTGCGGTCTCGGTCGGCATCGGTCTTTTCATCACATTCATCGGTCTTCAGAATGCCCACATTGTGGTCGACGGCGCGACGCTGGTCACTCTGTTTTCCTTCAAGGGTTCGGTCACAAGCGGCACATTTTCCTCGGAGGGTATCACCGTGCTGCTCGCACTGATCGGCATGCTGATTACTGCGCTTCTCGTCATCAAAAATGTGAAGGGCAACATTCTCCTCGGAATTCTGATTACCTGGGGCCTCGGGATTCTCTGCCAGCTGTTCGGTCTCTATGTGCCGAATCCCGACGCCGGCTTTTACAGTCTGATTCCGTCTTCTCTCATTGCAATGCCCGCATCGGTGACGCCGACTCTGTTTAAGATGGATTTCAGTGACCTTTTGTCGCTGAACTTTGTGGTCGTTGTGTTTTCCTTCCTCTTTGTCGATATCTTTGATACGCTCGGCACCCTGATCGGTTGTGCTTCGAAGGCAGATATGCTCGACAAAAACGGCAAGCTGCCGCGCATCAAGGGCGCGCTGCTCGCAGATGCAATCGGAACTACGGTCGGCGCTGTACTCGGTACTTCGACCATTACCACCTTCGTGGAATCCTCCTCCGGCATCGCAGAGGGCGGGCGCACGGGACTCACCTCGATTGTCGTAGGTTTCCTGTTCCTGCTGAGCCTCTTTTTCTCACCGATATTCCTCGCGATTCCTTCCTTTGCAACGGCTCCCGCGCTGATTATCGTCGGCTTCTTCATGATGCAGCAGGTCAGCAAAATTGATTGGAGCAATATGCTGACTGCCATTCCTTCGTTTATCTGCATCTTTGCAATGCCGTTCGCATACTCGATTTCCGAAGGCATCGCATTCGGCATCATCAGCTACACCGTACTGCACCTCGCAGCCGGTAAGGGTAAAAAGGTCACGGTGCTCATGTATGTGCTGAGTTTCATTTTCATCCTGAAATATATTTTCCTGTAAGACAGGAGATACCTGTCTGCTGCCTAACCTGTTTTCCGGGCCGCAAAATTTTCGCTCCAAAAAAACGGATGCCATCCTGCATCATGCAGGATGGCATCCGTTTTTGACTTTATAGCAGACAGCCGACACTTGTTGTCAGAGATTCCGGTAGAGCGCCACAACCTTGCCGAGTACTGTGACATCTTTGACGATAATCGGTTCCATCGCGTCATTCTCCGGCTGCAGGCGATAATGGCCGTTCTCCTTGTAGAAGCGCTTGACAGTCGCCCCGTCTTCGACAAGCGCCACAACGATTTCACCGTTTCGCGCTGTGGACTGGCGCGCGACAATGACCAGATCCCCGTTCAGAATTCCGACCTTGACCATAGAATTTCCCTGTACCTTCAGTATGAAGGTCTCCTGGTTCGGAAGATTCTCTGCGGGAATGGGGAAGTAGTCGCTGATATTCTGTTCCGCAAAAATGGGGAGTCCCGCCGCAACACTTCCGAGGATTGGCACATTGACGACCTCACGACGCGACAAATTAAAGGCCTCATCCACAATTTCAATGGTGCGAGGCTTTGCCGGATCGCGGCGAATGTAGCCTGCCTCCTCCAGAGCCCCGAGGTGCGCATGTACCGACGAGGTGGAGCGAAGCTTCACGGCACTGCAAATTTCGCGCACGGATGGCGGATAGCCCTTCTGCAAAATACAATCCTTGATGAATTCAAGAATTTCTCTCTGTTTCTCTGATATGGTATCACGGCTCATAACTTTTCCTCCGAGACTTCCAGCTTTCTCGTTAAAAGTGTAGCACGAAGCGCCCCAAAAAGCAAACGATTGTTCGCGAAATTTTGTTCGCTTTTTTGCTTGCCGAACTTCCGTTCGCGTGGTAAGATGCAAACAGATGTTCAAGAACAAAGTTTCGAAGGAGGATAACCCATGCGACAGGCAAACAATAATAGGAATCACCGGGTATCAGAACTGCAGAGGAGCTATGGTCACCGTGTGCGTCCGCGCAGACAGAACAAACGCGGCCTGCTCGGCTTCCTGCTTCCTTTTATCCTTCTGCTCGCCTTTTTTGCAGGTCGCGCCTCCGTGGCACGCGCCGGAGAACTCCCCGATCACAGCGAAGCATATCGCTACCGCGCGGTTAAAATTCAGGTAGGAGATAAGCTGGACGATTTCGCGACACGCTATAACCGAGGACTGTATCGCTCCGATGATTCCTATCTGGAGGAGTTGTGCCGCGTCAATCACATTGACCGGAATACCCGTCTGTATCCGGGCTGCTTTCTGACCGTCCTCGAAGCAGTGGAAGAGTAAGTTTACTCTTCCTCGCGCAGCCGCACCTTATTGCGTGCGCTGCGCCGGTGATCTTCCTGAATCGCCGCATAGTGCTTTTTGGTGGTATTGACATCGCTGTGCCCCAGAACATCGGCAACCAGATAAATGTCTCCGGTTTCGCGGTACAGCGTTGTGCCGTAGGTACTGCGCAATTTATGCGGCGTGATATGCTTGAGAGGTGCTGCGGCAAGCGCATATTTTTTGACCAGTTTTTCGACGCTTCGCACAGAGAGCCGCTTTTGCTGCAATGACAGGAAGAGCGCCTGCTCCTGAAACCCCTCTGTGAGCAAGGCTTCCCGTTCCTCCATGAAGTTTAGCAGTGCCTCCTCAACTTCATCTCCGAAATAGACAATCTGTTCCTTGCCGCCTTTCCGGTGTACCCGGATTCCGTCATTTTTAAAATCCACATCATTGAGATTCAAGCCGACACACTCGGAGACACGAATGCCTGTGCCAAGCAAGAGTGTGATCAGCGCCAAATCCCGAAGCTTGGTTTTTTCATGGTAGCGACGCTGGCGTTCGCTCAGCTTTTCTCCGGATTCGATCTGATCCAGCAGCTCCGCAATTTCGTCGACATCGAGACGGATAATTTCTTTTTCGTGCAGCTTTGGCAGGAGCACACGGTCTGCCGGATTGCTCTCAATCATTTCTTTTTGATAGAGATATTTATAGAAACTGCGCAGGGAGGAGAGTTTCCGCTTGATACCCGTTTCCTGGTTCAATTTGCCTTCCCCTTGCTCTGTGGGTCTATACTTCAAATACTCCATATATTCCTCGAGATCGGTCGCACGGAGCTTTTCCAGAAGAGAAAGCGGAATTTCCTTGGCTGTGCCACAGCGGGCAGCCACAGGATTTTCGCGCATCAGATATTGAAAGAATACGCGCAAATCATAGGCATACGCAATTCGTGTGCGGGATTGTGTTCTCGGTTCAATGCCGCGGAGATACGTTCTGCAGTAGTCCGGAAGCTCTGCGAGCAATTCCCGAAGATGTAAAATATTCGCGCGGTCAAGTTCCGCAAAATAGTTGTTATTTTTTTGTGTTGTGTCAGCCATACGAAAACCTCCGAAATGCCTCAATTTTCCCGTTCAGCAATAGTATACGACATAACTATTCGTTAAACAAGCATTTCGCGAACAGTTATAGTGCGGAGTTTTACTGCTCTCAAGACCCGTTTTTGTTCCCGCCTCACGATTTCATGTGCCGATTGAACAGTCATCTCAAGTTGCAACGATTTCTCTTCTGAATTCATTCATATCACCGGACTGCCTGCCGCATTTTAATTTTTAATGCTGAATTGCTCATCTGGCCTAAGAACCCATGGCTGGATTCTCGTTATGTCAGCTCTTGTGCATTGACTCATTTATCCTTTCATTTTCGGATGTATCTGCGCCGCACAGCCATCCCATGGCCTAAGGACCTATGGCTGGATTCTCGTTATGTCAGTTCATGTGCATCAACTTATTCTTTCTTTTCTGTATGTATATCTGCGTCGCAAGGCTATCCCTATGACTCAAGGCTGCGTCAGCTGCTTATCCTTTCATTCTCCGTATGTATTGTTGCCACGAAGCGATTCCATGATCCAAGGACCTGTCAGGCTGAATTTCCGTCATTTCCTTATTTTAATATTGTACAGCTGGAAAGCTTGGTCAATCGGTTCATCTGTCATCCGGATGTAACTCCCATTTATTTTATGTAAGTGTTACGATTACAAAAAATCTTCCATCACATTTTCATTCAAATCCGCTTGCCCGTAACAGGCAGCTTATCAATGGATTGCTTTGCAACCGCCCATAAGGTTACATAATATTATTTCGTAAACTTGTGATATCCCTACGAATTTGCGTGTCTCACGACAGATAAAAACAAAGTCCGGATTTTCTCCGGACTCCGCAGCTAGTATCTCTGATTTTATAAATGTACGGGGTTCTTCAATACCCAAGTTCTTTAATCAGAGCGGGCACTGTGGTCATTTTCTTCATTCTGCCGACATTCTCGCCGGTAAAGAAAAGTCCTGTCTCCAGATTGCCTTTGACCGCCTCAATCAATGCATGCGTAATACAAAACGGCACCTGTGCGGGATTGCATTTCTTGATGCAACGAGAGCAGTGGACCGGAGGAATGCGGCCCGCGAGGCTTAGCTTCTTTAACAGCGGGGTCTGCACAGCGCGTCCCGGCATACCGACCGGACTGTGGATGATAGAGACATCTTCCCGATTTGCGCCGAGCAGCACATCCTTATAGGCCTGAGAGGCATCACATTCCTCGGTCGCAATAAAGCGGGTTGCCATCTGCACGCCGGCAGCCCCCTGTTCCGTGAGTGTCTGTATGTCCTCCCGATTCCAGACACCGCCTGCACAGAAGACCGGGATATTGCGTTTTGCCGCATCGACAAAGGGACGAATATTCTCCAGCACATCTTTCAGAATGGCCGCGAGAGAGGGGGCTTCACCGGCCAGCAATTCATCCTCCTTGAATCCGAGATGGCCGCCGGCCTTGGCGCCCTCAACGACGATGAAATCCGGAAAGCGATTGTACTTCTTCATCCAAGACTGCAGAATCAGCTTTGCCGCACGCCCGCCCGACACAATGGGCGCAATCAGTGCGCTGCCTTCCGGCACCAACTCCGGCAACTGCAAGGGTAAACCGGCACCCGAGATTACCGCATCGATGCCCGAAGCGACTGCCGTCCGGATGGCCTCGGCAAATTGCTGCGTGGCGACCATCGCATTGATGGCGAGCAGACCGCGTCCGCCTGAGATGTCCCGTGCATCCGAGATTTCCTGCCGCAGCGCGCGGAGATTTGCCTCTTCCGGGTTCTTATAAAAATCAGGCTCGCGATAGCCGCAGTCAGCTGTGCTGATACAGCCCATGGCACCGCAGGCCGCCACACTTCCCGCGAGACGCTCCAGCGATACACCGACCCCCATGCCGCCTTGAAGCAGCGGAATTTCCAGTTCTCTATGGTTGACAGACAAGTGAAGTTCTTCCGACATGGCTGACCTCCTCAATAGCAGTAGCGTGCTTAGACAATATCAAAATTCCAATTCCGGCGATTCACCGAAACCGACTCTATCCTAAGTCATTTTTAGAGTTAGGTCAACCAGTATTTAAAACTAGATGCGATTGACGCAGGCTGTTACAACGGCAAGCCGCCGGTCGGCTGATTATATTAGCGCATATTGATGCATTGAATTCATTTTTAGTGCATACTCATTAATTCTGTATATATTTATATTCTATGCATTGCTTTTCTCTTCCGCTCACTTCCACACTCTCCCGCCGTCCGATGACTTTTTCCTGTGAGCTTCCCCTCTCATGCTCTCCCTTTTACCGGGCGTTCATGAACTCTGCCGGACTCTCCCGCGAAACCGTACCCGCCATATCGAAATCTCTTCTGCCTTTCAGCGGGAAAACGGAGTTGGTATTGAAAAATCCCCCTCTGCCGGAATTACCGGAAAAGGGGGATTGATACCGTCAAAACGGTCTTGCAATTTAGTTGGCCGGCAAACCTGCGCCGGGCCCGACAAGCTCGGTATCGGCAGCGGTTGTCGCACTGTGCTTGTTTTCCTGGACACCGGATCCCGGACCGCGCTCGGCCTCACTGTTCTCACTGTCATTGGAATTGTTTTTGCCGCCGTTCGGTTGCACGCGGCCGCTGCGGCTCTCCGCTGTCTCAACAGCCGTAGCGGTCGTGCTCTCCGTGCGACGCTTTTTGCGGCTCTCGGTCTCGGCAGCTGTTGTCGTCTCCGCAGCGGTCGTTTCCGTCAAGGCAGTCTCTGTTGCGGCACTTTCTGCCGCGCTGCTGCTCTGCTTGTTGCTTTTCTTCTCTTCGCGCGCAGTCTCGACTTCCGTGTTTTTCTTTGTCTTCTCTTTGACCGGCCCGGTGTTGCCGACGGCACCCGGTTTGTCTGTCTGAATATCGACCTTTTCGCCTTTGCCTTTCATACCGGTCCGCTTAACGATGTAAGCGCTCACCTCTTTCACAGAGGCGCTCGGCTGATAGTCTTCCTGCTGATACAGGAACTGGTGCAGGCTCACAACATTGCTCTCAAGCGTAATCGGCACCACACAGTCCTTTTTCTCAACCCAGGCTGTGTCGCGCTCAAACGGAAAGCCGGAGCTCTCCGCGATATGGTACTTCTTGATATCCTTCGCGTAAGCCAGAACATCATCGATTCCCATGCTGGTCTTGGTCTCCGGCAACACGGAAGTCACAAGCTCCATGCGCTTTGCCGTATCGGCCGCGTGAATTTTATCCATCAGAAGTGACACGACCTTGCGCTGGCGCTCGGTGCGGTTGTAGTCGCTGTCCATAAGGCGGAGTCTCGCATAAGCAACAGCCTGTACACCATCCAGATGATTCATCCCTGCGTGCGTGAGCTGCACCGATCCGACTCCCGTGGACTTCACCGTCTCCGTGATGAAGGAATTGATATATTTGAATTCCGCGGGTGTAACCTCAAGATCCACCCCGCCCATAATGTTCACGGCATCGACCACAGCCTTCCAGTTGAAGGTCACATAGTCATCCGGCTGAATGTCGAGATTATAACGCATCATCCAGAGGGACTGCTCGGGCCCGCCCTGAAAATAGGCTTCATTGAATTTATGGTGCTTACCCTTTTTATCAATCTGTACAAAGGTATCTCGGAAAATGCTGCAGATACGGATATCCCCTGTCTCTTTATTGAGGCTCACCAGCATGTTGACATCGGAGAGCGCACCTTTTCCGAGGTTACCGTTCCGGGAGTCCACGCCAAACACCGCGACTGTATAGAAGCCGGTCTCGTGCGTCTTCTGACCGAGCAAGAGTGTCTTGCCTCCCCAAACAACCAGAAAAGCACAGAGGAGGCCGATCAGGACCAGAAGAGGATTTCTTTTTTTTCGCTTGACGGTCGCGGCTTTACTTTCCTTTGCCTGCCGCCGCGGTCGGCGTGCCGTTTTCCCCGCCATCTCTTCCTCCTCGTGGTGCGCTTCACGCACCCCTTCTCTTTCTGCGAATCTTCCCGCCGGAATCTCTTCCGGCGCTTCTTCGACTTCCTCCTCCGCTGCTTCCTGCGCTTCCGCTGACTGCTGTTCCGCCTGTCTGCGGGAAGCCGCCTCCTGTCTTCGCATGTTTTCAAGAACGCGTCTTAATCTGCGTTTCTCCTGCTCCTCCGCAGAAAACTGCGGCTTCTCGAAAGCGCTCTCGGCTTTCTCTGTCACAGGCTCCCCAATTTCTCTTTCCGTTTCTCGGTCCGTTCGCTTTGCGGTCTCCCTGTGAACAGGAAGAGACGCGGCGTCCTCCACCGCGTCTTTCTTCTCCGTTCTATGTTGGTTTCGAAGTGATTTGAGACGAGCGAGCTCCTTCAGATATTGCTCGCGCTCGTTCTTGTCATCTGTTGCCATTCCGGAATTCCTCTTCCCTCTTTAAGCTGTCAAGAATCAGCTGTACCGCACCTTCCAGGCCGAACTTGCTGCTGTTGATGCAGAGATCATAGCTCTTGGAATCGCCCCAGCGCTTGTTGGAGTAATAGTTGTAATAGCTGGAGCGCCGCTTATCGGTCTTTAACATAATCTCACGCGCCTTGTCGCGGCTGATGTTGCCGCCCTGGTAACTCTGTACACGTGTGATTTTATCCTCCTCCGCTGCGGAGATAAATACCGAGAGTACGCCAGGCATGCCGTCCAACGCATAGTCGGCGCAGCGACCTACAATCACACAGCTCTCCTGCTGCGCGAGGTTTCGAATGGTATCGAACTGTGCGAGGAAAATCTTCTGATTAATCGGCATATCCACATAGGGCGAGGAGGAATAGCCGAGAGAATAGGTATCCATGACCAGGGAATAGAGAAAGCTGTTCGTCGGCTTCTCGTCGTTTGACTCCAGCAATTCTCGGCAGAGACCACTCTCTTTTGCGGCGCGATCCAAAAGTTCTTTGTCATAGCACTTAACGCCGAGTTTTGCGGCGAGCATCTCTCCGATTTTATGACCACCACTTCCGGTCTCACGTCCCAAGGTGATGATTCTCTTTGTCTCCATAAGGCACCTCCCACAGAAATGCTAAAAATACGGGTTTCTCTGTTCTTCTATTGTAACATTTTGCAGTGAAAAGGTAAATCTATGCTTTTTGTCGAAACTTGTCGAGCAGTGCTTCAAAATAGGTCGGGAGCGGCGCCGTGAACTCCAGATAGCGGCCGTCCGCCGGATGACGGAAGCCAAGCACCGCCGCATGCAGACATTGCCCCTCCAGATGATAAGGGTTTTTCCCGCTACCGTAGACCGTGTCGCCGAGCAACGGATGGCCGAGCGAGGCCAGATGTGCTCGAATCTGATGTGTCCGTCCGGTCTCCAGACGACACTCGAGATACGTTGCCGATGCAAAGCGCTCCAGCACCCTGTAGTGGGTGACCGCATGCTTGCCGCCGATGATACCGCTTTTCATGCGTTTCCGGTTCTCCGGGTCACGCCCGAGCGGTGCGTCCACAGTTCCTTCCTCTTCCTGCATCCTGCCCTGTGCCAGTGCGAGATAACGGCGCGTAATGCTGTGCGCCTTCAGTTGTTCGGCAATGCACTGATGCGCCCTGTCATTTTTGCAGGCAATCATCACACCTGTCGTGTCCTTATCGATGCGGTGTACAATCCCCGGCCGAAGAATCCCGTTGATGCCCGACAAGCTGTCTTTACAGTGGTACAGGAGGGCATTGACCAGTGTTCCGCCGGTATGCCCGGCTGCCGGGTGAACCACCATACCCTTGGGCTTGTTGATTACGATGACATCCTTGTCTTCATAAAGAATGTCGAGCGGAATATTCTCCGGAAGCACCTCTGTCGCCTCGGGTTCCGGCAAAGTGACCGAGAGGCGTTCTCCCGCTGTCAATGGATAGCTCGCCTTGCGCGGCTTGCCGTCGACCAGAACGCCTCCCTCCTTAATCAACTTCTGAGCATGTGCGCGTGTCAGCTCCGGAAAGAGCAGGGAGACCGCTATGTCCAGTCGCTTATTCGCAAGTTCTTCCTGAATAATGAGCTCCTCCAAACCTGTCTCCTTTTATTTTAAGAATGAAAATTCTTCCTCTTTATAATAAAAACAAAATAACAGAATAAAGACGGCAGCTGCACAGGTCACAAAAATATCCGCGACATTAAACACCGGAAAAGAGATCGGAATAAATGAGAAAAAATCGACAACGGAGCCGCGCATGACACGGTCACATAGATTCCCCAGTGCCCCGCCGATTAAAAACGCCATATTAATGACTAACGGTATATATCGTTTCTTTGCCGGCAAGCGATAAAGCACATAAACGACAAAAAGACAAATTGCCGCCGTAATACCATAAAAGAAAATCATCTGTCCCTGCAACATGCCAAAGGCCGCACCGTGATTTTCGATCCGAATCAGCTCGACCAGTCCCGGCAGAAAAGGTCTTGCGGTTTCAAGCGGCAAGTGTTGCAGCGCAAGGCGCTTGGTCCACTGATCCAGCAGAACACAGAGCCCAACAATCACGGCAAACAGCAGCGACATCCTCGCCTTGGAGCAAGCGGTTTCGGTTTTCTCTGTCATAGTAAAATCCTCTCTCAAACGAAATATGCGATGTCCACATACAGGCGCCCACTCCGCGTGGTGCGCGGCTCTGCGTCGCAGAGCCTGAACTTCCCCTTGCCGCGAAGACTCATAACATCTCCGGCCCGCAGAAGCTCGGCCGGATTACTGAGCTCCGTGCCGTTTCGCAGCACCTTTCCCGTCGAAAACGCTTCTTTGGCCCGCGTGCGGGATAAATTCCAGACTGCGGCGACCAGAACATCGGCGCGGAGCGAAGCCGCATTGACGCTGCGAACTTCGGTGCGACGCACGGCACTGAGCGCCTCCCGCGGTATTTCCCGCACTTCGATGCGGGTATGCCGCACTTCCGTCAATTCGCGCTTTATGAGCGCTTTGACGGCAGGCAGCGCGACCAGTTGCGCCTTGTTTTCCGTTACCGTAATATCCCCGAGCATCTCCCGCCGTATGCCAAGTCCCATCAACGCGCCGAGAAAATCGCGATGGCTGAGCGGCTCCGCAAACTTCGGTGCACGCGGTGCAAGCTCCAGACAAATCAGCTCGTCCTCCGGCGGTTCTTCGAGATAGGACGGCAAAAAAAAGAGCACCTTTCTCTCAGCGTCACAAAAAACGCCGTCGGAAATCACACGGATTCCGGCGACGTTCGGTAAACATTGCGCTGCGAAACGTTGCTCTTCCACAGTCAGAAAATAGCTGTGCGTCGGCACATTCCGATCCTCGCACTGCCGGGACAAATCCAGCAGGCGATTGCGAAACAACTGCAACTCTCTCTCGTTCATCAGACAGACTTAGAGCGCGGCATCTGCGCCACCTGGCTCTCGACATCTTCGAAATCACCGGAGAGCTCCACATTCTTCGGCACCAGGATATAGATGGACTGCGATACATTGTCGATATGGCCGTTGACGCCGCCGGCAAGTCCGATTGCAAATGAAACGAAACTCTGCTCCTCTTCACAGTTCTCGAGGTTGAGAATGATGGTGCGCCCTTCATCGCGAAGCATCTGAATGGCCTTATGCATCTCATCATCCTCAAAACTCTTGGGCGTCATCAGCGAGATGTTGAGATTCGAGCGTCCTGTGACCGGTGTGATGTTGCCGCTCTGCATCTTTCCGCTCTTCAACTTTGTAGTGCCTGTCGCTTTTCTGCTCTTGTTACCCGATGCGGACACATAGTCCTCATCATACGGATACTCATCGTCACCAGTGTAAAACTGTGTCGTGCCACCAAAGAAATTGACTTCCTCGTCCTCGTCCTCGACTATCTCATCCGGATCTTTCTGCCCTTCCGGCCCTTCCGGACCTCCCGGCCCAAATATGACACCTTTTAACCAGTCTATCGCACTCATTGTCCGTCCTCCCCTAAATTCCGCGCGCCAAACAGCCCTGTCCCCACCCGAATCATGGTGGCGCCTTCTTCAATCGCAACGCTGTAATCTCCTGTCATACCCATAGACAAGATATCCATACTGATATTATCCAGTGTATTCCATCTTGTGTCAATCGATATTTCTTTCAATTTCCGAAAGACGGCGCGATTATCTTCTTGATTAATTGTGAAGGGTGCAACTGTCATGAGGCCGCGAATTTTGAGATTTTTATACTGACAAAGCCGATTCAGGAGTCCCCAGAGTTCTTCGGGTAAAAAGCCGAATTTACTTTCCTCTTCCGCGACGTTTACCTCGAGCAGACCTTCCACGGTAATCCGCTGTTTCATGGCCTCAAAATCCACCGCATCGAGAAGTTTCAGAGAATCCAGCGAGTGAATTAATACCGTCTTGGAGAGCACTTGCCGAACCTTGTTAGTCTGCAGATGTCCGATCAGATGCCAGCGGATATCTTCCGGCAGCTGCGGCTCTTTGCCGAGCATTTCTTTCACCTTGTTCTCGCCGAAATCGCGCAGTCCGAGCGCATAGGCCTCTTCGATTGCGGAGACCGGCTGGGTCTTGCTCACGGCAATCAGTCTGACGCTCTCGCGCGAGCGCCCCGCCCGCGCACAGGCGCTCTGAATATTGCTCTCGATTTCTTCTAAATGCTGACGCAGCATAGGTACCTCCTCAATAAACCATCTCGCCCTCTCGCCCTTCGCTTCCGTTCAGCAGAATGCGGTCATAGGGGTTGATGCTGCCGCTGATACCGCGGTGTACAATGGCATATTCATCATTCTCTTCGATAATCTCGACCTTGCGGAATACCGCAACGCCGCCGGTTACGCTGTAGACGCCCGGCAATTCTCCGGTGTCTCCGACCTGAACCTTCTGGTCTCTGGCGTCGTTGATGAGCCAGTCGCCTTCCTTCAGCGACGCGTTCTCATCCATACTGACATAGAAATATGTATCATCGCGGTGGACAACCGTGACCGGCACATCGACCGCCTGCTCTTCTCCGTTCTCCATCTGCAGGCGATGCACCACATTGCCGTTGTTTGCGCCCCCGCGTGTCAGGTAGAGCAGCGGAATCGCATAATACTTCTTCTTGGTGAGCGCGGTCTTTTGGATTTTCAGGCCGTCTTTTCTTCCCTCGACAATGCGAAATTTTACAAAGCGATCTTCCAGAAACTGAATCATGTAGCGTTGAAACGTCAAGACACCGTAGCGCTGATTGGCATCTTCATCCTTCCCGGTAATTTCACGGTAGTCTCCGCTCATGCTGATATTGCTGCCCATGAAACTGACCCGGAGGCTCTTCGTATTTTCGCGGCTCTCCTTTTTATCGAGCGGAAAGACGACTTTCCACTCCTCGGAAGGTACAATCCGATAGACAGGATCACCCGCGTTCACAAAGGTCTTTTTGCTGTCGGCCGCCGCGGAAGTCGTATCCTGATCGAAGAGCGCCGCGGTGATATTGTCCTCCGTCACGGTACTGTAATTGTCCAGACGAAAGGAGACAACACCCGAGAGCGGCGAAGTGACATCCGTCAGTTCGATTCCCTGCTTCTTCATCTCCTCGTCCAGATTGCCGAGAAGACTCAGCGATGCATAGGATGAGAGCAGAGACTGAATGCTGTTCTCCGCCGTATAGTTCTGCGCGTACTGGTCGCGGTCATAGCTTTTCCGGTAGGCAGAGAGCCGATTCTTAATCTCATGGATATTGTCGGCGCCGAGCGGTGCATTGCCGCCTAAATTGCCTGCGAGCTGCGGCGTCACATCGGTTGCGGAGAGCGCATAAATGCGATTGCCGACGGCGGCGCGCTTCCCCTCCTGCAGATAGTAAATCGGATAGCCGCCGCGCGGCGCTGTCTCAATCTGCTCATCACGCAGTATGATGCCGGTATAGTAGTGATTGCTCACAATCTCGCCCGGCTCAACGGTTGTGACGCGCGGACGTTTTCGCATGACAGGGGTACAGATGGTATATAGAAGATAAACGACTGCGGCAATCAACAGAATATATTCCGGGCGAAGTACGGAATTCGTCTTCTGCTCATTGTCCGCTTTTTTTTGATTCGCCAAAACGACCTCCGCTTGCGCTGAAAATGCCTGTACACAAGGACGGACAGCCCGGAAAGGGCTGTCCGTAAATTCTCTTTGCGCCTATCGGTCAGAGCGCGACGACAACGTCTTTCTTCGCATTCTCCGGAAGATCGGCCGCATCCATCGAAACACTGAGCACGAAGTTCACATTGTACTTCTCACCGATCTTTTCCAGTGTGTCAACGACCGGGGTGATATCGCCGCCCTCTAAGTTCGCAAGCTTCAAGAAGCTGTCGAGGAACATGGTCTCCAAATCGTGATCCTGCGAAATGATGCCGGAGACAAAACCGGTGAAGCCGTCGCTGCTCATAATCTCGTAGTCATTCACATTGATCAAACGAATTTTATTGCTGAGCTCATACATGTGCTTTGCACTCTTGTCAAGGTAGACGACCGTACCCTTCGCATTCTTGACAGCCTCATTTGCCATCTCAAGAAGTCGCTTGGTCTTTCCTTTTCCCTTGACGCCCACAATAATCTGAACCATGTGTCTACCTCCTTGGTTTCTGTCTGTTATCGTAATTATACGTTAGCACCGAAAAAAGTTCAATGCACTTGTGCGCTTTTTTGCAATAAGAGGCTGGTGTCCTGATAAAGCACATCGTGATTCGGCGATTTTAAAACGACCGAATAATACTGCTTTCCGGACTCCGACGCCGTGAGTTGCGCGAGGCAGGCTCCCGCCGCCAGTGTGGTTCCGGTCTTGGCCGCGACCACGGAAAAGCCCTCGGGGAGCTTCGCCTTGCCCACCAGGTAGTAATTGGTGTTAAACCACTTTTTCTGCACCGGCTGCCCGGCCGCGTCCACATAATCGGCTGTGTAGAGCTTCTGACTCGCCAGTTTCTGAAACTCCGGGTACTTCATCGCCTCGTGGAGTATCAGATACAGGTCATAGGGCGTCGTATAGTGATCGGGATCGGTTAAACCGTGCGAATTGGTGAAATGCGTCCCGGTTGCACCGAGTTCTTTTGCGCGCGCATTCATCTTCTCGACAAAGGCCTCTTCACTGCCGGCCACCTGTTTTGCAATCATATTGGCCGCGTCGGCGCCGGAGCGAACCATGAGACAATAGAGTACCTGCTCTGCCGTGAGCTTGTCTCCCTGCTGGAAGCCGCCCATGCTGGCGCCCGGTTCCGAGACGACAATCTCCGGACCGGCCGTCCACACATCGTCCATGTGGATGTCGCTGTCTTCGAGTGCGAGGAGACAGGTCATAATCTTTGTGGTCGAGGCCGGATTCATGCGTGTATAGGCATTGCGCGAGAGCAGTGCTTTTTCATTGGTCCCGTCAATCAGAAGCACACCTTCGGCGCGGACATCGCCGAGCAAGTCGGTGCCGCTGTCGGCCTCCGGAACCGCGAGATCCGCCGCAAACGGTTTCAGCGCCGAGGCCTGCGCCGTACTCTGTAAGAGTGCGCTGCCGCGCGTATTCGGCGCATAGCGATTCGAGAGCAGGGAGCCGAACTCCCGATAGGCGAGCGCCGCACACAGCAGAGCGAGCAAAAGGAAGAGGCGGATGAGCGGCAGGCCGCGCCTTTTGCGTCGCCTGCTACTCCGCCGCCGTCTCGACGCGTAGTCAGCGCCGGTAGTAATTTCGGAATTCAAAATCGCCACGCTCCATGGATTTAATCAACAGCTCTGCTGTCGCAAGATTGGTTGCGACCGGAATATTATGAACATCGCAGAGCCTAAGGACATTGCTGACATTGGGCTCGTGCGGTTTCGGCTGCAGCGGGTCGCGAAGAAAAATCACGAGATCCAGGTCATTGTCCTCAATCTGTGCGCCGAGCTGTTGCTCACCACCCAGGTGTCCGGCGAGATACTTGTGAACCGTGAGGTTGGTGACCTCTTCAACGAGGCGTCCCGTTGTCCCGGTTGCAAACAGCGTGTGCTTCGCAAGTATTCCTCGGTAAGCGACACAAAAGTTCTGCATCAACTTCTTTTTTGCATCATGTGCAATCAATCCGATATTCATACTGCTCATTCCTCATTCTTTCTTTGAAAGGTGCTCAGCGGTATTGCCCTCCGAACCCAACTCTGCCACGCGGCATATCATCCTCCCGGTAGATATCCCGCCGTTGTAGCCCGACATTCAGTACCAGTCCGATCTGCACATAAAAGGCGAGCAGTGAACTGACACCATAGCTGATAAAAGGAAGCGTAAGCCCCGTATTGGGGAAGATACCCGTTGCCACAGCAATATTGCTGAACCCCTGAAAGGCAATGAGTGTGCCGACACCGGTGCAGAGAATACGTCCTTCCATGTCGCGCGCTTTACCGGCGAGATAATAGCACTCATAGACCAGAATCGCATAGAGCAATAACACGAGCAGACAACCCACAAAACCCATTTCTTCTCCGATCACGGCAAAAATGAAATCGGTCTGTTCCTCGGAGAGGAAATTACCGCTCTTCACGGAAGCGAGCGTGTTGTTGTTCAAGCCCTTGCCGAAGAGCTGCCCGGATCCGATTGCCATGATGGAGTTGTCCTGCTGCCAGTTCGCATCCGCATACTGTGCCGGGTACAGAAAGGCCAGAATGCGGCGCACCTGATACTCCTTCAGGAAAGGCACCATGCCTCGCTTCAGCAAAAAGACGGTGCTGACGGCAAAGGGCACGGCGACCAGCAGCGCAAGGCCGATCCAGCGGTAACTGATACCCGCCGCAAACAGCATGGCGGCAATACTGACTGCCACGACGATGGTTGTCGAGAGATCCGGCTCCGAGCTGATGAGTCCGATCGGAATCATCGCAAAGGCCGCAAACAACAGCAAAAATCGTGGCTGATTGATACTCTCGTAGTTTTTGCCGAGTAGCCAGGAAAAGAACATCGCAACACCGATTTTTGCAAACTCCGACGGTTGCACCTGTCCCAGTGCCGGCAGGACAATCCACCGCTTTGCACCGTTGACACTCTTACCGAAGAAGCGAACCATGAGGAGCAGGATTGCGCAGAGCACAAAAACCGGCACCGCATAGCGCAGCAACTTCTGATACGGAACAAAGCAGAGCAACGCGATGACCGCGATGCCCAGGACCATTCCGGCCGCCTGTCGCCCGACATAGCTCATGTTCTGGTTTGTCGCACTGTTAATCGCCAAAATGCCAATGACATTCAGCGCACAAACTGCAAAAAGCAAGCGGAAGGAAAATACCCGCAAAAAACGTTTTACATCCATTCCGCGCGAGCCTCCTCAAATTCTAACGGAAAAGCCGGAATATTTCCAGTATTTTTATCTAAAATGTCGAAATTTTTCAATCTTTAATCCTCGATATTGGCATCACTGACACGTTGCGCACCCGCATTCAGGATTTCGTCTACATTGGTATAGCCAAAGCAGAGGCGGTATACATCCTTTGCGACGGAAGCGGCATTCGCCGAGGTGTAACCGTAGGGAATATTGACCGTGACCGCGAGCTTCGGACTCTCATAGGGGCCGAACGAGATGAAGAACGCGTGGTTGGCTCTCGTTTTCGACTCCTGTGCCGTACCTGTCTTACCGGCGATATTCACCTCGAAGCCCTTGAAAATACGGCTTGCGGAACCCGACTCGACCACGCCGCGAATACCCTGCTGTACGGCATCCCAGTTCTCCGGTTTGACTTCCATGGTGCGGATGACATTCGGATCATAGCTCCGGATTGCCTCGCCCTGCCAGTCGGTCACACGGTCGAGCACCGAGAGATCAAAGACTGTGCCGCGGTTTGCGAGCGCCGTGACATAACGCGAGAGTTGCACATTGGCGAACGAGTTGGTACCCTGACCGATGGCCGACCGCTCCGGGCTCTGGTCGGAAATCATGGGGTCGTTCTCGATAATTTCGACGCCGGACTTCTGGTCCAGACCGAACATGGTCGCGTATTTATTGAGACGCGCAATGCCGAGCGCGGGGTCGTACTCACCCTGCGGGTTCGTCGCGAGGCGATGTCCGAGGTCCGCAAAGAAGACGTTACAGGAATTCCGGATACCGGCAACGATGTTCTGGACGCCGTGGCGACCCGGATAAATCCAGCAGCGCAGCGGCGGCGTAATCGCATCGTAAATACCCGTACAGTTGACGGTGTCATTCAGTCCGACGACATTTTCCTCGAGTGCGGCAATCGCGGTAATCGGCTTAAAGGTAGAACCCGGCGCCTTTCTGGCCTGTGTCGCATTGTTATAGAGCGGCAGAGATTCATCCTTGACCAGCCGGTTATAGTATTTCGCATCCATCGTATTCGTGAGGCGATTGTTATCATAGCCGGGATACGACACCAGCGCTTTTACCTTGCCCGTCGTCACATCGGTCACGACACAGCCGGCCGTACAGGGATCGAGCGCGAGTTGCGCCGGTGTGATTTTGAGCTCCGAGACCAGACGGACAAAAAAGCTGTAGGCATAGGCCGGACCGCCGGCAGCGAGCTCCGCCTGGGCCGCGGGATCCGGTTCCAGCACACCCTGGTCATAGAGCGCGAGGCAGAGTTCCCTGCCGCCGACCAGATTATTCCGTATCATGTACTGGCAGAGCAGCTTTTCAAAGTCCGGATCGGTCTTCAGCGACTCGAGCGAAGAATTGACGAGCGCCTCATACACCTCTTCCGCTCCCGCGTACTTTTTAATGCCTTTGATTGCGGTGGTATTGACCCAGCCGTCCTTGATGCCATCCTGCAGGAACTCGCGCAGCGAGATGGAATCCGCCTTCCAGCGCGCATAGTAGTCCTTGTTGCTGTCTATCTTCTCCTTGGAGATGACACCGCTGTCCGCGGCAGTCAGACTCGTGTACATGAAATAGAGAAAGGCGCGCTGATCGTTCGGAAGCTCCGCCATGTTGAGCGGCGATGCGTTCATGAGTTGCTCCCGCATCGCGGCGAGCGAACTCTCGCTGTACGCACTGAGACGCTCCGCAATGTAGCGCTCTGTCTCGCTCGCGGAATCCCCCTTCATGTGATCCAGCGAAAGTACATTGTTCCCGATTAGCTGATAATAGGCGTCTTTGACCGGAATGAGGCGCGCGGTCGAGTCCGTCGTCTCCGTGTTCGGATTGTCCTCATTGACCAGTTTTGCCGCGACAATACCTGCGAGGTGCTGCTCCAGCTGGTGGTAGATGCCGACCTGCAGATCGCGGTCAATCGAGAGGTAGACATCGTTGCCGGCGACGGGCTCCGTCTCGCTCTCGACTTCCATCACATGGCCCACATTGTCGACATACATGGTGCGGGATCCCTTTTTGCCGTGCAAATCCTGCTCCATGTACTCTTCGATGCCCGTGCGGCCTATGGTATCGCTGAGCGTATAGTCCGGATTCTTTTCGCGCAGTTCCTTTAGCTGCTCGTCCGGCATCTTGCCGACATAGCCGATCAGCGAAGAAAACGGCACCGCGTCGTTATAGACGCGCTCGGTCGTCTGCTCACAGTTGACGCCGAGCAGTTTCGCCTGGTTCTCGAGGATATCGACTCTCGTCTCATCCTTGACGTGCGTCACCACCGTTGTGCTCTCATAGCTTCGATAGGCCGTGAGACCTATGGTGTAGCGGATATTCACGAGTTCCAGTTTCTCCAGATTGCTGAGCGTGACCGGTTTGCCCTCCTCATCGGTCAGAAGGTTCAGTTTGTAGCTCAGGAAGCGCTTGTTCAAAAGTTCTTCGGCTGAAATTTCGGACGGATACTTGCCCCCGTCCCCCGTCAGTTCGCTCACACGCTTTAAACCGTAAAAGTCACGGAGAAAGCGTTTCCGCGCCTCCTCATTGACACTCGTGTAGTAGAACTCATTGTTCTCATTCAGCCCGATTTCGAGACGGCCCGTCACGGTCTCACCGTGCGCATTCAGAATCTGAATCAGACGATAATACATCTGATTCCGCTGCAGGGCCTTCCGGTACTCGCCGCTGTCTTTGATGGTCACATTGTACGAAAGGCGGTTATAGGCGAGCAGCTTGCCGTTCGCATCGAAGATATTGCCGCGCGTCGCGGGAATCGCGACAGTCTTCTCCGTCTTTTGCAGATAGTTTTTCTGATAGGACTCTCCATTGATAATCTGCAAATGATAGAGCCGGAAGATCATGATGCAGAGCAGGCCCATGTAGCCGAAGCCGAGCAGAACAAGGCGCGAGGCCTTGAAGTTCTGCTGCAGCCGCTCAAAACGATCCCGCAAAAATTCCAGAAAATCTCTCAGCACTGATTTCTCCTCAGGTCGTTGCTCTTCTCTGATCCAGGAACTCCAACTTCCGGTTGTACCAGAGGAAGAAGCGGTAGATGATCAGCGTAAACAACAGTGAAATGATAATCTCGGGGAAGATGATGGTCCGAAAGTAAAACGGAAAATCAAGCTTGCCGCGAATTACAAAACGGAAGACATAAATATAAAGATTATACAGAAACTCATTGACGGTACAGAGCAGGAGCGGCAGGGTGATATAGCTCTCATAGTAATACTTCGAGAGCGAGCCGTTTAAAAACCCGATCCAGACAAAGAAAAGCGTGAAAAAGCCGAACGCACCGGAATGGAACAGATCCACCAACAGTCCCGCCGCGAGCCCGTAGAACATGCCTGCCCGCTGCCCGTAGATAAAGGCATAGGCAAAGGTAAAGATCAAAATCAGATTGGGCGTCGCCGAGAGAAAGGGAATGAACGGAAAAATACAACTCTGCAGCGCAAAAGCCGCAATCAGCACAAGGAGGTTTAAAAGTGTGCGTTTCATCCTACCCTCCTCACGGATTTTTCGGCAGACTCTCTACGGTCTGCGCCGGCTCGGTTTGCGCGGCCTGAGTTTCGGGCGGCTGTGTGGCCTGGGTCTCCCGGCGCGGCGCTTCGGTCTCCTGCCGCCTTCTCTCCGTCGAAGCCTCGGTCTCTCGCCGACGGGTCTCGCGCGCTTCGGTCTGCCGCTCGGTCTGCCGTCTGGCAGCCGTCGTCTCGCGCTGCATAGCTGCGGTGGTCCTGGCGGCTGCCGTCGTGCTGCGCGCCGTAGTCTCTGCGGCGGCTGTGCTCGTCTCGGGTGCCGCGGTACTGCTCTCTGCCGCGCTGCTCTCTATGGCACTGCTCTCCGCGGCAGCGCTCTCTGCCGTACTCTCCCCGGCAGTCGTATCCGCTTCCGAGGCGCCGCTCTCCTCCGAAGCTATCGTCTCCGGCGCAGTCAGACTGTCCGCATCCGGCAAGGTGGTGCGCGGCGTCTCAAAGGAGCCGTCCTCCCGCATCTCCGACTTCAAATCGAGTACGACCAGCACATCCTGAATGGTCTCGAAATCGGCGACCGGTACCAGGGTGCCGCTCCGGGTCAGACGATCCGGGTCTGTCTTCAGGTCGCCGACATAGCCGATCAGAATGCCCGGCAGGAATTTGGAACTCACGGTGCTCGTCACAATCGCATCGCCGTCCTTGATATCCGCCGTATCGGTGATATCGCTGAGTTTCAACTTGCCCGAGGCATAAAGCTGCAGGCTGCCCGAGACAATGCAGGTGTCGTTTGACTGTATCGCCATGGCGCTGACGCGGCTCACATCGTCAATGATGGAGCGCACCGTCGCGTAGTTGTCGCCGACATCCGTCACAATGCCGATGAGTCCGCCGTCTCCGACCACGTTCATGTCAGGCTTGATGCCGTCGCGCGCGCCCTTGTCAATGCGGAACACATGGAACCAGTTGCCGGTGTCCTTTGCTATGACGCGGGCCCCCGTCATGCGGTACTGCCCGTAGGTCTGATTCAGCTCATAGAGCGCGCGCAGACGGCGCAGCTCATAGCTGTCGCTCTGCAGGCGCGTATTCTCCATCGTGAGAGAAGCGACCTGCTTGCGGAGGGCCTCGTTGTCCGAGAGTGCCGTCCGCATCCGTTCCTGGTTCTTGAAATTCGTATAGACCGCGCTGCCCACGCGGTTCACACCGGTCTGCACCGGCATGAGCAGGTAGCCGACCGCTGTCCGGAGCGGACGCAACTGCTCGTTTTTGATTGTCGTAAGTCCTATCATGCCGACGCAGGATACGCTGAGCACAATGAGAACCAGGCGGTTATTCGATATTTTCACAATAGACCCCACTCCTTAAAACTGTAGTAGGCATTATCTCCGATGACAATATGGTCTTCCAGCGGAATGCCGATGAGACGCGCCGCTTCCTGTATTTCGGCAGTGACTTTCTGATCGTCCTTGCTCGGGCGCGGATCACCGCTCGGATGGTTGTGAATCAGAATCATACGAACGGCGCGTGCGCGGAGCGCCGCAATCATGAGCTCCCGCACGGATACCACCGAGGAATCGACCGAGCCGCGACTTAACAGACGGTCACAGATCAGCCGCAATTTGGTGTCGAGAAAGGCGGCATGGAGCTCCTCCTGTTCGAGATGGCGGAGGGCCTCCATGTAGTAACGCGCGCAAATCGAAGGGTCGGCGAACGCGGCAGTCAGATTCTTCGCCGCTTCCCGCCGCCAGATGCGCTTCGAGAGTTCACCGATTGCGACGAGCTGCAAAGCCTTTGCCTCGCCGACGCCGCGAATCCGCATATAGTCCTGCATGCTGTTGTGCAGGAGTCCCAGCAAGCCCTCGCGGCGTGGCTCTAAATCAAGCACCAGAGCCGAGAGTTCCGTGACATCCTGTCCGCTGCAGCCGCTGCGGAGCAGCAGTGCCAAAAGCTCCTGGTCATCCAGGCTCGCAATGCCGAGACGCCGCGCCTTCTCCGCAGGTCTTTCCTCCGGCAGAATATCTCTCAACTTTCTCATTTGTTTTCCTCCCGAGCTCTCCAGGCACAGCGAGGAAATACAAGTCTATTATAGCACAGTTTATACGAGTCCGGCGTCCGCGAGCTTCTGGAGCGACATCAGGACGCCGATTTTCGCATGCGCATAGGTGAGACCGCCCTGGAAATACGCGGTATACGGCGGACGCATGGGGCCGTCTGCCGAGAGTTCGATCGACGCGCCCGAGACAAAAGTTCCGGCCGCCATAATGACCGGTTCCTCATAGCCAGGCATGTCCCAGGCCTCCGGTTTCACGAAACTGTCGACCGGAGACGCTGCCTGAATGCCGATACAGAAGGCAGAGAGCGCTTCGGGGGACTTTAAGTCGACCGACTGGATGATGTCATGCCGAAGTTCCTCTGCGCGCGGATTGACCGGGAAGCCGAGATTCTGATAAAGCTGCGCCGCAAAAATGGCTCCCTTTTCGGCAGAAGCCGTCACGGTCGGAGCGAGAAAAAGCCCCTGGAAAAACTGTCTGGTGACGCCGAGCGAGGCCCCGAGTTCCTTGCCGAGCCCCGGCGCCGTCAAGCGGTAGGCCGCATTTTCAATCAGCTCCCGCTTGCCTGCGATATAGCCGCCGATCGGCGCGAGACCGCCGCCCGGATTCTTGATGAGGGAGCCCACCAGCAAATCCGCACCGAATTCGCTGGGCTCTCGCCGCTCCACGAACTCGCCGTAGCAGTTGTCGACCATGCAGATCACATCCGGTTTCACCGACTTGACAAAACGGATTAACTCCGCAATCTCCGCGACCGAAAGTGTTTTTCTGGCCGCGTAGCCCTTGGATCGCTGAATCTCGACCAGTCTGGTTTTCTCGTTGATGCTGTCCCGAATCGCATCAAAGTCAAAACTTCCGTCCTCTTTTAAGTCCGCCTGACGATAGCTCACGCCGTACTCTCGGAGACTTCCGCGCTGCGGGCGTATGCCGATGACCTCATCAAGCGTATCGTAGGGCTTACCGACCGGCGAAAGGATTTCATCACCCGGGCGGAGATTGCCGAAGAGTGCGACCGTCAGCGCATGCGTGCCGCTGACAAGCTGCGCTCTGACCAGGGCGTCCTCCGTCCCGAAGACCGAGGCGTAGACCGCCTCAAGCGCATCCCGCCCGATGTCGTTGTAGCCGTAGCCCGTGCTCGGCGAGAGGTGTGCTTCGCCGATGCGGTGCTCGCGGAGTGCGTTCAGCACTTTCATCTGGTTGTATTCCGCAATTGCATCAATTTCCGCAAACCGCGCCTTGCACTGCGCCTCCGCTGCCTCTCCGAGCGCTAACACGCGTTCGGACAGCCCCGCCGCGCGGTACATATCCAGTAAACTCTCGTCCAATCCTGCACTCATCTCGTCTCTTCCCTTCTCTTTTCCACGCGGCGAAGCATCTCCGCTGCGATGGCCTGCTCCGAGGCATAGTCTTCCCGGAGAAACCACTCCGCATCCCGCTCCCTGCGAAACCAGGTGAGCTGACGCTTGGCAAAATGCCTGGTATCCAGCTTGACGCGCTCTTTGCAACGCAAAAGATCCGCTTTGCCGTCCAGATAGTCAAATAACTCATGGTAGCCTATGCCCTGCATCGATGTCGCCGTCCGCGGCACCCCGCGCGCCGCGAGCGAACGCACTTCCTCGACCAGTCCCGCCCGAAACATGGCCTCTACCCGCGCATCGATGCGCCGGTAGAGACTCTGTCTCTCCATATTCAGCACAAAGTAAGAGAGTTCATAGGGGGACTGCCGCTCTCTCGCCTCTGCATTGTGGCGGGAAATCCGCTCGCCGCTGCTGAGGAAATATTCGAGGGCGCGAAGCACTCTCTTCTCATTGTTCGGATGAATTTGCGCCGCGGCGTCCGGATCGACTGCCGAAAGTTCCGCGTAGAGCGACGCAATCCCCTCGCGCGCCCTTCGCTCCGTCAGCGCCGCATGTACGGCCTCATCCCGACTCTCCTCGGAAAAAGGAACCTCATAGAGCACGGTCTGCAGATAAAAGCCGGTGCCGCCGACCAGAATCGGCACCTTGCCGCGCGCCTGTATCTCTTCGATGGCCTGCTTTGCGAGTTTCTGAAAGCGCATTGCGTCGAAATTCTCCTCCGGCTCCAGAATATCGATCAGGTGATGCGGCACGCCCTGCATCTCCGCCGCCGTGATTTTTGCGGTTCCGATGTCCATGTGCCGATACACCTGCATGGAGTCGGCGGAGATAATTTCTCCGTCGAGCGCTTTTGCGAGTGCCAGCGAGAGCGCGGTTTTGCCGACCGCCGTGGGCCCCGTGAGCGCAATCAGCGTCTGTTTTTCACACAATGCGCTTAAACCTCCGTTCCAGCTCTGTCTTCGTGAGTTCTATGATGGTAGGTCTGCCGTGCGGGCAGTTGTAGGGATTCTCGAGCGCAAAGAGCTCGTCGAGTAAGGCCTCCGCCTCCTGCTGCGAGATGTGCTGATTGCCCTTAATCGCCGCCTTGCAGGACATGGACGCGGTCTTTTCGATGATGAGGAGCGGCACATCGTCGGCGCGCTGCCCCGCAAGCAGGCTCGCAAACATCGTTTTCAGGAGCTCTTCTTTTAAGACCGAGGGCAAAATGTCGGGCACGGCGCGGACCGCATAGCTGGAGCCGCCGAAGTGCTCGATCGAAAAGCCTATTTTTTCAAAGCTCTCGTGCTGCTCCGTAAGAAGCGCTGCCTCTTCCGCACTGAGGGTGAGGAGGAGCGGCGGTTCCAGGCGCTGCGCGCTCACAGCCTGCTGCCGGTAGTCCCGCAATAACCTCTCATAGTTCACCTTCTCATGCGCCGCATGCTGGTCTATGAGATACATCGAATTGCCGCGCTCGGCAATCCAGTAAGTATCAAAGACCGCACCGACCAGACGAAGATGCTGCCGCTCCTCGGGGCGAAACAGCGCATACTGTCCGCCGCGCTCCACGGTCTCAAAGGCCGGCTTTTCTTCGGCGACAGCCCGCTCTGTCCCGCCGCCTGTCTCCTGCTCTTTGCGCTCTGCCCGCTCTTCTTCTGCCGCACCCCGCTGCAAGGGCTGCTCTGTCTGTTCCGGCCGATTTGTACTGCGCTCTGTTTCCGCGCTCTGATTCAACTGCCGCTGCCCGTAGGCCGAGAGAAAAGAGGAAAGAGAGAGTTCTTTCTCCGCTTCTTCCTGCTGTCTCTCTGCCTGTAAGCGCTTCGTCTCAAACGGCTCCGGCGGCTTTTCCGCCTTTTTCCGGGATACGTCCGGTACGGTACGCCGCTCTTCCGAGAGCGCGGAGAGGCGAATCAACTCCGCGCGTTGCAGTGCCTCCTCGACTGCGGCCCGGAGAAAGAGATACAGCGCCTGACCGTCCGAGAAGCGCACCTCCCGCTTGGTCGGATGCACATTGACATCGACAACCTCGGGCTTTGTTGTAAGAAACAGGACAGCAAAGGGGAAGTTATGCTGCATCATGCGGTCACCGTAGCCGTCCTCGATGGCCTTCGAGAGCAGCGGGCTCTTGATATAGCGCCCGTTGATGCAGTAGTGTTCGAGCGCGCGACTGCCCCTTGAAATCTCGGGCCTTCCGATAAAGCCGTGCACCGAGAGCCCCTTTTCCTCCCGCTCGACGGGAAGGAGTTTGGTCGCAATCTCTCTCCCGTAAAGCTGGTAAATAATGTCCTTCACTTCCCGGTTGCCGCTCGTGTGGAAACGGCTCTGGCCGTTCGCGAGAAAGCGAATCGAGACCTCCGGGTGTGAAAGCGCAAGCTCCTCGGCGAGCGCCGCGACATGGGCGGTCTCCGTGACCGCTGCCTTTAAGAAGCCGCGACGAACTGGCGTATTGAAAAAGAGATCGCGGGCAATCACCGTCGTCCCGGCCGGTGCGCCGATTTCCTCGAGTGCCGTCTGCTGCCCGCCCTCCGCCGTATAGCGGACACCGGTCAATGCTTCCCGCTGCTTCGTGATGAGCTCGATTCGCGCGACCGCCGCGATGCTTGCGAGCGCCTCGCCGCGAAAGCCGAGACTCTGCACATGGTGAATGTCCTCCGCCGTACGGATTTTGGAAGTCGCATGGCGAAGAAAGGCGGTCGGCACCTCATCGGCCGCAATACCGCTCCCGTTGTCCGTCACCCGTATCATCGCGATGCCGCCGTCGCGAATTTCAATCGTGATGACACTCGCATCGGCATCGATTGCATTTTCCGCAAGCTCTTTCACAATCGAGGCCGGGCGCTCAATAACTTCGCCCGCCGCGATTTTGTTGATGGTTGACTCGTCGAGAAGCTGAATGCTCATAGCGCCTCCTGCAACTGATAGAGAAAATCAATCGCCGCACGCGGCGTGAGTTCCGAGAGATCGGCCTTCTTAAGTCTCTCGAGTATGTCGCGCTCCGCGGGCTGTAAGGGCGCCTCACAGGGCGCAGGTTCAGCCGGAGAAGCTACAGTCTCCTGCCCCCGCGCCGCAAGTTCCTTGGCGCGCGCCGCAATGTCCGCCCCGGAAAGCTCCGCCGCAATCTCCCGCGCTCTCGCTGTCACCGTCTCCGGCACACCCGCGAGCTTTGCGACCTGAATGCCGTAGCTCTGATCCGCACCGCCTTTTACGATTTTCCGGAGAAAGGCAATCGTGTCGCCCTGCTCTTTTACGGCGATGCAGTAGTTGTGAACACCCGGAATGCTCCCCTCGAGCTCGGTCAGCTCGTGGTAGTGGGTCGCAAACAGCGTCTTTGCGCCGGCAAGTCGCCCGGTCGCGAGATATTCGACCACCGCCCAGGCAATCGAGAGTCCGTCGAAGGTCGAAGTGCCGCGGCCGATTTCATCGAGAATAATTAAACTCCGCTTTGTCGCATTGCGGAGAATGTTGGCGACCTCGGTCATCTCCACCATGAAGGTCGACTGCCCGGACGCAAGATCATCCGAGGCGCCGACGCGCGTGAAGATGCGGTCGGAGATACCGATCTCCGCCTCGGTTGCCGGGACAAAGGAACCTGTCTGCGCGAGCAGGGCAATCAGGGCCGTCTGGCGCATATAGGTGGACTTTCCGGCCATATTCGGTCCCGTGATCACGGCAATGCGATTTTCCTCGCTGTCGAGCAAGGTATCGTTTTCGACAAAGCGGCCGCTCTCCATCATGCGCTCCACCACCGGATGCCGCCCGCCCAAGATGCGGAGCGGACCGTCCGCCGTCAGTTTCGGGCGCACATATTGATAGCGCTCCGCGACATCGGCGAGAGAAAGCAGGGCGTCGAGATAGGCAATGATGCCGGCACTCGTCTGAATGCGCGCGACCTCCGCGGAAAGCTTCTGTCTTACCTCCTGGAATAAATCAAACTCGAGCGTCAGGAGCTTCTCCTCTGCGCCGAGTATGCTCTCCTCGAGTTTTCCGAGCTCCTCGGTCGTATAGCGCTCGGCGTTCGCCAGTGTCTGCCGCCGCTGAAAATAGTCCGGCACCTGGGAGAGCGCCGACTTTGTGACCTCGAAATAATAGCCGAAGACCTTGTTGTATTTGATGCGGAGATTCTTAATGCCGGTCTTATTCCGCTCCCGCTCCTCGAGTTCGGCGAGCCACTGCTTGCCCTCGGTGCTCGCGCGGCGGTAGCGGTCCACATCCTCGTGATAGCCGTCTTTGATGATATGCCCTTCGCGGAGTGTGAGCGGCGGATCGTCCGCAATGGCGCGATTAAGGAGCGCAGAGAGATCCCTTAAGTCGTCGAGCGACTGCGAAAAGCTCCGGAGAAGCGGTGCCGAAAAACTCTGTAACAAGTCCTTAATCGGCGGCAGCGCCGCAATGGAACTGCCGAACGCCAGCATATCCCGCGCATTTGCGCTGCCGAGCGTGATGCGCCCCATGAGCCGCTCCATATCGTAAATCGGCGCGAGATACTCTCTCAGCTCCTCGCGGTCAATGTAGCGGGACAGAAATTCCTGAATCGCATCCTGTCTCGCTTCAATTTCCGGTATGCCGAGCAGCGGTTTTTCCAGAAGATTTCTTAAAAAGCGCGCCCCCATCGCCGTCTTCGTGCGGTCCAGCACCCAAAGCAGAGACCCATGCTTATTCTTGTCGCGAAGGGTCTCTGTGAGTTCCAGATTCCGTCTGGAGGCGGCATCGATGAAGAGATAGGCGTTGCCCCGGTAAGCTTTCAGCTCGGTAATCAGTTCGCAGCGGTTTTTCTGCGTGTCGTAGAGATAGCGAAGCGCCGCGCCCGCCGCGAGCGTGCCGAGCGGATAATCGGAGAGACCGAGCGCCTCCGTGGTCGCCGCGCGGAAGTGTTCGGTGAGCAGCGAGACCGCATTGTCCCGGAGAAAGGCGCTGTCCGGCAACTCGCTGACTGCAAGCTCCTCCTCATGCCGGAGGCAGCCATCGAGCGAGAGAGTCTTTCTTTTCAGCAGTTCCGCCGGATGAAACTCCGCCAGAATGTCCCCGAGTTCCTTCCGGCCGTCCGCCTCCGTCACGAAAAAGCTTCCCGTCGAAATGTCCGCAAAGGCAAGGCCGTAGCGGCCGTTTTCCTCCGAAACCGCGGCGAGATAGTTATTCTTCTCCTCCTCGAGAGCGCCTGCCGCCGTCACGGTGCCGGGCGTCACGACGCGAATCACTTCGCGCTTTACAAGACCCTTTGCGAGCTTCGGGTCTTCCATCTGCTCGGCGACCGCGACCTTATAGCCCCGCTTCACCAGGCGGTTGATGTAGGCGTCGGCGGCGTGAAACGGGACGCCGCACATCGGCGCTCTCTCCTCGAGGCCGCACTCTTTTCCTGTCAGCGTGAGTTCGAGCTCCTTTGACGCAAGGCGCGCGTCTTCAAAAAACATCTCGTAGAAATCGCCGAGGCGATAGAACAAAAGGCAGTCCGGATAGGCCTTCTTGGTCTCCAGATAGTGCGTCATCATCGGCGAAAGCGCCACTTTAGTCTCTCCTCTCTCCCATGTAGTAAAAGCCCTTGGACTCCTTAAGCAGAACCGGAACCATCTGCCCGATTAAGCTCTCATCGCCCGGAAAATGGACCATCAGGTTATTTGAGAGCCGCCCGGTCACATAGCCCGCGCGCTGCGGATTCACTTCTTCGACCAGAACCGGTTCCACCTTGCCCTCGTCGCGGTCGGCCGCCTTCGAGGCGAACTGCTGCACCAGCGCAATGAGTCGCTGCATGCGGTCCGCGACAACATCTTCCGGCACCTGATCTTCAAACTCCGCAGCCGGTGTTCCGCTCCGCTTGGAATAGATGAAGGTGAACGCCGCCTGGTACCCCGCGCGGGACACGACTTCGAGCGTATCCTGAAAATCTTCCTCGGTCTCGCCGGGAAAGCCGACAATGATGTCCGTCGTGAGGCCGACTTCCGGTAGTTCCCGGTGAATTTTGTCGACCAGGGCGAGATAAGACTCCTTGGTATACCGGCGATTCATGCGCTGCAAAATCTTGCTGCTGCCCGACTGGAGCGGCAGGTGAATGTGGCGGCAGATTTTCGGATTTCGCTTGATGACCTGAATCAGCTCATCCGACAAATCCTTCGGGTGCGGCGTCATAAAGCGGACGCGCTCCAGGCCCTCGACCGCGCAGACCCGCTCGAGGAGAGAGGCAAAGGTCTCGCCGTTTGAAAGCCCCTTACCGTAGGAATTGACATTCTGGCCGAGCAGCATGATTTCTTTTACGCCGTCCTCGACGAGCGCCTTTACCTCGCGCACAATGTCCTCTGCCTCGCGGGACTGCTCTCTGCCGCGCACATAGGGGACAATGCAGTAGGTGCAGAAGTTATTGCAGCCGTACATGATGTTTACGCCGGACTTAAACCAGATTTTGCGGCGCGCCGGCATGTGATCCCGGAATCCGTTCCGCTCCTCCGCCGTATCAATGACGCGCTGATTTTCGGCCTCGACCGCGTAGAGCAGCTCCGGAAACTTCCAGATGTTATGCGTGCCGAAGACAAGATCCACAAAGCGATATTTCTTCTGAATCCGGAGCACCTCGTCCTTTTCCTGCATCATGCAGCCGCAAATCCCGATCAGCATATCCGGATTCAGTTTTTTGAAATGCTTCACGATACCGAGATGCCCGTAGAGCTTCTCGTTGGCATTTTCCCGCACCGTGCAGGTATTAAAGAGGAGAATGTCGGCGTCTTCGGTCGGAATCTCCTCGCAGCCGATTTCCGCGAGAATGCCGGAGAGCTTCTCCGAGTCGCGCGCATTCATCTGGCACCCCATCGTCGTGATGTGGTAGCGCACGGGACGGCCGAGCCGCTTCTTCTTTTCTTCTATCGTATCCTTTAACTGCGCCACAAAGAGCGACTGCTTTTTGCTTTCCTCCATAGACCTGAGACCTTTCTGCTACATTTGAAACATAATATATTTATGTAAACCATTTTACACAAAGCCAGCACCTTACCACGCCGGACAATACTGCGCGATCACCGCTTCGGCGACTTTGAGCCCGTCCATCGCCGCGCTCGTAATGCCGCCGGCATACCCCGCACCCTCGCCACAGGGATAAAAGCCGCGCACATTCGCCTGAAACGCCGCATCCCGGAAAATCCGAACCGGCGAGGAGGTGCGGCTCTCGACACCGGCAAGTATCACCTCCGGCGCATCAAACCCCTTGATTTGCCGCCCGAAGCGCGTCATTCCCTCGACAAAGGCCGTCTCGAGCGGCGCATCGAGGATGCCGTTTAAGCGCGAAAACCGGTACTGCCCCGCAAAACAGGGCTGAATGCCGCCAAAGCTCTGACTCTCTCTCCCGGAGAGAAAATCGCCGTAGAGCTGCACCGGAATTTTTCCCTGCCCTGCGAGAAACGCGCGTTTTTCCAGTTCTTCCTGGAAGGCAAGACCTGCGAGTGCGCCCGTGCCGTAGCGCCGAAAGTCCTCGGGCGTGACCGAAACGATGATGGCGGCGTTGGCATTCTCCGACCCGCGGTCGGCATAGCTCATGCCGTTTACGACCGTGCCGCCTACTTCGCTCGAGGCATTGACCACAAACCCGCCCGGGCACATGCAAAAGCTGTAGACGCCGCGCCCGACGGAAGTTTTCGCCGCGAGTTTATACGGTGCCGGCGGCAAAAAGTCCGCCTCGCGTTCTCCGTACTGCGAAAGCGAGATATCTCTTTGGCGGTGTTGTACGCGAAAGCCGACCGCAAAAGCCTTGGCTTCCATCGAAAATCCGCGCGACGCGAGCACGCGAAAGGTATCCCGCGCTGAGTGGCCGGTCGCGGCAATCAGCACCTCCGTTTTGAGTTCGTAGCGCGTGCCGTCCGCCCTCTCGACCAGCACCGCCGAGAGCTTGTCCGCTTCGACACAAAAATCCGCGGCGCGCGAAGAAAAGCGGACCTCGCCGCCGAGGCGCAGAATCTCCTCCCGCATCGCTGTCACAATCGAAATCAGGCGGTCGGTGCCGACATGCGGCTTCTGCTCATAGAGAATCGAGCTGTCCGCGCCGAAGCGGCAAAAGAGCTCCAGCACTTTCCGGTTCCGCCCGGCATTGTCCTTGACGAGCGTATTCAATTTTCCGTCGGAAAAGGTGCCGGCCCCGCCCTCGCCGAAGGAGACATTGCAGTCCGGATTTAACGGTTCTCCCGCCCAGAACGCATCGACTGCCGCCTTTCGCGCGGCGGCGGGCAGACCGCGCTCCAGGAGGATGGGCTGATACCCCGCCTCGGCGAGCATGAGTCCCGCAAAGAGGCCGGCCGGTCCCGTGCCGATGATCACAGGGCGCGACATAAGACGGGCCTCGCCCTGCGGCGGCAGCACATAGGGCTGCCGCGTGTCGAGCGTGACATTCGGAAACTTCCGGAAACGCTCCTCTTTCGGGAGGCAAAGCCGCAGCAAATAGACATAAAAAAGCTCCGGCTTTTTCCGCGCATCTATGGAGCGCCGCACAATTTCAATCTCGCCGAGCTCCCGCAAAGAAAGGTGTAAGAGTTTCGCGACCTTTTTCCGGAGCATTTCCTCCGTATGCCGCACGGGGAGCGTCACATTGTTGAGCAGAACGGCCATCAGAGCACTTCCCCCGTCATGGTTTCATGCTCGGCGCGGATTGCGTCGTAGAGTTCGCGGAGCGTCCAGCCCGCATTGGTCTCGGTGAGCGCTGCCTTTAGCGGCAGGCGAAGCTTCTGCTTTCTGGTCTGCGCGAGAAACGCGTCGAGCGTTGCGCCGCTGAATCCGCAAAAGAGCACAAAGGGCTCGGCGTGCGCTCTCGCGCGCACTTCATCCGGGACCGCCTCCGCCGCGCGGTGTGCTTCGGCGCTCTGCGGCTTTCCGCTCACCAGCGCGCCGATTCGCTCATCCAGCGCCTCGCTCCCGACCTCCCGGTATTTAATCTTTAAAAGCGCACAAATGGCACCGATCCCCGGTGCCGCTTTGTCGTCCGGGACATAGCAGAGCAGAGTCCCGCCTTTTTGGTTTGAAAAAATGCGATTCATATCCTTACCTCGTCACTGGCGGCGCTCTGCCCGGCCGAGAGGCCGCTCGCAAAGCACCAATGGAGATTATAGCCGCCGCAGGGGCCGGTCACATTCAGAATTTCGCCCGCCGCATACAGTCCCGGAACGCGCCGGAACGAGAAGCTCTGTCCCGAAAGTTCCGAGAGGGCAATGCCGCCGGCCGAAACCTGGGCTTTCTCAAGCGAACCGAGCCCCTGCACGATAAAACGGGATGCCGTGAGCGCTGCGGAGAGCCGTTTGGCAAGCTCCCGGTCTCTCTGCTTCACCGCCTGCTGCGGCGATAGCGCTGCGCGCCGAAGCAAGGCGCCCCACAAATTTTTCGGCACCAGGCCGTTGCCGACCGCCTCTAAATCGATCGCAAACGGCGCTGAAAGCCGCTTTTCGAAATAGTCCGTGTCCGCTGTCAAATCCGGCAGGAAGTTAATGCAGAGCTCTGTCTTTCGCTTTTTCGCGAGGGCGCGCCCCGCTATCAGAGAGAGCTGAAAGACAGCGATACCCGAAAACCCCTCTTTGGTGAGCTGCAATTCACCGCTCTCCCGCCCCCGCTCGGCGTTGTCGACCAGAAGGGTCAGTTCCGCCGGTACCCGCACGCCCTGGGCCGCGCGGAAAAAGGGGTTTTCGCGCTCGGCAGAGCGAAGCGGGCAGAGGGCCGGTCGCGGCGCTTCGAGTTTCAGCCCGAGTTCTTCGGCATAGCGAAAGCCGCTCCCGTCTGATCCCGTCTTTGCGAGCGCACTGCCGCCGAGCGCCAGAATCACGCGGTCTGCGTACAGAGGCTTTTCTTCCGTCTGAATCCAAAACCCGCCCTTCTTTTCACGCTGTATGCCGAGAACGCGTGTACCTGTCCGTACCGCCACCTTCTCCCGCTCGAGCGCTGCGCGAAGTGCGTTCAGCACAGCCGCCGCCTGCTCGGCGTGCGGATAAATCCAGCCGCCGTGCCGCGCGATGGGCGGGACACCGAGTTCTTCGAGAAAACGGATGACGGTCTTTGGCGGATAACATTTGATTAGCTCCCGCAGAAAGTCGGGACCGTCGGTGTCATAGCGCGCGGCGTCGAGCTCCAGATTCGTGTAATTGCATTTGCCGTTACCGGTCAGCAATAACTTTTTTCCGATGCGCTCGTTTTGCTCGAGCAGCGAAACCTCAGCGCCCGCTCTCGCCGCGGCGAGGGCGGCAGTCATTCCCGCGGGACCGCCGCCGAGTACCAGAACCTTCATGGCGTTCTCCTATCAAATCCTATCAAACTCAGATGAGATGCAGCTTGCGCGCGAGGCGGCAGAGACTCTCGCCCTTCGGAAAGCGCAACAGTTCTTTCTCGCGGATGGCACCTGTCAGCAGCAGCAACGCGCCGTAGACCGCGACCGCGAGAAAAACGGGCACCAGCGTATAGAGCACGACGCGCCCCGTGAAACGCTTTAAGAAAATCTTAGCGCCGGCCGTCACGAGCCCCATCAGCGCCGCACAGAGTGCGGGCAGGAAGAAACTTCTGCGGATTTCCTGCCGGTAGTGAAGGAGCGAGCGGAGGCTCGCCGCATTCAGAATGCACATGCTGAGCGCAAAGACCATGTCCGCGATCACGACGCCGACAATGCCGAGCTCAAAGATGCGAAGCAGCACCTCAAGGGTCAGCACATGAATCCCGAGCGACAAGGCCGCGTGCATAACAGGCACCTGCATGTGATTGGTGCCCTGCAAAATGGCGTTGCTGACCGTCGAGAGCGAATAGAGTACCACGCTCAGGCAACCGAGATGCATGATATACACGGCGAGCTCACTCTTTCCGAAGAGCAGCGGAATCAGCGGGTCTGCCATCACGCCGAGGCCGACCGCCGCCGGAATCGCAACCACCATCGAGAAGCGAATCGCAAGTGTGATGTTCCGCTTGACTTCCTCTCCCTGCCTTGCGCCGACCGCGCGACTTAAAGCCGGAACGAGCGCCGAGCCGAGGGAATTGGCAATCATAATCGGGACATTGAGTAAGAGCTTGTACTTACCGGTGTAGACACCGTACTGCTTGGCAATCTCACCCTGCCGCCCGAGATCGTACATGGCCTGTCCGAAGAGCGCATTGTCAAGGATGCCGCTCACATTGTAAATGGCGGTCGAGAGTATCACCGGAATGACCGTGAGCACGAGAAGGCGCGTAATCTCCTCGTAACTCTCCTCCCGGTGCCGCACATCGAGGCGCGCTCGCCGCGCTCTGTGTCTAGCGCTCAGCAGGAACAGAACAACAAAGAGTAACAGCGCGGAGGCTGCGCCGACACCGGTGCCGATGGTGCCGCCGGTCGCGCCGAACGCGCGCGCCATTGACTCCTCTTTGCCTTTCGCGATTGCCCACTTCATCAAAAAGTAGGCTGCGCCGACACTGACCAGAGCGTTCAAAATCTGCTCGATAATCTGAGAGAGCGCGGTCGGCACCATGGTCGACTGTCCCTGCCAGTAACCGCGGCACACACCGAGATAAGACACAATCCAGACGGTCGGCGCGAGCACGCGGAGCGGGTAGGCCGCCTCCGGAATCCGGAGAAGCGCGCCTGCCAGCCAGTCCGCGCCGAAGAAAATCGCCGCACAGCCTATGCCGCCGACCACCGTCGCATAGAGCAGCGAGGCGCGCAGGATGCGCTCGGCGTTCCGGTAGTTCTTTGCACCGACCCGCGCCGAAATCAGTTTGGAGACCGCGAGCGGCAGGCTGTAGGACGAGAGCAGCAGAATAATCGCATAGATATTAAACGCCGCCGCGTAGTAGCCGTTGCCCTCATCGCCGATGATTCTGGTCAGCGGCATGCGGTACACAAGTCCGATCAGGCTCGAAATCACACCCGATGCCGCGTAGATGGACCCCTGTGCCAGAAATCCGCCGGATTTTTTCGGTTTTCCCGCTGCTACGCTGCCCGTTCTTCTCTCTTCCATACTGTCCCTCAGCGCCGGTAGCCGAGTCCATCGAGAATGTCTCTCTGCCTGGACTCCATGCAAAGGCGCTCCTCTTCCTCCATATGATCGTAACCCATCAGGTGCAACATGCTGTGCGCCAGTAAAAAGGCGAGTTCCCGCGTCTCACTGTGGCCGTACTCCGCCGCCTGCGACTTCACGCGCCCCACATTGATCACGATATCGCCGAGCGGCACTTCGCCGGTGTCCGGATTTTTGTCCTCTTCGCCGATCTCCGGAAACGCGCCGGGCGCTTCGAATTCGAGCATCGGGAACGAGAGTACATCGGTCTCGCGGTCAATGTTCCGAAACTCCCGATTCAAGCTGCGGATGGCCGCATCGTCCACAAAACTGAGCGATACCTCCGCTGCAAACGGGCAGTGCTCGGCCGAAAGGCAAGCGGCAATCACCTTCTCCGCAATCTCTTCGTAGGGAAGATCCAAGGTCTCTTCCGTCTCATAGCAAAGCTCGAGGCTCATCTCTTTTCCCTCCGCGCGCGGACATCCCGCTTTTCTCTCTGATAGGCCGCGCGGCGTTTCTTTTCGGCGCTCTCCTTTTCCTCATACTTCTCATAGGCATCGACAATCTGCTGCACGAGCGGATGCCGCACGACGTCGCGGCTTGTGAGGCGGCAAAAGCCGATTTCCTCGATGTTCGAGAGAACGCGCGACGCCGTATCGAGACCCGAGATGGCATCCGCCGGCAAATCTTTCTGGGTGAGGTCACCCGTGATAATCGCCTTTGAGCCGAAGCCGATGCGGGTCAGAAACATCTTCATCTGTGCGGGCGTCGTGTTTTGCGCTTCATCGAGGATGATGTAGGCGTTATCGAGGGTGCGTCCGCGCATGTAGGCGAGCGGTGCAACCTCGATCAGACCTTTTTCCGCGTTGTGGAGGTAACTCTCGGCACCCATAATCTGGTAGAGCGCATCGTAGAGCGGCCGGAGATAGGGATCAATCTTACTCTGCAGGTCGCCCGGGAGAAAGCCGAGCTTTTCGCCCGCCTCCATCGCGGGGCGCGTCAAAATGATGCGCTCGCAGTCGCCGTCGCGGAACGCGCGGATTGCCATGGCCATGGCGAGATAGGTTTTGCCGGTGCCCGCAGGGCCTATACCGAAGGTAATCATGCGCCGCGCGATACTGTCCACATACGCCTTCTGTCCGAGTGTCTTCGGTTTGACCGGGCGTCCGGAAGCGGTGCGGCATATCATCTCGCGATCAATCTCGAGTATCTTCTCCTCGCCTTCGGCAAAGGACAGGGAGAGTGCATAATTCACTGTCTGCTCCGAGATGGTCTCACCGCGCCGCGCGAGTGCGACCAGGTTCGTAAACACGGAGATGGCTTTCTGAACCTTGCTCTCTTCGCCCATCACCTTGACGCTGCCGTCGCGCTCAATCATCGTGACCTGCAAGGTGCGCTCAATTTTATGGAGGTTCACATCCATGTGCCCGCAGACATTCTTCTCAAGCTCTGCGGGAATATCAATCGTCTGCTCTGTGCTTCCCATCTTCTCTCCCTCATAAGTGCAAGACGCCCGGTCTCGTTGAGACCGGGCGTCAAATATGCATTAGTTGAATTTACGCTTTCTTGCAGCCTCGGACTTCTTCTTGCGTCTGACGCTGGGCTTCTCGTAATGCTCTCTCTTGCGAATTTCCTGCTGAATGCCTGCCTTCGCACAGTTTCTCTTGAAACGTCTCAGTGCGCTGTCCAGACTTTCATTTTCTTTCACAATCACGTTTGACATGAAACGGCCTAACCTCCCTCCCGGTTGTGAAATTGAAATCCTGTTTAGTATAGCACAATTCCGGAAAGCGTCAAGGGGTATTTCAGGCTTCTCGCCTGCCCTCTTCGCCGCCCGCAACAAAGCCCCGGTTTTGCCGGATAAAACCGGAAAAACCGGGGCTTTTATCATCAAGTCAGTCTCAGACCGATCAGGACTTATCTCTTCTCGGACTTATTCTGCTTCACCAGGTAGTTCGGGTTGCCTGCATCCTTGCCGACATTGAACTGATCCCAGAGGAAGTCAATGCTGACTTCGACTGCCTTCTTCTGGCTTGCCTTGTCGTCATTCTTCGCGAGAACCGTCGTGGAACCGGTCGTGTAGACACCCTCAGCATCCGGATCCATTGCGACCGCGAGGAACAGATCCATTCTGTTGTCCGTTGCCGGGCTGCAGAGAATCGTCGCGTTCGTGATGACCTTGCGGATTTCTTCGTCGGAGAGCTTCTTCAGTGCGGACAGTCTGATGAAGTCCACGCCGCCGACCGTGAAGTAGTCGCCCTCGCCTGCGAGCGAGTTTACGAGCTTGAAGACCGGCTTGCCCTCGTCAATCGTCGGATGATACTGCTCGCCGTCCATGTAGAGCGCGATGCCGAGCATATCCGCTGCCTTGCCGCTGTCCTCGAGACCCTTCACATTGAACTTTAGGCTGCTGAGCTTCGTCGCAATGCTGCCGACATTCAGGACATCCGTGCGGAATGCCTGTGCGTAGCCCGGATACATCTGGTTGATCGTGATGTTAATCTGGTGGCTGCCCTTCGTGTTGATTGTGTTGTACGGTCCGACATTCTTTGCGATTGCTTCCGGCTTCTCGAACTCTGCGCTGAACTCAACGCTGTTGTAGCCCTTCTGGTGCTCCTTATATGCGTCAACGCTGTAGTCGCGCGCGATCTTGTTGTAGTCCGAGGTCGCTCTCGTGAAGAAGCTGTCATTGACATAGGCCTTATCGCCGATGCCGTCGACAATGCTCCAGCCGTTCGGCGTCATCTCGTTGCCGTACTGCGCATAGAGGCCGAGGTCTGCAAATGTCATGCCAAAGTCGCCCGTCGTCGCCTTGGTGGTGACATTCAGCGTATCCGTCCAATACGCATAGCCGGTTCCCGCGAGAACCATGGACAATGCAAGGAGACCGCCGATGATCGATTTCTTACCTGCTCTTCTCATACCCACTACCATCCTTTCTTTCCGTTGCCTGTAGCCCTTCCGGCTTCCGATTACAAGCTTAGTTTAGCGGAAAGCGGCTGCCCGGGCATCCGGCGAAGGTTCCGCCTTTCGGGAACTTTGGTGGGGCTTTTTCTACGCCGAAAGTGGTATGGATGCAGCTGTCCGATAGAAGAAACACTGACTTCCGTCCTGTACCGTGAAGAGGCCGTCCGCCGGAAGTCCCGTTTTGTCCGGACAGCACATGACGGGCTGCCGTCTCTCTTCCCCGAGTAAGAGAAGGCTCTCGAGACTTGTCACAGAGACGGCGTCGTCCGGCAGCGGAAGGGCCGCGTCCGTAAAGACCAGACGGCTCCCGTACTTCCGAAGAAGGCGACGCAGGAAGAGTGCCTGTACCTCCTCCGCCGTCGGCTTTCGTGCGATCAAAAAGGCCGTGAGCAGAAGGGCGAGACCGGAGAGCACAAATATCACGCCGACAAGCATACGCAGGAACGGCAGCGCCGCTGTCTTCCGCTCTTTGGTCGTAATACTGCCCTGTTCGGAACCATCCGCGTCCGGATTCAGCTGGTAAAACGTGTTCTTGCGGTCGACCGGCAGCGAGAACGCGAGTGAAAACGGTTGCTCTGCGGTCTTATCCGCGCACTGCAGCGAAAAGGTCCCCGAAAAGACCAGTTTACAGCTCCGCTCAAAGCTGCCGCCGAGTTCTTTTTCGATTTCCGTGAGATTCTCGCTGTAGTCCGCCGGGCGGATCTGCACGGTCTTTTGAAGTTCCGCTACGCCGTTCTCTCCCGCCGGGATTTCCCCCGCTTCGAGCGGGAACTGCCTCGTAAAGATTGTCTTTTTCCCGCCCTCGGTGCTGTAATAGCCGGACAGCTCCACGCCTATCGTATAAGTTCCGCTACTCACCGCGCGCGCATCACCGCTGCCCGCGAGCTTTGCGCTCAGTTGAAACTCGATATAGTCGGTGAGGCTCGCCGGATAGACCTCGCCGTTTTCAAGCCACTCACCCGGATACACCGAATTTTCGAGGAGATGTACCCTCGGTGTTCCGGTCGCGTCGACCGTATAGCTGTAGAGCGTTTTTTCTTCCAGGCTGCTCTGACGCCGCAATGCGCTCACAAAGAGCAGTGCGCCCGCAAGCAAAAGTAACACGCTAAGCAGCGCCGCCGTGCATTTCCGCCGCCCGTCAAATACAGGTCTCTGCCATCCCGCTTTTCTCTCCATGTAGCCCCCCACGATTCCTGCTTCTTGTCTCAAGTTCCTGTCTTTTTCTCCCGCAGTCCTCTCTGAATCTCTTCCGGCACTTCCCGGCTGCTGTTTAAGAGCAGCACCGGTATACCGATCCGCGGCACCACGCGAATCACTCTTCCCGCAATCTGATTCGGCGAGACGGGTGCTGCATCGGCCGAAGCATTGTTGTCGCCCTTGGTGATAAACTGCCGGTTTCCGGCCTCATCTTCCCGGATTTCCTGAATCCGGTGGGTGATGCTGATTTTGTCCCGATGATAGCTGATCACCGTGCCTGCCGAGAGCGCATCCAGCTCTTCCTCCGAGCTTAGCTTTCGCACCAGAATTACATCGCCCGGATGAATGCCGGGCTCCATGCTTCCCGTCAGGATGACGGTCGGATAGACCGGAAACACGCCGATGCAAAACCAGTAGAAGGCGACCGTACACAAAAGTTCCGCATACCAGGCAAACGATACACCCTGCCGCTCCGTTCGCGCGCCGTATTCCTCTCCACGGAACTGTTCCCGCAGATAGAGAAGAAAAAAGATTGGAAAACAAAGGCCAATCGCACTGCTCGCAAGCCAAGGCAAATCCGGTAAAAACGGAAAGACATGCTGAAACACGCCGATTGCACCCGCGTATACCACCGAAGCGCCCATGCCGCCAAAGAGCACGAGACCGGTGCGCACCGCGCTGTCCGCCAGTGTCGGCAGCACGGTACTCGCCACAAAAATAAAGAGGTCCTCCGCACTCCCGAGACGAAGCATCCTTGAAACATTCAGCTCCGTCAGCGCCAAAAAGAGGCTCAGCAGTACCGCTGCCAAAGCGCGGCCGCGGATATGCCGCATACTGAGCCCAAGTCCGTAGCTCCGCACCCACTCCTTTGCGAGGAGCGGCGCAAAGAGCCACAGCATATTCTTACCAATGCCCGGCAGCGAAGTGTCATACGGCGTCGCCGACAGACACTTCAAACAGACCCCTGTCAGAAAGCGGAGTGCCAGAAACACAGCCGCGCCGGACAGCGCATAAAGCCGCATACTCCGCCGCAGCGCGACGCGCCGCTGTACCGAAACCCGCGGTACACTTGCATACAGCACGCCCCCCGACACGCCGTAATACAAGAGACAGACAGCTGCACTGCTCTCCGTCAAGGTTCTGACTGCCGGTATCAGGCTCCCCGCGAGCATTGCGAGGAGCAGCAGAAAGGCGACATTCATGGCGTGCCTTCTGCCGTGTCCTGTGCTTTCCGGGCATTTGCCGCTGTCGCGCGGTCATCGAACAATGCGCCGTCCGGTATCGTCTCGCCTGCCGCATCATACAACACGAGATTCACCGGAACCTGTATGGCTGCCTTGCCCGTGAGTTTCAGCCTGTCCGTCCAGTACGCGTAGGCCGTGAGCGCGCCGAACCCTACTGTATCCCCCGTCTGTCCGCCCTGCGCCTGTTCGAGCAGCAAACCGGTCTCAAACGCATAGGAGACCCAGATGCCGTTCTCCGGAAAATCGCAGTCCGCAAGCGGCAGGGCTGTGAGCTGTTCCTCTGTCACGGCGAGCTGCTCTGGCAGCTCGACCGGCGCAATCTCTTTCGCCGCGCGGAGATACAGGCAGGCATAGAGCGTGCCGTCTATCTCTTCCGCGCTCTGATAGAGTTCCGCCGTCCGCGCCGTCATAAAGCGGGCATCCGGCGTCTCAAACGTGTAAATGCCCTCCGGCAACGCGAGGTAGACAGCCTCCGGTGTCAGCGTGACTTTCTCACCTTCCTTCGTAAAATCCGGCTCCCCGGTCTTAACCTTCACGCCTTTTTCCGCAATCGGGCAGCGGATGCAGAGTTCTTTCTCGCCGTTTAAAAAAGCCTCCGGCACACCTTCCGGAAATGTGAGCGCCGCGCTCTTGCCAACGGCATCTGTCGTTACCTGTACCGGCACTTCCTCTGTCTCTGTCCTGTCCGCCGTGCGAATTTCCGCCGTAACACTTCCGGTCTCCGAAAATGTGCAGTCAAACTCGCCGGTCGAGAGCTTCTCTTCGACCCGCAAATTACCGTTCCAATAGGCATAGCCCGTCCCGACGACCGCAAGACAAAGCGTGAGCACTGCGCCGGGCAGTAATTTTTCCGGTCTTCCCCGTCTTCTCATCTCTCCGGTCCTCCTCTCTGCGCCCTCAGTCCTGCAAGGCGAGCAGGCCGCCACATTTTCCGGCGAAGACCGCCGCCTCGACCCGGCTCTTTAAGTCGAGCTTTCCGAGTATGCTGCTCACATGCTTTTTGACGGTGCCGAGTGTGATGAAGAGCCTCTTCCCGATTTCTGCGTTGGAACAGCCCTGGCTCATGAGGCAGAGCACCTCAATTTCGCGCTCGGTCAGACTCTCGAGCTTTTTCTCCTCTTCGGCCGCCAGATTCAGCTTCTCCATCAGCGCACTCGAGTAGAACTTACTGCCGCGCTGCACGGCGCGGAGGCCGAACATAATCTCTTCAATGAACGCATCTTTCAGGATATAGGCATCCACGCCTATCTCCCGCGCGCGGAAAAAGTCACTCTCCCGGGAGGAAGAGGTGATGCAGATGGTTCTCACCTCGCGGCGGCTCTCCTTGAGCCACTTCAACAAATCAAACCCGCTCTCTTCGCCGAGGCGGAGATCGACAAAGGCGATGCTCACGGCGGATTTGTCCAGACAGGACATTGCCTCATGCACCGTGCCCGCCTCCAGAATCTCCTCCTCCGGATAATACATGTGTATAATTTGCTCCAACCCCTTGCGCGAAACCGGATGGTCATCCACGACCAGATACATATGCTCTCCCCCTCTTTCCCGTGCTCACCGGCAAGGTGAGCCTGATTTCCGTCCCCTCACCCGGCGCGCTCTTTAACGCGAGCATACCGCCGAGCAGTGCCGCAACCTTCTTCATACTCCGGATGCCCTTCCCCCCTGTTCTTGCCGGGCGTCCTTCCCGAAAACCGCTGCCGTTATCCCGGACTGTCAGCACATAGCCGTCATCTTCGGCGTGTACTTCGACCGAAATTTCAGTCGCGCCGCCGTGGCGCGCCGCATTGTTGACCGCCTCGCAGGCCACGCGGTACAGAACCGTCTTCTGGGCTGCCGACAGAGTCTCTGCACCGGCATCTACCTCAATCGGAATTTCGACCTCATATTGCCGTTCTGCCTCCGCCATGTAGCTGTTCAGGCGCCCGGTAAAACTCTGTTCGCCGCTCTCGGCAAAGTGCCGCCCGTAGACCGTCTCCCGCAGTTCCCGCATGGTGAGCGCCGCCGTTGTCTCGAGCGTCAGGATGCGCTCTAAAGCGTCCTGCTTCTTTGCCTCATCGTCTTTCACAAAGAGCTCCAACTCCTTCAGGCCGCAATTTAAGCCGAACAGCTTCTGAATAACCGTGTCATGAATTTCGTCGGCAATCCGATTCTTCTCTTCCGCCGAGATATAGGCCTCCATCTGGCTCTGCATGTCAAGGCCGCGGAAAATGATGCCGCAGAGCCGCACATAGAATTCTCGTTCCCGACGCGTAAGCTCCGCCATAATCGGCCCTTCCGCTTCGAGATCGTTCGGATTTGCGACTTCCATCATCAGAATGCCGCCGCCCCCACCGCTCTCGAGCGGAAACACCTCATAGGTCTGTCCGCTGGCCCTAAGCGTCGTTGGGCAGACCTCCTGCGAGACAGCGCGCGACACGAGCTCTTCCCCCTGCTTTTGGGGCATGCCGCGGATGATGACTTCCTGTATGGTCTGTTCCTCGCTCCAGCGGAGTAGCACGGCGCCGTGCGGTGAGACACTCCCCGCGACCAGCGTTGCGAGCTCGCTGAGTACCCGCTCGGCATCGTTCATCGCCATGAGCGAAAACCCCTCGTACATGTCGGCAACTCGAGCCAGTGCGCGCTCGGTACGCCGGTTTTCCTCGACCAGGCAGAGGTTTAATGCCTTCAGTTCTTCGCGCCGCGCGCGGACCGAATTTTCGGAGCTTCGCAACACATAGAAGGCGCCGAACATGACGAGCACGCCGACCAGAATATTGCTCTCGAGGCGCACCGGATTGCCGTCGCTCTTTCCCGCAAGTGCGCAACCGAAACACCAGAGCACGGCAACGAGGGAAATGCGGCTGCCCAGATTGCCGCTCAGACTGATCAGAATACAGCAAAAACCGTACCAGAGATAGGAGCTCGAGAGCCCGCCGCTCATATAAATAAAGATACCGTAGGCCCCGAGCTCAATCCCCAGAATCGCGCCGATTGCGCGGCGGCTGCGCTCTTCTTTTAAGGTCTCCGCCCGTAGATAGAGGGTATTTCCCAGTAGACAGGACACCAACATGCCGATGACGATACCCCAAGCAGACGGGTTTAGAATGCCGCGCGTCTGCATACCGCGGAGATAAACCGCCGTTGAAAGTAAGAGTGAGGCCAGTCGAAGGCGTATGCAGAGCTCCAGATATTCATCCTTTTTTTCTGTCATATCCCCCATACAAGTCCCTCGGTTTCTCCTCGGCTTCCATTTTGTCGATTTTCTTAAGTTTGGTTTTTCGCCGCGTTTTGCATTTATGTATACAAATAAGAGACAAAAATGCTTTCTTTCGGCAAGACATTCCGTTTACTCTATTTTCCTCAGTATATCGTAAATCTTAAATTATTACAAATAAATGAAGGTTGTCTCGCGTATCTTACTGTACACTATTACATTGTTATGTCGTTTTATTCAGGGAAATACAGGCGTTTCCCACAAATTTACATCTTTGGAACCATTTATCCGGTGTACAAAAGCAGGGGCTAACACCCTGCCTTGCGCACGCAAAAAGGCGCTGTGCTTTCGCACAGCGCCTTTCTTCTTGCCTGTTTTTTCCTGCAAGTGCCGGTTCTTTTAGCTCTTCGGCTCTTTACCGCTCTTCTTTCTTCTTCGCGAGTGCGAAGCCTGCGAGCAGCATGCCGAGCGCAAGGCCTGCGTAGTTCAGCGCGAGCGGCGCCTCACCTGTCTTCGGGAGACGGCGCTTTCTGCCCTGCAGCGCGGTGCCCTGCGCTACGGTCGGCTTCTTACCGCCGTTCTTTTCCGCGAGCTTCCCGTCGCCCTGCCGGTCCGCATTCTTCTGCGGAGTCGGCTCAGTCGTGGCAGGCTTGTTGTCGACTGTCGGCTCGGACGGCTTTGCGTTGTTCTTCGGAAGCGGCGCGACATTGTTCGGGCTGATGGTCGCGCGGTGTCCGCCGTTTCTGGTTCCGCCGCCGCCACCGCCACCGGCACCGCCGCCTCCTCCGCCGCCGACGTTATCGGTATCCTGATCTTTCTGGTAGACCGCAACGAGGGCCA
>NZ_CALEYG010000014.1 GCF_937924975.1 uncultured Stomatobaculum sp.
CCGACAGATGGAAGTATTGCAGAGATATACAAAAGACTCTCGCAACAGAAAAAGGCGGAGAGTTCAATCCCGATGTGGGCTGATGCAACCATATGGAATGAACTCCATAGGACAACTCCCTACCCCGAACTCTGGAGCTAGCACCAACTCTTTTTGTCCGCTTAGCCTTTTTGGGGTATCAAACGCTTGTTACGGCTGCGCGGACAAAAAGAACCGGTGTCTCAGCGAAGTTTACTGCGCGCTCTTTTTGCCGCCTTCGAAGCAGGCGGGACGCACCGGATACTTTTCCCGCTCGGGCTGCACATCTCTGCCCATTGCGCGAAGCATCGCCTTATCCTGCTGAATCGTAGAGCCGCTCGTGGTCAGCATGTTGCCGGTGATGGTCGCGCTGACGCCGCAGGCAAAGCTGTGCGCGCCGTTGTCGGAGAGCGCCGAACGGCCGCCTGCGAGGCGGATATTCGCCTCGGGGTTGATCATGCGGAAGATGGCAAGCGTGCGCAGAATCTCTTCGTCTTTCAGAATCTCGCGCTCGCCGAGCGGCGTGCCCTTGATCGGCATCAGGACATTGACCGGAATCGACTCGATGCCGAGCTCGGCAAGGGTCAGCGCCATGTCGATGCGATCCTCCCAGGTCTCGCCCATGCCGATAATGCCGCCGGAGCAGACGCAGAGCCCCTCTTCCTTGGCGGCGCGAATGGTCTCGAGCTTCTGGTCAAAGGTGTGGGTCGTGCAAATTTCGGGGAAGAAGCGGCGCGAAGTCTCGATGTTGTCGTGATAGCTCGTGACGCCCGCGAGGTGCAGCTCGTGCAGCTGCTCTCTCGTCAGAAAGCCGTGGGATGCGCAGAGATCAATCTTGCACTCCTCGGCCATGCGGCGGTAAGCGGCGAGCGCGTGCTTGAACTCTTCGCCGGTCAGTGAGCGCCCGGAGGTCACGATCGAGAAGCGGTCCACGCCCTCGCGCTCGTTCGCCTTGCAGGCAGCGACAATCACATCCTCCGGCAGAAACGCATACTCCTCGCAGCCGGTCTTCGAGTGTGCGGACTGCGCGCAGTACTTGCAGTCCTCGCTGCAACGGCCGCTTCTGCCGTTGATAATCGTACATAAATCGACTTTGTCCTCACAATAGGTCTCGCGGAGTTTGTCCGCCGCCTGACAGAGCTCCGTGAGATCCACGGTCAGAAGCTCCTCCAGTTCCCGATCGCCCCGCTTCAGACGGCGCCCGCCAATGATTTCCTCTGCCAATTTCAATGCGTTCATATCGCATGCCTCCCGAATGTATTCAATGGAATCCTTGCCCAGTATAGCCAGTCAGAACGAAATTTGTCAACCGAAAATATGTTCGAGGTTGACAATCCAAGGCCGGACAGGTATGCTAAGCGTTAGTGCAAAACGCACAGGAAGAGGAGAGTAGAGAATGAAACGTTTGGATATTCGCAACATGGCATTGATTGCAGTGATGACAGCGCTGATGTGTATCTTTGGACCCATGTCGATTCCGATCGGTGCAGTACCGTTTTCCCTGACCCCGCTTTTGGTATACCTCGCTGCCTACATTCTCGGCATGCGGAACGGCACCGTTGCCTACCTTGTCTATTTGCTGATCGGCTTTGTCGGCGTTCCGGTCATGTCCGGTTACAGCGGCGGCCCGGCAAAGATTCTGGGACCGACCGGCGGCTATCTGATGGCCTTCATCCTGATGGCGCTGATGACGGGCTTCGTGGTGGAGCGCTTCTATCAGAATGTCCCGCTGCAGGCGGTTGTGATGTTTGTCGCGCTGATTATCTGCTATGCGGCCGGTACCGCATGGTTTGTCGGACAGACCAAGATGGCGCTCTCGAAGGCACTTGCGGTCTGTGTCTATCCGTTTGTCCCGCTCGACTGCATTAAGCTCGGCTTTGCGATTATCATCGGGCGCCCGGTCAGAGAGCGGCTGCGCGGCTTCCTGCAGGCAAGAGCGACGGCAAGCCTCGCCTGACGCGTTTTCAAAATCGAAGAGAAAGAAAAAAGGGCGAAGAACCTTAGTTCTTCGCTCTTTTTCTGACACTGGATTCTTTTTAAAACTTTCGTTATACTAAAAAGAGCTGAAAAGTTGAGCTATTCAGCGCAGAAAAAGGAGGAAATATCATGAAAGGGAATGTGCTGGTCGGGCAGTCGGGCGGTCCCACCGCTGTCATCAATTCGAGTCTTGCGGGTGTCTTCAAGACAGCAAAAGAACGTGGCTATCAGAAGGTCTACGGGATGCGCTTCGGTATTCAGGGCTTTCTGGATGAGCAGTATGTGGATCTCTCGGACTATATCCGGAATGAGCTTGAACTCGAGCTTCTGAAGCGCACGCCGTCGGCTTTCCTCGGCACCTGCCGCTACAAACTGCCGGAGATTCACGAGGACAAAGAAGTCTTTGACAAGGTGTTTGCGCTGCTCGACAAACTGGATATTGAAGTCTTTATCTACATCGGCGGCAACGACTCGATGGACACGATACGGAAGCTCTCGGACTACGCACTCCTCACCGGCGCAAAGCAGCGCTTTGTGGGCTGCCCGAAGACCATCGACAACGATCTCGCGATTACCGACCACACGCCGGGCTTCGGTTCGGCGGCAAAGTACATTGCGGCCTCGACCAAGGAAGTAATTCGCGACGCGCTCGGCTTCTCCTATAAGAAGAAAAATGTGAACATCATCGAGATCATGGGGCGGAATGCCGGCTGGCTCGTCGGTGCGACGGCTCTCGCGCGCCAGGAGGACTGCGACGGCCCGGACCTCATCTACCTCCCCGAAGTGCCCTTTGACATTGAGGCCTTTGTGGAGCGCGTGACGGAGTTGCTCGAGAAGAAGGATGTGATTGTCGCGGCGGTCTCCGAGGGCATACGGACGGCGGACGGCGCCTATGTCTGCGAGCTTGCGGACGGCGCGCACAGCAAGGACGCGTTCGGGCACATTCAGATGACGGGCACGGCCTCCTATCTCGCGGGGCTCGTGCATGAGCGCCTCGGCATCAAGACCCGCGCCGTGGAACTCTCGACCCTGCAGCGCGCGGCGGCACATCTCGCGAGCCGCGTCGATGTGGATGAGGCGTTTGCGGTCGGCGGTGCGACGGTCAAAGCGGCGGATGAGGGCTCGAGCGGCGTGATGGTCGTCATAGACCGCGTCTCGGATGACCCCTACCAGTCGGCCATCGGCGTCTACGATGTGCACCGAATCGCAAACGGTGAGAAACTGGTGCCGCGCAGCTGGATCAACGCGGCCGGAGACTATGTGACCGATGAGTTCGTGAGCTATGTGAAGCCGCTGATTCAGGGTCACTATAATCCGATGATGGTCGCCGGTCTGCCGCGCCACCTCGTGATGAACCAGAAGAATTACAGCGACTATCAGATCTGAGACGGCGGCTATCGCGAAAAGATGCGCTTGACGGAACTCCTGTGCGCTGGTATCATTCTGTTACATAACAAATATAACAGTAAGCGCAGAGGAGGTTGATACATGGCAGTTGTACCGGTTTATAACATTCTGGCAGTGCCCGGCGCGAGTATTCCGCTCTCACTGGAGCGTTTTGATAAAATGATAGGCAGAGTCCCGGTCTCGGGAGAGCGTGTGACTCTGATTTTTATGAAGGAGGACAAGACCAGAGAGGAGCTCACCGCGGACGATTTCTATCCGATCGGCGTGAGCGGCACCGTGGTCGAGGTCGGCGAGCAGGGCGTGCTGGTATTCCGCAGCAATATGCGCGTCAATCTCCGGTCGGTCAACATCTACCCAGATCACAGCATTGATCTCGATGTGGAGCGTAGGCCGGACATTGAGGATCTTGACGAGGCGGTCGCGGCGGAGCGGCTGAAGCAGATGAAGCGGCACATGCTCGAGGCCTACGGCGACAACCCGCAGTTCGGTCCCATGCTCCGCGGCATGATGTCCCGCTGGGCGTCGCTCGGCGACATCGCGGGCATTGTGAACCGCTGGCTCATCAATTCGCCCGAGGAGAAGATGGACATTCTCGCCGAGGACAGCCGCGAGAAGCGGGAGCAAAAGTTAGAGGAACTGCTTCGTGAAAACCTGGAGTTTCACAAGGTGAACAGCGAGGCGAGCAGCGCGCAGGAAGAGGAATATCAGAAGATGTACCGCGAGAACGCGCTGAAAAAGCAGATCGAGTATCTGCAAAAGGAACTCGACAACCTGCACCCCGAAAAGGTCTCGGATCTCCGGAAGTTTGAGCTGAAGATTCAGGACCTCGGGATGAACGAGAGCGCGAAGGCAGAGGCCGAAAAGGTTCTGAAGCGCCTCAAGCAGGAGGGGCAGCAGAGTGCGGAGAGCGGTCTGCTCTACGATTACCTCGACTATGTGACGAATCTTCCGTGGAAGAAGGAGGCGGCCGCGGCGATTGACCTCGCGGCGGCGGAGCAGGTGCTGAACGAAGATCACTTCGGCCTCAAAAAAGTGAAGGACCGCATTCTGCAGCAGATTGCGGTCATGTCACTCAAGGGGCAGCAGTCCGGTTCGATACTGCTCTTTGTCGGTGCGCCCGGCACGGGAAAGACGAGCATAGGCGCCTCGATCGCGCGTGCGCTCGGCAGAAAGTATGTCCGTGTGAGCCTCGGCGGCGTGCGCGACGAGGCGGATATCCGCGGTCACCGGAGAACCTACATCGGCGCGATGGCGGGGCGCATCATGGACGGCATCAAGAAGAGCGGTGTCTCGAACCCGGTCATGGTGCTCGACGAGGTGGATAAGCTCTCGACCGGTTTCCACGGCGATCCCGCGAGCGCGCTGCTCGAAGTGCTGGATCCGGAGCAGAATCACAGCTTCACCGACCACTATTTGAATGTGCCCTACGATCTCGCGGATGTGCTCTTTGTCTGCACGGCGAACAGTCTCGAGACCATTCCGGCGCCGCTCTTAAACCGCATGGAAGTGATTTCGTTTCAGGGCTACTCGCCGCTTGAGAAGAAGGAAATCGCAAAACGTCACCTGCTTCCGAAGGCACTCGACGGCGTGGGACTCACGGCGGAGCAGGTGTTGATTCCGGATGAGATTTTGGACATTCTGATTTCGGATTACACGCGGGAGGCGGGCGTGCGCGGATTAAAGCGCTGTCTCGACAAGCTGTGCCGCGGTGCGGCCGTACGGTATCTCCGCGACAAGCAGCCGCTCACTGTCACGCGGGATAATCTGCGGTCTCTGATGGACACGCACCCGATTCTGCACCGCAAGGTGCGTGAGAATACGACGCCCGGCATTGTGACAGGCCTCGCCTGGACCGCGGTCGGCGGCGAAATTCTCTACATCGAGACTCTGTTCACGAAGGGGAGCGGCAAGATTCATGTAACCGGACAGCTCGGCGATGTCATGAAAGAGTCGGCGGAGCTTGCGGTCAGCAAGGTGAAGGCGCTCTTCCCGGAGAAGGCGCAGCTTTTTGCGGAAAATGATCTCCACATTCATGTTCCGGACGGCGCGACGCCGAAGGACGGCCCGAGCGCGGGTATCACACTGACCACGGCGCTCGCGTCCCTTCTGACCGGCAAGGCGGTTCCCTCGACGGTCGCGATGACGGGCGAGGTGAGTTTGCAGCGCGAGGTGAAGCCGATCGGCGGCCTGCCGGAGAAACTGATGGCGGCCGAGCGGGCGGGCGTAAAGACTGTCTTTATCCCCGCGGACAATGCAGAGGATCTCGAGGATGTCGCGCCCGAAGTGCGGGAGAAACTCGAAATCATTCCGGTCCGCGAGGTGAGCGAAGTGCTGAGGAGGCTCGGGTTGCTCTAGAAAGCTTGAGACGAAAAGCATAAGACGCGTATCGCGAAAGTGAAACAAAGAAAAGCAAAAGCTCTGAATTGCCGGGAAGGTCGGTAATTTAGGATTCCCTTAAAAGGATGACTTTCCCTTAAAATGACGGAGACTATACTATCTTTTTCTGCGGCGAGAGCCGTTTGTATATCTCCGCGTTACTTCAAAAGACCCCGGCGCTGCCTGCGAAAAGCAGGCAGCGCCGGGGTCTTTCTCTTTCTTGAAGCTTTATGGTAGGTAGTGTAACGAAAGGAGCAAATTAATTTTGGCTGAGGTAAGCAGCTGCCTGCTTGCCCGCAATGCGGCCGTAGACCACAAAGTCTGCGACGGCATTGCCGCCGAGGCGGTTCGCACCGTGCACGCCGCCGGTTACTTCACCGGCTGCGAAGAGACCCGGAATCGGATTGCCGTCGGCAGTCAGGACTTCGGCGTTCGGATTAATCCGGAGACCTCCCATCGTGTGGTGGACGCCCGGCGTGACCTTGATTGCGTAGTAGGGCGGCGTGCTGAGCGGTGCCGCAAAGCTTGTGCGCCCGAACTGACTGTCTGTCTTTGCCGCGACCGCCGCGTTCCACTCGTTCATCGTGGTCTCAAAGGCGGTCGGGTCAATCTGCAGAGCAGTGGCGAGCGCTGCATAGCTGTCGCCCTGCGTCGTGTAGCCCTTCTTGATATAGCCCTGAATGACATTGGAAGCGTCAGTCATCGCCTGATCGACAATCAGATAAGCATAGCTGCCGGGCTGCTGAATCTCGGCGGCGGAGACCGCATCGCGCGTGCCGACTTCATCGGTGAAACGCTTGCCGTCGCTGTTCACGAGAATCGCACCGTCGCCGCGGAGTCCCTCGGTGATCAGTGCTGCCGTGTTCATCTCGACGGTCGGGTGAATCTGAATCTGGTCGAGATCCACGGTGTCTGCGCCGACAGCCTCGCCCATCACAATGCCGTCACCCTGTGCACCCTTTGCGTTGGTGGTCATGAAGCCCTTCAGTTCCGGACGGTACTTGGTGACCATCTCGAGGTTTGCGCCGAAGCCGCCGCTCGCAAGAATGACAGCCTTTGCATGTACGGTGACCTTCTCGCCGGTCGGGCCGACTGCCTCGACGCCGACCACCTTGCCGCTCTCGTCGGTGAGGAGCTTCTCGGCTCTGGTCTCGAGGCGGAGATCCGCGCCGATTTTCTTCACATTTTCCTCGAGAATCGGGAGCATGAAGGTGCCAACCGAGATGGTCTTGCCCTCGGCATTGACCGGGCGATGAATGCGCTTCACCGAAGCGCCGCCGAAACTCGAGACGGAGGACAGCGGCGCGCCGATGCTATCAAGCCACTGGATGGCGTCCGCCGAATTCGCGGCAAGTGCTTTGACGAGTTCGGGGTTATTCCGCCCCTTGCCGCCGATCAGCGTGTCGAGCTCAAAGAGCTCCACGGAGTCAAAGTAGCCGTTCGGGGCTGCCTGGTAGGCTGCCCACTGTTCGCGAACTGTCTTTGCGAGTTCGGTGATCGCTGCATTGTCCGCGTACTTTTCTTCGGCGGTCGTAAGCGTCTTCTCGACACCCGCCGCCTCGTCGAAGCTGTTCTTATCCTGCTCGGGGGTCTTTGCCGCATTCATGCCGCCGGTCGAGCGAATCGAATTGCCGCCCGCCATGGCCTGACTCTCGAGAATCACAATCTTCTTGCCGGCATTTGCCGCCTCAATCGCAGCGGTCAGACCGGCACCGCCGCCGCCGACAATCACGATGTCGGTGTCGAGGGTCTGATCCGGCTGCTTTTCGCGGACTTCGTGGACTGCGGTCGAGAAGGGCTTCGGATCAATACCGCCCTGCTCGAGCGCCGCTTTCACGGCGTCGTGGATTGCGTTGCTGGTGAGGGTCGCACCCGAGACGGCATCGAGCTCATAGCTCTGATTTTTGAAGATTTTCTCCGGGAGCTCGCCGATTGCCACGGTACCGATGCCCTCGGTCTCGTGGTGATCTACGACTTTGACAGAGTAAATCCGGTCCGGTGTCGCAATGACTTCGACCTCGACCGGGCCGTTCATGCCCTGCGCCGAGGCGGTCGCGGTGACGGCATCGGCCGGAATGTCCTTTTTCGCGACGCCGCCCTTATGCGCGGTGGTCTGCATGAGGTGCTGCATCAGAAAAATCGGAAGTATGATGCCGATCAGAATGAGGAGATACGGCAAGAAGCTTCGTTTTTGTTTCATGGGTGTCCCTCCCTGTTTTGTTATTTTTTTATCATATCATAGAGAAGGCTGTCTGAATATGTGAAAACGGGAAGAGTTTTGCTAAAATACAGGGAAAAGTGAATGCGGAGCCCGGTGGTCTTCGAGCAGCGCAGAGGGACAGGTGAAGGATGAAAGAACAGAGGGAAAAAACGGAAAAAGAAGAGCAGCAGCCGCGTCTTATGTGGCTCGATGTCTGGCGGGGCATCGCGGTGATCAACATGTGTCTGTACCACGGGCTCTGGGATCTGGTCTACTATTTCGAATTGCCGGGTTTTGACTGGTACAGCGGTCTGCCAGGCTATGTCTGGCAGCAGAGCATCTGCTGGAGCTTTATTTTTCTGTCGGGCTATAGCTACGCGCTCGGGACGAACAAGTTCCGGCGGGGCGCGACGATTTTGTTTGCGGGCGCGCTCGTCGAGGCGGTCGCGGGCACCTTCGGGCAGGAAATCCACTACGGTATTCTGAGCTTTCTGGGGCTCTGGCAGCTACTTCTCGTTTTGCCGGAGGATTGGCTTTCGCGCGAGATGCGTCTCCGCTCCTGGTGTCGGATAGGCCCTCTCGGCGCTGCGCTCTGTCTCGGACTGTTTTTCCTGTGCCGCAATGTGAATCAGGGAAGCCTCGGCTTTGAGAGCCTTAAGCTTATCACGCTGCCGGACGCCCTGTATCGCAGTCGTTTGACGGCCTGCCTCGGCTTTCCGCCGGCCGAGTTCTCGTCGCTCGACTATTTTTCGCTGCTGCCCTGGGGATTTTTGTTTCTCGCGGGCTATTTTCTCTCGCAGTACCGGGCGGAACAGCGGCGCGATGCGGCTGCCGCGGCAAAGTCCTGTACGGCGCGCGGCATGAACGGAGGGTTCGGGGGCATTGCGCCCGCGGAAGAGGGCGGCACACTCGGGGAGATTCTGCTTCGGCGGCTTTTCGGGAAGTCGCTCTTTCGCCGGAGAGGGCGGTTGCTCGCCTGGGTCGGCAGACACGCGTTGCCGATTTACCTCCTGCATCAGCCGATCTGGATGGCAATCTTTGAAATCGCAATCCGCCTGCGGCGCTGAATGCCGCCGCTTTGCTCAGACGAACACAAAGTGTTTTAGCAGGACGAGAACCGTGAGGTGCAGCGGATAGTAGAGATAAAAGAACCACTGCGAGACGCGTGCGGCGCGCGGCTTAACGCCGGCGGGCGCTTGCTGCGCCGTCGCTTCGGCGCGCGGATCCGGGCGCGTGAAAGCGGGTTCCGCCGGGTAGGCGATGAGGAGTGCGAGAAGCGGTCCCGCGTTCACGGAGAACAGGCGGAAACAGAATAACGGGAGCGGCTCCTGTAAGGCGAATCCGGTCATGACAGCGTCAATCGAGAGACCGAGCATCGCAAAGAGAAAGCCGTAGCGCTTCTTTTCGCGGACACCGCGCGCGGCGAGAAAGAGGAGCACCATGGCAGGTGCAAACGCGGACCAATCCGAGAAGAAGGTGCATACAAAAAAGAGAAGGGCAAGGAGCGGCGTCCGGTACGGGTTTCCCTTCATTTCCTCGGCGACTGTCAGAAGCAGCAGACAAAAGGTGAGCGAAAAGAGCATGTTCAGCTGAAACGGAATGCGAAACGCGAGCCAGAACGGAAGTTGCGAGAGGAGAGCCGTGACGGCGAGGCGCTTCAAATATCCGAGCCGCGAACGGGTGTAGAAGTAGCCGTCCGTGAGGTACATACACATGACGGGCGCGGTAAAGTAGCCGAGTCCCGTCAGTAACATGGCGAGCGGGCTGCTGCCCGGCAAAAACATGTGCGCAAAGTGGTTAAGGGTCATACAAAGCAGGGCGAGAAGCTTGATGCGGGCGCGAGGACTTGCAAACATAGGGGACCTCCGGGAAAATCGCAGACATTGTGTATTCGAGCGGTGTTTCAGATAGGCTTCGTTGGTATCAGTATAATATATGCGAAGCGACCTATCCACCCGCCGTGTGTCGGCAGTATGCTTTTCCGGCTCTTTGCCCTGTCGCGTGCGGCATGGTATACTGAATTTATCCAAATTAAGACAAGTCGCGGTCAGCGCGCGGAAACGAGGGACGAATCATGAATGCAATGGTCATTTACTGTAGCAAAACGGGCAGCACGGAGAAGATCGCAAAGCGGATTGCGAAGGATTTTGAAAGTCCGCTGCTCAAAGTCGAGGCGGATGTGCTCTACGGCGGCTTTTTCTCCGCCTGCGCGCGCGTGGTCGCAGACCGCCTGCAGAAAAATCTGCCGAAGTCCGTCACCGAGACGCCGGATGTCTCGGACTGCGATACCTTATTCCTCGGCTTCCCGATCTGGTGGGACGATATGCCGGACTACTATAAAGAGTTTCTCGGGAGACTCGAGGCGGACGGCAAGTGCCTGATTCCGTTTGCAACTTCGGGACGCTCGGACATGAGCCGCGCGCTCGAAAGCCTCCGGGCGCTCTTTCCGAATGCCGAGATCCGGAATCCCTTCCACTTCGGCATCATGCAGCGCGACGACTATGCGCTCTGGAAGCAGGAGCTCGCGGAGGATGCGGCGATCGAGGACGCAATCCGTTGAGACTGGTCTTTTTGAGCATCGCGCCGGAATTTTTTGAGAGCTATCTTGCCTCGCATGCGGTGCAGCTCGCGAGGCGGCAGGGGCATTCCATCGAGGTCGCGGATCTCCGCGACTTTGCGGACGGGAGTTTTCGGCAGGTCAGCGACTCGCCGTTCGGCGGCGGCAGAGGCGTGGTTCTCCGCGCGCTGCCCATCTTTCGCGCGGTCGAAGCGCTGACCGGGCGGCGCCTGCAGGAGAAACCGGGACAGCAAGGCGGCGCGGACGGCAGTCTGGTTGCGGCACTCACGCCGACCGGGTTTCCGTTTGTCCAGCGGACCGCACACCGCTATGCGGCCTGCGACACGCTCGTGCTGCTCTGCGGGCGCTATGAAGGCATCGATGAGAGGGCGCTCGAGGCGGTGGATGAGCGCATCTCGATCGGCGACTATATTGTGACGGGCGGTGAAATTCCGGCGATGGCGGTCGCCGACGCCGCGCTCCGGCTCCTGCCGGGCGTGCTGAAAGCGGGCAGCGCGGAGGAGGAGTCCTTTGAGACCGGACTGCTCGAGTATCCGCAGTATACCCAGCCCGCCGAACTCTTCGGGCAGCGCGTGCCGGAGGTTCTCTATAGCGGCGACCACGCCAAAGTGGCAGAATGGCGGCAGTCGGCGGCAGTTCGCGCAACCGCGCGTTTTCGCCCGGATTTGCTGGAAACGATTGACCTTACCTCGCAAAAGAGATAAAATCAGCAGATATGACGACAGAGGATACTTCGCTTTTCTTCGCCCCGTGAGCGAGTGCTCACGGGGCGTTTTCGGCGGTATGCTCGCAGTACAACAGGGGAGGTTTTCAGATGAAGAAGAACAGACTGGCGGCGGCAGCGCTCCTTGGCTTTATGACCTTGGCGCTCGCGGCCTGCGGCGCAAAGAGCGACGGTGCGAAGGCAGACAGCAAGGCAGAGAACAGCAGCGCAAAGGTCTATAAGGTCGGCATTCTCCAGTTTATGGATCACCCGTCCTTGAACCAGATTGCGCAGAATGTGGAGAAGGAGCTTGACGCGCTCTCGAACGACGAGGTTCGCTACGAGTATAAGCCCTACACGCTGAACGGCCAGGGAGATTCCGCGACCTTAAACCAGATGGCGGCAAAGCTCCTTGACGATAAGGTGGATGTGATCATTCCGCTCGCAACCCCGGCGGCACAGATTGTGCAGTCCACGGTCGAAGGCCATTCCGAGACGCCGATTGTGTTCTCGGCGGTCTCCGATCCGGTTGGCGCAAAGCTTGTGAAGGATTTGAATGCGCCCGGCGGCAATATCACCGGCACCTCGGACAGCCTGAACACGGACGCGATTATGGAGCTGATTCTCGCGACCAAGCCGGACACCAAGTATGTGGGTCTTTTGTATTCCAAGAGCCAGGACAGCTCCGAGAAGCCGATTGCGGACGCCAAGGCCTTCCTCGATGCGCACGGCATCCGCTACATCGAGAAGACCGGCACGACGAACGATGAGATCAATGCGGCGGTCGACGCGCTGATTGCCGAGAAGGTTGATGCGATTTTCACGCCGACCGACAACACGGTGCAGAACGCGGAGCTCTCGTTCTATGAGAAGCTGATTACGGCGAAGATTCCGCACTTCGGCGGTGCGGATTCGTTCGCGTTAAACGGTGCATTTGTGGGATACGGCGTCGACTACGCGCAGCTCGGCAAGGAGACCGCCGATCTCACGGCGGAAGTGCTGAAGGCGGGCAATGCAGGCAGCGTCCCGGTCAAGACCTTTGACAACGGCATCGCGACCGTCAACACCGACACGGCGAAGGCACTCGGCTATGATCTTGAGACCCTGAAGAAGGACTTTGCGCCGCACAGCACGGCGGTCAATGAAATCACGACGAAAAAAGAGTTCGACAAGAAGTAAGGAGGCGCTGTGGAAAGTTTTTTGACGCCGGTTATGCTGCGGACAGCGCTGGAGGTCGGCCTGATTTATGCGATTGTCGCGCTGTCACTCTTTATCAGTTTCAGTATCCTGAATATCTGTGATCTCTCGACGGACGGCTGCTTTACGCTTGGCTGCGCGGTCAGTGCGGTTGTGACGATGTCAGGGCATCCGCTGCTTGCAATCCCGGCGGCGATGCTGGCCGGTGTGCTCTCGGGGGCGGTGACCGCCTTGCTGCAGACCAAGCTCGGCGTGCCGAGTATTCTGGCGGGCATCATTGTGAATACGGGACTCTATACCGTAAACCTCGGCGTCATGGGCTTTTCCTCGAATGTCTCGATTTTCGGGACGGACACCCTCTTTTCGCTCTGGGGCAAACTGTTTGACGGGACGGTGCTCGGCGACTGGTCGAGAAGTATTTTGCTTCTGATTCTGGTCGCCCTGATCTGCGCGGCTCTCAACTGGTTTCTGAAGACCCGGATCGGCCTCTCGATCCGGGCGACCGGCGACAGCATGGAAATGGTACGGGCTTCGTCAATCGATCCCTCGTTTATGATAGTCGTGGGACTCTGCTGCTCGAACGCGCTGACCGGTCTTGCGGGCTCGCTCTTCGCGAACTATAACAAGTCGGCGGACATTAACCTCGGAACGGGCATGGTCACGATAGCGCTTGCCGCGCTGATCATCGGCGAGACGCTGTTCGGCAAGCGGCGCATGCCGGTCCGAATTGTCGGCGTCGTGATCGGCTCCTGCCTGTACCGCTTCATGATTTCGATTGCGCTCCGCTTAAACGCGCCGACAGAGGCCTTTAAGCTGGTCTCGGCCCTGATTGTCGCGATTGCGATTGCGGCGCCGGAGGCACAGCGCGCCCTTGCCCTGCACCGCCGGAAAAAGGCGGCCATGCGGCGGCGGCGGGAGAGAGGAGGCAAGGCATGCTGAGAGTTTCGAATTTAAAGAAGACCTTCAACGAAGGCACGGTCAACGAGAAGATCGCGCTGAACGACCTCTCGCTCACGCTGCCGGACGGCGATTTCGCGGCGATTGTCGGCTCGAACGGCGCCGGCAAGTCCACCTTTTTCAACGCGATTGCCGGCAGCTTTTTTGTGGATGACGGCGAGATTTTTCTCGACGATCTGGACATCACCTTTCTGCCGGAACACAAGCGGAGCCGCATCATCGGGCGCCTGTTTCAGGACCCGCTGCTCGGTACCGCGCCGCACATGACCATTGAGGAGAATCTGACGATTGCCTACCTCCGCGCCTCGGGGCACACGAGTGCGTTCAGCCGCAGCGCGGCGAAGGACAGAATTTTCTTTCGGGAGCAGCTCAGCGAGCTTCATATGGGCCTCGAAGACAGAATGGAGCAGCCGGTCGGCCTTTTGTCCGGCGGGCAGCGTCAGGCACTGACGCTTTTGATGGCGACCGTGGTCACACCGAAGCTGTTACTGCTCGATGAGCACACTGCGGCGCTGGATCCGAAGACGGCCGAGAAGGTGCTTGACCTGACGGCAAAAATTGTCCGGGAGCGGCACATCAGCTGCCTCATGGTTACACACAACATGCATCAGGCCCTCGAGCTCGGCAACCGTACGCTCATGATGGACGGCGGGCGCATTGTTTTCGATGTGTCCGGAGAGACGAGAGCCGCGATGACGGTGCAGGATCTGCTGGATCGCTTCAAGCAGGGCGCGGGCAGTGAACTCGACAACGACAGAATTCTGCTCTCCGAGTGAAGCAACAGGGCCGGACGCCTGTCATACCGGTTTCAAACGAAAAGAAGAACCGCACGGGATCACAAAACCCTGTGCGGTTTTTTTTGCGTGATAGGGTAAAAGGAGGCTAAGCGGACAAAAAGAGGTGGTGCTGGCTACAGACGATTGCATCACCCCACTTAGGGATTGAATTCTCCACCTTTTTCTGTGGCTTGTAGCTGTTTTGCCGCATGATCAAACATACTATTTCAAGGAAGATGTAAGCAGAGAGAACCCTTGTATATCAAGGGTTTGAAGCACTTTTTACCAACTCTTTTTGTCCTATAACTCGTGTCGGGACGGGACATTGAGATGCTTTGGAACCGGATTTCAGTTCCGTCCGGCGCGGCCTGTATTTTTTCTGAGGCGCACTTTTACATAGAATTTTGCCGAGCAGGAAATCAGGACGGTTTTCAGGAGATAGATGGTGTCATCCTGTGCGATGACCTCGGCGTAGTCTCTCTTTTCCCGCGTGCAAATCAGAATCTGTTCAAAGAGCGCGCAAAAGCGGTCATAGGCCTTCGGGAGCTCCGCACTGTCCAGAGCAAAGGAGATGAGTGCGGCAATCTCTGAGATGCTGTAGACCTGCTTCAGAATGCAGAGCACGATCGCGGTTGCGACCTGCTCTCTCGAGTACTGTTTTTTGACCGGAGCCGTCAGAATGCGGAGTTTCACATAGTTATTCAGCATCGACGCCGTGAAGGGCTGTGTGTCCTTTTTTTGGTGGCTGTCCGCGGGCAACAGGGGAGACAACACTTCGTTGACGAGCGTCACAACTTGATCGGAATAGAGGCCGAGCTGCGGCAATTCGCGAAAGCGAGGCAGTAAGTATTCGGTTTCCATGGCTCAGCGAGAGTGAATGATGCGGCGGGCCGCAAAGTGCGAGACCCGGTTCCGGAGAAAATGAACGCCCAGCAGGACTTCGTAGAGCGCGACTGCTTTGTCCGCGAGCAACAGTTGAAAGGCGAGTTTGGAGCTCGGCAGATGTACGCTCAGCGGAAACATATGCGCGCGAATGGCCCGCGCTTCTTTGCGGGTCAGGCCGAATTCCCGCATGGCATTGGCCGCGGCTTCTTCGGGATGATAGAAGCAGTAGAGCCCCGGGTGGTCGTTTTTCCGGGTGTAGTCGACAAAGCAGAGGTCGTGGAGCAATCCCACCTTGACGGCACTGTTCGGGTCGGCGCCGCTGCGCGCGGCAAGCCAGGCCATGCAGACCGCGACGCGGACCGAGTGGTCATAGGTATTTGTGTAAATGTGACGCGGATAATGTAAGAGAGAGCGGAAACTCCTGCTCTCCAGAATGGCAGCGGCTTCGGGGGCCGTCTGCTCCAAATAGTCAAAATATTTTCGATTCATAGAACGAGACCTTCTTTCTTGCGCGGCGAAAACACTGCGTACCTCGCCGACGTCCCCAAGTATAGCGGAAAGCGGGCGCCGAGACAATCCTCCCGGGGAGGACTCTCGGATTTAATTCAGAGAAGTCGGAGAAAATGTGAGGCGCATTGCCTTGAAAACAGGTATACTGGAAAGTGGAAATAAGCGTTTTTTTTCGTTTTTCCGGTGGGAGGTGTGTATGCCGAAAGTTTCGATTATCATTCCCGTCTACAACGCCGAAAAGGTTCTCGCGCGCTGCCTGGATAGCGTGCTCGCGCAGACTTTTACGGATTTTGAGGTGCTCGTCATGGACGACGGCTCTAAAGACGGCACGCCGGCGCTCTGTGATGCCTATGCGGCGAAAGATGCCCGCATTCGCGTGGTTCACAAGGAAAACAGCGGAGTCTCGGACACGAGAAATCAGGCGCTCTCGCTCGCAGCCGGAGACTATCTCCAGTTTCTCGACGCCGACGACTGGATCACGCCGGAGGCGACAGCTCTCTTTTTTCACGCTGCCGAGACAAACCGGGCGGATCTCGTGATTTCCGACTTTTATCGCGTCGTAGACGGGTGGACCGCCAGAAAGGGCTCGATTGACGAAGAAGGCCTGCTCACGCGGGAGGAATTTGCGGCCTGCATGGCAAAGAGTCCGGCCGATTACTATTACGGCGTCATCTGGAACAAGTTTTTCCGCCGCGACATCGTGGAGCACTATCATCTCCGCATGGACGAGAAGCTGCGCTGGTGCGAGGACTTTATCTTCAATATGGAGTACATTCTGCATGCCGAGCGCATTTTTGTGCTCCGCGCGCCGACCTACTACTATGTGAAGACAGAAGGCTCGCTCGTGCAACAGGGCCTGAATATCCCGAACATCGTCCGGATGAAGATGAATGTGCTGAACTACTACCGGGACTTTTACAAAAAAGTCTTTTCGGAGGAGGAGTATGCAAGCCACCGGCCGGAAATTTACGGCTTTCTGCTCGACTACTCGCATGACGATGGCGTGATTCCGTTTTTACCGGGTTCGAAGCGACTCGGCGAGGAAAAGGCCTTTGCGGCGCATGCGCCGCTTAGCGCCAATGTCTGGACGGAACACTATTATGTCGAGCGCCTGTTCCGGCGCTACGCGGAAACGATAGGTGCGCGCTTTGACCTCGAGCCGCGGGAAATCGCGGCGGTTATGTTCCTTGCAAACTTTGAGAAGATTGAGAGTATGCGCGAGTTTGCGGAGTACCTGAACGCTACGCAGATTGGCGCGAATGCACTGCTCGAGTATCTCGCATTGAAGGGCTATGTGCGGACGGAACTCGGCCAGCCGGAGAGCGCCGTGCTCGCGGAGAAGGCGGAGGAACTGAAAAAGGCCGTACTGCAGGCGGAGGAAGAGGCGGAGAAGACCATCTATCAGGGGTTCTCCGAAGAAGCAATGCAACAGCAGCGCGAAAACCGCCTGCGCAGGATGGAAAATATGCGCGCCCAGCTGGAGCGCTGAACCAACGACAGTCACGAAGGAGGACAGACAAATGGACCTGCAACTCAGACCGCGCGAGGAATGTTCCTTTGACGCCGTGAGCCTCGGTGAGATTATGCTTCGCTTCGATCCGGGCGAGGGAAGAGTCAGAACGGCACGGAGCTTCCGTGTCTCGGAGGGCGGCGGCGAATACAATGTGGTGCGCGGTCTCCACAAGTGTTTCGGTTTAAAGACGGCGGTCATCACGGCCTTCGCCGACAACGAAGTCGGAAAGCTCCTGGTCGACTGCATTGAGCAGGGCGGTGTTGCGACCGATTTTATCCGCATGGTGAAGACGGACGGCATCGGCAGAACTTGCCGGAACGGCCTGAATTTTACGGAGCGCGGCTTCGGTGTCCGCGGCGCGCTCGGCTGTTCCGACCGGGCCAACACGGCGATTTCGCAGATGGGGCCGGAGGACTTTGACTTCGACTACATCTTCGGCGAGATCGGTGTCCGCTGGCTGCACACCGGCGGCATCTACGCGGCGCTCTCGGAGCGCGCCGGAGAGACCGCGATTGCGGCCTGCGAGGCGGCGCATCGCTACGGCACCGTGATTTCCTACGACTTAAACTACCGTCCCTCGATGTGGAATGCAATCGGCGGCAAGGCGAGAGCGCAGGAAGTAAACCGCGCCCTCGCGCGCTATGTGGATGTGATGCTCGGCAACGAGGAGGACTTTACGGCCTGCCTCGGCTTCGAGGTCCCCGGCAACAGCGAGAGCCTCGATCAGCTGAACCTGGAGGGGTACCAGGAGATGCTCCGGCGCGGCGCGGCCGAGTTCCCGAACTGGAAGGTGGTTGCGACGACGCTCCGCACCGTGCACTCGGCGACCGTGAACGACTGGAAGGCCATTTGCTTTGCCGACGGTGCGCTCGCCTTTTCGCGCGGCTATGAGGCCATGGAAGTGCTGGATCGCGTGGGCGGCGGGGACAGCTTTGCCTCGGGTCTGATTTACGGGCTCATGACGACGGGCGACCCGAAGAAGGCGGTCGAGTACGGCGCGGCACACGGGGCGCTCGCGATGACCACGCCGGGCGACACATCGATGGCAAGTGTCGACGAGGTCGAAGCGCTGATGGCGGGCAAGGGCGCGCGCGTGAAGCGCTGAGACTTGCAAAAGGGAAAGACTTGTGCTAAAATTCTGCGATTTGAAGAGAGATATTGTAGTTTCAAGGTCTCGGGAGAGACTTCAAAGGAGAGAATTTTGAGAAAGACAAAGATTATCTGCACGATTGGACCTGCCAGTGACAGCGAGGAGATGCTGAAGAAGCTCATGCTCGCGGGCATGAATGTGACACGTTTTAACTTTTCTCATGACACGCACGAGGCGCACGCCGAGAAATTCAAGCGCGTGGTGAAGCTCCGCAGAGAGCTGGGTCTCCCGGTTGCAACGCTGCTCGACACGAAGGGCCCGGAGATTCGTCTTCGCGACTTTCAGAACGGCTCGGAAGTGCTTGAGAAGGGCGCAAAGTTCACGCTGACCACGAGAGAGCTGCTCGGCGACAACACGATTGTCTCCGTAAGTTATAAGGAACTGCCGAGCGATGTGCAGAAGGGCGGCGTCATTCTGATTGACGACGGTCTGATCGGTCTTCGCGTCGACGAAGTGGACGGCACCGAAATTCACTGCACGGTCGAGAACGGCGGCAAGGTCTCGAACCACAAGGGTGTGAACATTCCGGGCGCCGATCTCTCGATGCCCTTTATCTCCGACCAGGACAGAAGCGACATTGAGTTCGGCTGCCAGATGGGCTTTGACTATATTGCGGCTTCGTTCACGAGAACGGCTGCGGATATCCGCGCAATCCGCGAGATTCTCGATGCGCACGGCAGCAAGATGAAGATCATCGCAAAGATCGAGTCCGTGCAGGGCGTGAAGAATATCAAGGAAATCTTCAAGGAGGCCGACGGCGTCATGGTGGCGCGCGGCGATCTCGGCGTTGAGGTTCCGGCTGAGGATGTCCCGGCAATCCAGAAGGACATCATCAAGCTCGGCGCAAAGATGGGCAAGATTGTCATCACGGCGACCCAGATGCTCGACTCGATGATTCACAACCCGCGGCCTACGCGCGCCGAGGTCACGGACGTCGCAAATGCGATTTACGACGGCACGATGGCCATTATGCTCTCGGGCGAGACAGCGGCCGGAAGCTATCCGGTCGAGGCGGTCGAGATGATGAGCAAGATTGCCGAGAAGACCGAGCAGGACATCAACTACAGCGAGCGGAGAAGAAGACTCGAGACCGAGAAGCAAGAGGATGCGACGACCGCAATCAGCCATGCGACCTGCACGGTCGCGGAGGATCTTCGCGCAAAGGCGATTGTCACAGTCACAATTTCCGGTTTCACGGCGAGACGCCTCGCGAAGTACCGCCCGGAGTGCCCGGTCATTGCCTGCACGGTGAGCCAGACGGTTGCCTGCCAGATGAATCTGCTCTTCGGTGTGATTCCGGTGCTGATTCCGCAGGAGGACAATGCCGACATGCTCTTTGACGCCGCACTCCACGAAGCCAAGAAGCTTGGACTGGTGTCCGAGGGCGATACGGTCATCCTGACCGCAGGTCTGCCGCTCGGCGTGAGCGGCAACACGAACATGATTCGTGTGATGGAAGTGATTTGACGCAACTTGTTGCACCGGCAACGGAAATAAAAAGACGCCGTGTGGTAGACTGCTCGGGTAGGGCGGATGCCGCACGGCGTCTTCCTGTATACAGGGAACCGCAAAAAGAAAAACAAAGACCGCAGAGGCTGCGGAGAAATGAGGAAAGTATGAGCTTATTTTTGGGACCGATTCACCACTGGCTGTATCGCAAAATTCGCCTCCAGGAGGAACTGATCACAACTCTCGCCGAGCAGGAGGGCGCGAGAAGCGGCGACAGCGGCAAGTATGAGACTTATGTGAATCGCGAGCTTCGTCCGCTCGAGGAGCTGATTGACACCGACAACATTCACGGCTGGCTGCAGGCGCGCATTCACGACGCCGAGGGTCGCTATGCGGCACTTGTCGCGGCGATTCTGAAAGAGGACAGCGACGCAAAGTCCCGGATTGAAGACGAGGTCTTTGCGTTCGGCGCGTCGAATGCAGTGCCGGCGGAGGCGAGTCCCGCAGAGGCGTATCGCTTCTACGGCGACAATCTTGTGAACGGCATGCCCTGCGACCATGTGGACCGTGTGACGGAGCAGGCGGAGGATCACATTGCCTGGACACTCGACCAGGATTTGCACGGCGACTTCTGGATTCAGGCCGGTCAGTCTCCGGAACTCTACTATGCGCTGCGTCTCGCCGAGATGCGCGGTATGCTCTCCGGCACCCGCCTAGAGCTGCTCTCGCCCGCCGAGATGAGCTATGTGTTAAAGGAGAAGGCATGAACGAGAGCATCTCCCTTATGGTTGAAGAGCATGAGAACATAAGACGCATGTTGCGGGTGCTTCGCGCGATGTGCCGTTCGGTGATGCACGGCGAGGAAGTAAATCAGGAGGACTTTGCCGAGGCAATCGACTTCATCCGGAACTATGCGGATCACCACCACCACAAGAAGGAGGAGGAACACCTCTTCAAGGCGATGGTCGCCAACATGGGAAAGATCGGTGAGAATCTGGTGACCCACGGCATGCTGGTCGAGCACGATCTCGGCAGGGGGCATGTGCTTGCCCTGACCGAGGCGTTAGAGCGCTTCCGGCAGGACCCGAGCGATGACAACCGCCTCGATATTATCGCCGAGGCGATGGGCTATGCCGCGCTCTTAGACCGCCACATCGAAAAGGAAAATACCGTCGTCTACCCATTTGCCGAGCGCAGTCTTTCGCCGGAAATCTTTGCGGAAATCAATGCGGCTTCGGCGGCTTTTGAGGCGGATCCTACGGAGCAGGAACTCCGTGACAAGTACACGGCGATCGCAGACCGTCTCGAAACGAAATACGGCACGGCGGCCTGAGACTTGTTTTATTCCTAGAGCTATGCTAGGCTTTGCCTGTTTGGTATTTACCGGAAAGGACAAGGTATGAGCATTTACGATTACAGTGTGCCGTCGGTCGGCGGCGGAGAATTGAAACTCTCGGACTACAAGGGCAAGGTTATGCTGATTGTCAACACGGCAACCGGTTGCGGCTTCACGCCTCACTATGAGCCGCTCGAGGCAATGTACGAGGCGGATCACGACAAGGGACTCGAGATCATCGATATCCCCTGCAACCAGTTTGCGGGACAGACGCCCGGCACGGACGAGGAAATTCACGAGTTCTGTACGCTGAAGTACCACACGACCTTCCCGCAGCAGAAGAAGTCCGAGGTGAACGGCGAGCACGAGCTCCCGCTCTACACCTTCCTGAAGAGTCAGCAGGGATTTGCGGGCTTTGGCAAGGGGCCGAAGGCGCTGATGATGTCCGCGCTTCTTCTGAAGCAGGACAGACACTACGCCGAGAAGCCGGACATCAAGTGGAATTTCACGAAGTTTGTCGTGGATCGCGACGGAAATGTCGTGAAGCGTTTTGAGCCGACCGCGGACATGGCAGAGGTCCGTGCGTTTGTGGAGAGTCTGCTGTGACATAAAATACGACGCACAGTCCCGAGCGGACTGTGCGTTTTTGCGTGATAGAAGAGCAAAGCGACAAGTCTGTCCGTGCAATAAACACAAATGTACGCATACCGCGAAAACATACTTGCCAACTCGGAAAAAGCAGAGTATAGTTATGAGCCATACGAGAGAGCATTTCGCGCAATGGCGCATGTACGGAGGATTTGAGGATGAAAAGAGAATTTCACGCACCTGAGAAAAAGCTGAGAGTCGGTGTTCTCGGCGCAACGGGCATGGTGGGACAGCGTTTTCTGACAATTCTGGAGCAGCACCCGTGGTTTGAGGTCACGGTCCTGGCGGCGAGCCCGCGGAGCGCCGGCAAGACCTATGAGGAGGCGGTCGGCGACCGCTGGAAACTCGACATTCCGATGCCGGAGCGCTACAAGAAGATGGTCATTCACAATGTGAATGAGGTCGAGCAGGTGGCGCGTGAAGTGGACTTTGTCTTCTCGGCGGTCGATATGACGAAGGAAGAGATTCGCGCAATCGAGGATGCCTATGCCAAGCACGAGACGCCGGTCGTCTCGAACAACTCGGCGCACCGCTGGACCCCGGATGTCCCGATGGTTATTCCGGAGGTGAACCCGGAGCACTTTGAGATTATCGCCGCGCAGAGAAAGCGTCTCGGCACCGAGAGAGGCTTTGTCGCGGTCAAGCCGAACTGCTCGATTCAGAGCTATGCGCCGGTCTTTGCGGCGTGGAAAGAGTTTGAGCCCTACGAGGCGATTGTCACGACCTATCAGGCCATCTCCGGCGCGGGCAAGAACTTTAAGGACTGGCCGGAAATGGTCGGCAACATCATCCCGTACATCGGCGGCGAGGAAGAAAAGAGCGAGAAAGAACCGCTCCGCATTTACGGACACATCGAGGGCGATCATATCGAGCCGGCGACGGAGCCGAAGATCAGCAGCCAGTGCATCCGTGTGCCGGTTTTAAACGGCCACACGGCGGCGGTCTTCGTGAAGTTCCGGAAGAAGCCCACGAAGGAACAGCTCCTTGAGAAGCTCGCGGCGTTCAGCGGTCTGCCGCAGGAGATGAAGCTCCCGAGCGCACCGCAGCAGTTTATCCGCTACATGGAGGAGGATAATCGCCCGCAGGTCGCGCTTGATGTGAACTACGAGGGCGGCATGGGCATCTCGATCGGCCGGCTCCGCGAAGATACGATTTACGACTGGAAGTTTGTGGGCCTCTCCCACAACACGCTCCGCGGCGCAGCGGGCGGCGCGGTCGAGTGCGCGGAGGCGCTGACCGCCCTCGGCTATATCGCAGCGAAATAAGCATACGGTGTCATCTGAATAGTAAGCGCAGAGAAAAGAGTCGCTCTCCCGGTTTTTGGGAGGCGGCTCTTTTGTGCTGTGGCTGAATCCGGGCACTTACGGTAGAATAGAAGCGGAATGAAAGCGGAATTTGGCAGATGCAAAGCGCGGCATAGCAGTGCGCAAAGAGAAACAAAGAAAAAGAGAAGGACAACAAAAAAGCTTCAAGCTGACGGCAGGGGCAGACCGTAGCATTGCAGAAGATACAGAGCGCTGAGCAGAACGTGTATCCCGGGGGAACAGAACCCGAAGGTAGCGCAAAGGAGAAGGGGGAAGGCATGAGGGCAAAGGAAATCGACGGAATGAAGGGGGCACTGATCTTTCTGGTGGTGCTCGGGCATTTTCTCCTGCCACTGCTCGGTTTCGGGGTGTGGAGCATAAATCTCCCCTTTGATTTGATCTACAGTTTTCACATGCCGGCCTTTGTCTTTCTCTCGGGGCTCTTCGCGGGACATGCGCTCAGGAGTCCGCGGCACTGGTGTAAGCGCTGCCTCACTTTACTCTGGCTCTATTTTTGCTTTAAGTGGCTGGTCTTTTACCCGGAGCGGGCAGCCTATCAAACGGGCGGAACTTGGCCGGATTTTTGGCATGAGAGCGGCACCCCCTGGTATGTGCTCGCGCTCTTTCTCTGGACGCTCGCCCTGCCGCTCTTTGCTCTGTTACGGCGCGCCTTTAAGGCAGCGCCGGTGCTGCTCCTCATCCTTGCGTTAAGTCTGGGTCTCGGTGACTTGGATGGGCGTTTGCATCTCGCGGATTTTCTCGCCTTAGACCGTGTGATTGCCTTTGCGCCCTTCTTTTACGGCGGCGCCTTTCTCGGGGAAAAACGCTTCTCTGCATGGATCAAGAACGGAGGGCGTGCGCAATGGGGACTCATGTTGGTCGCTGCTGTCCTTGCCCTCTATTTTGTCTTTCATAGCGGCGGATGGCTGCACCCCTACCAGACTCTGATTTACGGCGTCTGGTACACCCGCCTGGATACTTCCGCGATGCCGGAACTTGTTCGGACGGCGCCCTGGCTTTTGCGGCTCTTCTGGTATTTGGCCGCGGGCATCATCAGTGCGGGCTTTTTTGTGTTCGGGAAGCTGCTCGTTCGACTTCCGAACTTCGGTGCGGGACTCGCCGTGCGCGGTGAACGGAGTCTGCCGATCTATATGCTTCATCGTCCGCTGAGAGACATAGGTCTCTTGCTCGGCTACCCGTCCTATTTTGCGACGCGTCCGCGGCTTGCCTTTCCCCTGCTCTTTTTGCTCTCTCTGCTTTTGGTCAGGCTTTTTGCGGCGGAGCCCGTGTACCGGCTCTTTCTCGCAGTGCAAAAGCTGCCGGGGAAAGCCTTGGATGTCCTTCTCGGGCCTACGGAAAAACAGAGAAAAATGTAGTAGATGTGCTAAAATAAAAGATTGAGAGTTCGAAGCGGAATGCCCACAGGCAGGGCACTCAGACAGCGGAGGTGAGAAAATGGCAGTAAAACAGAGAAGTTTCGGTACCTTCTCGGAGGGCAGAGAGGCTAAGCTCTATGAGCTCAGCAACCAAGCAGGTGCTTGCGCGCGCTTTACAGATCTCGGCGCGGCGTGGGTCGGCATGGAACTGCCCGCCGGGGGCGGAAAAACGGTCGACGTGATACTCGGCTACGACGATCCCGCGATTTACGAGAGAAATCCGGGCTGTCTCGGCGCAATCGTCGGGCGGCATGCAAACCGCATTGCGGGGGCCGGTTTTACGCTCGACGGCAAGCACTGTCAGCTCGAAAAAAATCAGGGCGAGAACAATCTTCACTCGGGGCCGGACGGCTGGTGGAAGCGGCTGTTCCGCGCAGAAGTGCTCGAGGAAGAGAATGCGGTCCGCTTCTCGCTGGAAGAGCCGGACGGCGCACAGGGTTTTCCGGGCGCCCTCTCATTTTCCGTGACCTATCGTCTCACGGCGGAAAATGCGGTCGAGATTCACTATGCGGGAACGCTGACAGCGGGGGCCGCACACACGGTATTCAATCCGACGAACCACGCTTATTTTAATCTTGCGGGTCATGCCGCGGGGGCGGTCGACGGACAGGAAGTCCGGATGAACGCGGATTATTTCACGCCGACCGACGCAGTCTCGATTCCGACCGGCGAAGTGCGGGCTGTCACGGGGACTGCTTTTGATTTCCGGCAGACGAAGCCCATAGGGCGTGATATCGGGGCGAACGAAGAGCAGCTGGTACTCGGCCACGGGTACGATCACAACTTTGTTGTCAAGGACTACGACGGCCGGGTGCGCCTTGTCGCGGAAGCACACGATCCGGTGAGCGGCAGGAGCTTGGAAGTCTACACCGACCGCCCGGGACTTCAGTTCTATACGGCGAACTGGCTCGGCGAGAGCACACCGCGGGGGAAGGGCGGCGCGCTTTACCAAAGACGCGGCGGCTACTGCTTTGAGACCCAGTGCTTTCCGGACGCCCTGCACCACCCGGACTGGGTACAGCCGGTCATCGGCTTAGGGGAGACCTTCCGGACGACCAGCATCTACCGCTTCGGCGGCTTTGCAAAAGAGGAGGGGACAAACTGAAGCGGCTGTTTATTGCGGAGAAACCGAGTGTCGCGCAGGAGTTTGCGCGGGTGCTCGGCGTTTCAGGTCGGCGGCAGGACGGTTATCTGGAGTCTGGCGACAGCATTGTGACCTGGTGCGTCGGTCATCTCATCACGATGAGTTATCCCGAAGTCTATGACGCGCGCTATCAAAAGTGGTCGCTCGACACCCTGCCCTTTTTGCCGGAAGCGTTTCGCTATGAGGTGATTCCGGAGGTCAAAAAGCAGTTTGAGATTGTGAAGCGACTGCTGACCAGAGAGGATGTCGAGACGATTTATATCTGCACCGACTCGGGGCGCGAGGGTGAGTACATCTACCGCCTGGTCGATCAAATGGCGGGCGTGCCGGATACGAAGGTGCGAAAGCGGGTCTGGATCGACTCCCAGACCGAGGAGGAGATACGGCGCGGCGTCGCCGAGGCAAAGGACTGGAGCGCTTATCGGAATCTCGCGGCGGCGGCCTATCTCCGCGCGAAGGAAGACTATCTGATGGGCATTAACTTTTCCCGGGTACTGACCCTCCGCTACGGGGCGGCGCTCGCCTCATTTTTACGGCAGCGCTATACCGTGGTCTCGGTCGGGCGCGTTATGACCTGTGTGCTCGGCATGGTCGTGCGGCGGGAAAATGAAATCAGAGCCTTCCGGAAGACGGTCTTTTACCGCATCTTCGGGCAGTTTGAGCTCTCGGGTCAGCGCTTTTTCGGCGAGTGGCGCGCGGAGAAGGGCTCTGCCTATGAGGGCTTTCCGGGGCTCTATAAGAACAACGGCTTCCTGAAAAAGGAGGATGCCGAAGTGTTTCGGCAGAATTTAATGTCCGCTCTTCCGGGCACGGCGACGCTCTTAAAAAACGAGAAGAAGAAGGAAGTCAAGCGCCCACCCTTACTCTATAACCTCGCGGAGCTGCAGAACGACTGCGCGCGGCGCTTTAAGATAAGCCCGGACCAGACCCTGAAGGTCGCGCAGGAGCTCTACGAGAAAAAGCTTGTGACCTATCCGAGAACCGATGCGCGTGTCCTCTCCTCGGCGGTCGCAAAAGAAATTCAGAAGAATCTGAGCGGTCTCACGCGGGTGCAGGCGGTCGGCGGTTTCGCGCAGGAGGTGCTCTCAAACGGCAGTTACAAAGGTATCGCAAAGACGCGCTACACGGACGACAAGCAGATCACCGACCACTACGCACTGATTCCGACGGGACAGGGACTCGGGGCGCTCCCGGGGCTTTCGCCGCTCTCCGCGCAGATTTACGAGATGATCGCGCGGCGTTTTCTGGCTGTTTTTTATCCGCCCGCGGTCTATGAGAAGCGCTCTCTGGAACTTCTCTTCGGCAGAGAACACTTCTTTGCCGGCATCCGCTCTCTCGCGGAAGAAGGGTGGCTCAAAGTGTCCGGCGAGAAGAAACAGAAGGACAAAGAGGAGAAAGAGAAGGAAGAAGAGGGAGAGGCCGAAAACAGCGGTACGGCTGCACTTGCCGCCGCACTCGCGGCAGCAAAAAAGGGGGCGGCGGTCGAAGCGAAGGGCTTTGACCTTCGCGAGGGCGAGACCTCGCCGCCGAAGCGTTACACCTCGGGCAGCATGATACTCGCAATGGAAAACGCGGGACAGCTGATTGAGGATGAGGAACTCAGGAGCCAGATTAAGGGCTCCGGCATCGGCACGAGTGCGACCCGCGCGGAAATTCTGAAAAAACTCGTCAACAACAAATACCTTGCGTTGAACGGAAAAACCCAGATTATCACGCCGACCCAGCTCGGCGAACTGATTGTGGAGGCAGTGAATCTCTCGATGCCGCCCCTCCTCCGCCCCGAGCTCACGGCGAGCTGGGAGAAGGGGCTCACGATGGTGCAGCAGGGCGAAATCAGCGAGGCCGATTACATGACAAAACTCCGTGACTTTGTGGCGCGGCGCACCGGTCTCGCGGCAAAGCAGAGCGCAAGCTATAAGCTCCGCGAGGCCTTTGAGGCGAGCAGACAGTATTATCCGGCCGTCACGGAAAAACGGCGCGCGGTACGGCGAAAAGGAGGCAGTAAATGAAGGCAGCAGAGATCGAAGTGAAGGCGCTCTTTGACCTGAGTCGCAGCATGGCGGGGGATTTTCTCGCGAAGTTCCGCTATCCTTACGAGGCGCTCCCCGAGCTCGGGGCGTGGATTGTCGCAGTAGGCTCGCAACTTTCCCCGGATGAATACGAAAAGCGGGGCGAGCAGATCTGGATTCATAAGAGCGCCAAAGTCGCGCCGAGTGTGAGCCTCACGGGGCCGCTCATTGTCTGTGCGAACGCGGAACTCAGGCACTGCGCTTATTTTCGCGGAAATGTGCTGATCGGCGCGGGCAGTGTCGCGGGCAATTCCTGCGAGTTTAAGAACTCACTGCTCTTTGACAGTGTCGAAGCGCCGCATTATAACTATGTCGGCGACTCGATTCTCGGCTACCACGCGCACATGGGCGCGGGTTCGATTACGAGCAACATCAAGTCCGACCGGAAGAACATCGTGATCCGGACTGATGACGGGGCAATCGAGACAGGCCTCCGGAAAATCGGCGCGATCCTCGGCGACTATGTCGAGGTGGGCTGCGGCACGGTCTTAAACCCCGGTTCTGTCGTCGGAAAGAATACGATGATTTACCCGCTGACCTCGGTGCGCGGTCCGGTGCCCGCGAATTCGATTGTGAAGAGTGCAAGGAACATCGTCATAAAACGAAATTGAGAGGAAACGGATGCTACGGGACCACGCCCGGCGCGATCGGTGCCATAGGGAATCGTGCGATACAGCGCAGAGAGACAGACGTTATGGTAAACAAAAAGCCGGTCCGGATCAAAGAGAAGTGTTTGCGATTCCGTACGGGAAGCACACAAAGGCGCACGGGCAGTATGTGAATCACATGAGAGACACAGCGCGTTGATTCGGCATCAGCCAATACCAATAGGATGAGGGAAAAAACGTATGAATGCTGTACTGAAACTGGTGGATTATGCAAAGGAAACAGGACTGATCGAGGAGGAAGAGCGAATCTGGGCGGTCAACACGCTGCTCGACGCGCTCCGTCTCGACGCGCTGACCGAGCTCTCGGTCGCGGAGGATGCAACCCTGCCCGAGATTTTGGACACCCTGCTGGACGACGCGTATGCGCGCGGTGTGCTGAAGGAGAATACAACAACCTACCGGGATCTCTTCGACACCGAGCTCATGGGGCGGCTCACGCCGCGCCCGGCGGAAGTCAGACGAAAGTTCGAAGCGCTTTATCGGGAGAGCCCGAAGGCCGCGACCGACTGGTACTACAAGTTCAGCGGCGACACGAATTATATCCGCCGCGACCGCTGCGCGAAGGACCTCCGTTGGACAACCGAGACAGATTACGGGACGCTTGACATCAGCATCAACCTCTCGAAGCCCGAAAAGGACCCGAAAGATATTGCGGCAGCCAGAAATCTGCCGGCGTCAAACTATCCGCGCTGTCTCCTCTGCGCGGAAAATGAAGGCTATGCGGGTCGCGTGAATCACCCCGCGCGGCAAAATCTCCGGATTGTTCCGATTGCAATCAATGAAAAACCCTGGTTTTTGCAGTATTCGCCCTATGTCTATTACAACGAGCATTGCATCTGTTTTAACCGCGAGCACACGCCGATGAAGATTGATCGCGATACCTTCGCAAAGCTCCTCGACTTTGTGCGCCAGTTCCCGCACTACTTCGTAGGTTCGAATGCGGATTTGCCGATTGTGGGCGGCTCTATCTTGGCGCACGACCACTTCCAGGGCGGTCACTACAGCTTTGCGATGGAGCGGGCGAAGATTGAGACAGCGTTCCGTTTCCCGGGCTTTGACGATGTGAGCGCAGGCATTGTGAAGTGGCCGATGTCGGTCATTCGTCTCTCCGCATCGGACAGACTGCGGCTCATTGAGCTCGCGGACCGGATTTTAAAGACTTGGCGCGGCTATACCGATGCCGACGCGATGATCTTTGCGGAGACCGACGGTGTGCCGCACAACACGATTACGCCGATTGCGCGCATGCGGGACGGCAAGTACGAACTGGATCTCGTGCTCCGGAACAATCTGACCACAGAGGAGCATCCGCTGGGGCTCTATCATCCGCATGCGGCCCTGCATCACATCAAAAAAGAGAACATTGGTTTGATCGAAGTCATGGGACTTGCTGTGCTGCCCGCCAGACTGAAGACCGAGCTCACGGCCGTCGCCGAGGCTCTTGCAAACGGCAAGTCGCTCCGAGAAAATCCCCTGACCGAGAAGCATGCCGACTGGGCAGAGCACTTTGCCCCGCAGTACCGGATCACGGCGGACAATGCTTTCGAAATTGTGCGGAAGGAGACCGGTCTCGTGTTCGCAAAGGTCCTCGAAGATGCAGGTGTCTACCGGCGAAACGAGGTAGGCAAGCAGGCGTTTCTCCGCTTTTTAGAGACAGTCTGAGAGGCAAGGCGAATATGGAGAGGCAGGTGACGAATATGAGCCCGGAGAAATTCCGGGAGCTGTTCCCCATCTTTCTGGTTTCTCATGATGACAACTGGGACACGCAGTACGCGACGATGGAAAAGAAGCTTAGTGAAGTTCTGCGAGCCTTCGCGGTTGCAAGAATCAGCCATGTCGGCAGCACCGCAATTCCGGGGATCCGGGCCAAGAATATTGTGGATATCATGGCGGAACTGGAACCGAAAGAGGATATGGCGCGGGCGGCACAAACAATAGAAAGCCTTGGCTTTGTGCGAAAATACACGGAGCCCAGCAGGATTTTTCTGCGCCTCGGCTACACCGAAGAGGGCTTTGCAAAAGAGGTTTTTCACTTACACCTCAGGTACCGCGGGGACTGTGATGAACTCTACTTCAGGGATTATCTCCGTGAAAATCCGGTGCTCGCAAATGAATACGAGGTGCTGAAACAGCAACTTTGGAGACAGTACGAGCACGACCGGGACGCCTACACGGAGGGTAAGACCGCTTTTATCCGGAAGCAGACAGAGGCGGCAAAGGCGGCCTACGGCGAGCGGTATGCGTGAAGTCGCACGCGCCGATGCATTCGCTTGACCTGCTTGCACAGTCGATTTACAATGAAATCAAGTGTAAGCCCCGTCGCTTTTCCGCGGATGACAGTTGCATAGGCTGCGGCAAGTGTGCGAGAAACTGCCCGCACAGCTGTTCTTTCGTTGCCATTCAATACGGTAAACATACAAAGCCGCACAGTCAGTCGGCGAAGCGGATGGAGAAGTTTAGGAGGGGAAGAAAATGATTGACACAAAGTTGATTATTGCAATCGTGGTGGGTGTCTGGGCGCTGCTCTTTGTGATTATGATGAGCATCCAGAAGAAGCGCAAAAGTAAGGCAACGGACTATCAGGCGTCAAATGCGGACAAGGCGCTCCTGCATCTCTACGGAAAGAAGTTTTCGATTGACGGTCGGGACCTCTCTCTCTTTGAGACGGTGAGCGGAGAGAATCTTGAGAAGATTGTCGCGCTTCCGGAGGGATCACACAGAATTGCGGGCGTCTATGAGAGCACGGAAGTAAACGCGCTGGGAAAGAACATCAACCTGGTGAGCGAGAAGGTAGAATTTGATGTGGAGCTCGAGAAGGGACACAGCTATTCGGCCGCGATGTATGCCTACTCCCCGGAGGAGCGCAAGGAATACTATAAGGGAGAGGTGCCGCGCGATGTGCTCAGCGTTCCGCTGACTCTGGTGAAGGGGAGCGAGAACGTGAAGGCGTATATCATCGTCTATCAGGAGAGCTGAGACGAAAAGGGAGGAGCTTTGGCAGCTCTTCCCTTTTTTTGCGGAGCCGAAACCGCAGCGTCCATAGAGCCCTGCCTTGCTTTTCAAATATGGCTATGTTACGATAATGTAGCAGAGGAAGTCTCATTTTATCGGGACTTCGTCAGAAAACGGCGCAGTGCCGGATGTACGGAAAAGTAAACGCATTGGATTCGATCACGGATGTGAAGACGGAGGAAATGCATGGAAAGCATTTTTGAGGGCTCCGGTGTTGCCCTGATAACACCGATGAATGATGACCTCACGGTCAATTACGAGAAGCTTGAAGAGCTCATTGAGGAGCAGATTGCCGAGGGAACGGACGCGCTGATTTCCTGCGGCACCACCGGCGAGGCTTCGACACTTACGCACGAGGAGCATCTCAAAGTGATTCAGAGAAGTGTTGAGATCGTAAATCACCGGATTCCGGTTGTGGCCGGCAGCGGCTCCAATTCGACGGATACCGCGGTAGAGATGTCGATTGAGGCGGAAAAGTACGGTGCGGACGGCCTCTTGCTGGTTTCTCCCTACTATAATAAGGCAACACAGAAGGGTCTGATTCACCATTATACGCAGATAGCGAATGCAGTGAAGATTCCCTGCCTGCTCTACAACATTCCGAGCAGAACCGGACTCACGATTCAGCCGGAGACGGTCGCCTATCTCGGAAAGAATGTGCCGAACATTGTCGGCATGAAGGAAGCGAGCGGCAATTTCACCAACATTTTGCGCACGCTCGAGTTTCTGGACGGCCACGAATTCGATCTCTACTCGGGCAATGACGATCAGATTATTCCGCTCATGTCGCTCGGTGCGAAGGGTGTGATTTCGGTGCTCGCTTGCGTCGCACCGCGAAAGACCCACGAGCTCTGCCGCGCCATGCTGGACGGCGATGTCCGGAAGGCAGCCGCGATGCAGATTGAGGCAGCGGAACTCATTCACCAGCTCTTCATCGAAGTGAATCCGATTCCGGTGAAGACCGCGCTGAACCTGATGGGCAAGGAAGTCGGCCCGTTGCGGCTGCCGCTCTGTGAGATGGAACCTGAGCACTTGGAGAGCCTGAAGTCTGCAATGAAGGAGTATGGGATTTTATGATTCGTATTTTACTGCACGGATGTTGCGGTCATATGGGACGGGAGGTCAGTGCCACCGCGCTCGCGGATGCGGGCACGGAGATTGTCGCCGGTGTGGACCGCACGGCGGGACCGGCCGACTATCCGGTCTATGCGGATTTTTCGAAGCTTACCAAAGAGAGCGCGGATGTGCTGATTGACTTTTCGGTCGCAGCGGCCGTGGATGCCGTGCTCGACTTTGCGGAGCGCACGGGTATGCCCGCAGTTATCTGCACGACGGGACTCAGCGAAGCGCAGCTTACGCGCATCGCGGCGTTGCAGGAGAAGGTGGCAATCCTTCGGAGCGCAAATATGTCGCTCGGCGTGAATCTTCTGATGAAACTCGCAGCCGAGGCGGCGACTGTGCTCGCGGCGAAGGGCTTTGACATTGAGATTGTCGAGAAGCACCACAGAAGAAAGGTGGATGCGCCGAGCGGAACGGCACTTGCCATCGCCGACGAGATTAACGCGGCCTGCGACGAGCGCTTTCACTATGTCTACGACCGCGAGTCGCGCCACACGGCGCGGGAGCAGGACGAAATCGGCATTTCCGCGGTGCGCGGCGGCACGATTCCGGGCGACCACGATGTGATTTACGCGGGCGATGACGAGGTGTTGACCCTGAGCCACCGCGCATACTCGCGCCGCATTTTCTCACAGGGCGCGGTCGAGGCGGCAAAGTTTCTCGCGGAACAGAAGCCGGGGCGTTATACGATGGCGGATGTGATTGCCGCAAGTTTACAGGTTTAAGAGGAAAGACGGGATGGAGAAGAGAGAGAGTATCGGCGGCACGGCCGTGACGCGGTGCTATGCGACGGATACCGAGGGCGTGACCCTCGTCGAGTGGCTGGATCAGGTCGCGGATGCGGACGGCAGAACCGAGACCGTCGCCGACAAGGGGATAGTCGCGAGCCGCATGACGGCCAGCCTGTTTCGCCATCTCGAGACCAAGGGGATACGGACAGCTTTTCTGGAAGAGATTTCGGCGCGGGAATTAAGTTTCCGCGCCGTGCATCGTTATTCCTTTGATCTCGTGGTGCGAAATTTCAGTGCGGGCAGTTTTGCGGAGAGAACCGGCGTGGCAGAGGGCAAAGCGCTCTCGCGCCCCACGGCGGAGCTCCGGAACCGGAAAGACGGCGGACAGCGGTATTTCTTAAACGGTTATGACGCGCTCGCGCTTGACCTGGTCAAAGAGGAGGACTTGCGGAAGATGACACAGCTCGCTTTCCGCATCAACGAGATTCTGATTTCCTACTTTGCGGAGCGCCGGGTGGATTTAATCGACCTCTCGCTTGCCTTCGGCAAAAACAAGGAGGAAGTGGTATTGACCGGGGCCCTGTCGCCGGACAATATGCGCCTCTGGGACCGGGATACGCACGAGCGCCTGGATGCGGACCGCTTCCGCCGGAATCTCGGCAATGTGCGAGAGGCCTATCTCGAAATTTACAAGCGCCTCGGCATCGGCTCCTTAAAGCCGGAGGAACTGCTGGGCGAGTAAGGAGGAAGCGTTTGGAAGAGACCAGAATTGCGGTGATGAGTATCATCGTGGAGGACAGAGACAGCGCGGAGCCCCTGAATCAGCTGTTGCACAGCTACGGGAGTTATATCATCGGGCGCATGGGACTGCCGTACGAAAAGAAGAATATAAGCCTCATGGCGATTGCCCTCGACGCGCCGGAGAACACGATTGCGGAGCTCGCCGGGAAGGTCGGGAATCTGCCGCATGTGAGTGTCAAAACTGCCTATGCGAAGCGCTGACGAGAGAGCCCTCGTCCTGCTCGACAAATTGGAGCGGGAGCGGGGGCTTGCTTTTTCGGAATATGCGGAATTAATCGGTGCCGAGACGGAGATACTCCGGCAGGAGGCGGCCGAGAGAGCGGTGCGGCTTCGAAAAAGGATTTACGGAGATCAGGTGTTCACGCGGGGCCTCATTGAATTTACGAGTTACTGTAAGAACGACTGTCACTACTGCGGTCTGCAGCGGAGCAACGCGGAGGCGGAGCGATATCGACTTTCGGAGGAGGATATACTGCTCTGTTGCCGCGAGGGTTACCGGCTCGGCTTTCGCACCTTCGTTTTGCAGGGCGGCGAAGACCCGTACTTTACCGATGACAGGCTGATCCGGATTGTCCGCGCAATGAAGGCGCAGCACCCGGACTGCGCGATTACGCTTTCGATTGGCGAACGAACGCACGAGAGCTATCAGCGGCTCTTCGATGCGGGCGCGGAGCGCTATCTCCTCCGCCACGAGACCGCGGATGAGGCACACTACCGGAAGCTGCATCCGGCGGAACTCTCGCTTCGCCACCGACTTGACTGCCTCGAGGACCTGAAGCGCATAGGCTATCAGGTGGGCTGCGGCTTTATGGTCGGCTCGCCCGGACAGACGGTCGAGACACTCGCGGAGGATTTCTGCTTCATTCAGGAATTCAAGCCCGCCATGTGCGGCATCGGCCCCTTTATCCCGCAGCACGCGACTGTGTTCCGGGACGAGAAGCAGGGGGATTTGCATCAGACCCTGTTTTTGCTCTCCCTGCTCCGGATATTGCAGCCGAATCTTTTATTGCCGGCCACCACGGCGCTCGGCACCATACATCCCATGGGGCGGGAGCTGGGCATACAGGCGGGGGCAAACGTCGTGATGCCTAATCTGTCTCCGGTCGAAGTCCGGAAAAAATATCTGCTCTATGACAATAAAATCTGCACCGGAGACGAGTCGGCAGCTTGCCGTTCTTGTTTAAGCCGGCGCATGGAATCCATCGGCTACCGGCTGACCGAGACACGCGGGGACGTGAAACCGCTCCCTTCGCCATCGGCGCTTGAGTAGTACCTCAATCCTATTTCAATCTGAACGGAACGGGTCCCCCGGACCGCAAGAAAGGAAACCCTTCATGGCTACATCTGCAAGCACATCTTATAACCCTGCCTCTCTCAGGGCAGAGGAGTTTATTTCCCACGAAGAAATCTTAGAGACCCTTCGCTATGCGGAGGAAAACAAACGAAACGAAGAACTGATCGATCGCATACTCGAAAAGGCGCGCCCCAAGTATGAGGGCGGGAAAGTCCGCTGTGAGGGACTCACGCACCGGGAGGCCTCGGTCTTATTGGCGTGCGATCTTCCCGAAAAAAATGCCGAGATGATGAAACGCGCAGAGGAAATCAAGCTTGCCTTTTACGGAAATCGTATTGTCCTCTTTGCGCCGCTCTACCTCTCGAACTACTGCGTGAACGGCTGCACCTACTGTCCCTATCATGCGGAAAATAAGCACATCAAGCGGAGAAAGCTGACGCAGGAAGAAGTGCGGCAGGAGGTCATTGCGCTCCAGGACATGGGGCATAAGCGCCTTGCGCTCGAGGCGGGCGAGGACCCGCTGCACAATCCGATTGACTATATCCTGGAGTGCATCCATACCATCTACGGCATTCATCATAAAAACGGCGACATCCGCCGCGTCAATGTGAATATCGCTGCGACCACGGTCGAAAACTATCGAAAACTCAGGGACGCCGGCATCGGCACCTATATTTTATTCCAGGAGACCTACCACAAAGAGAGCTATGAGGCGCTGCATCCCACCGGCCCGAAGCACGACTATCGCTACCACACCGAGGCGATGGACCGCGCGATGGAGGGTGGAATCGACGATGTGGGAATCGGCGTGCTCTTTGGACTCGACAAGTATCGCTACGAGTTTGCGGGGCTCTTGATGCACGCGGAGCATTTGGAAGCCGTGCACGGCGTGGGCCCTCACACCATCAGTGTGCCGCGCCTCAAAAAGGCGGACGATATCGATCCGAGCAAGTTCGAGAACGGCATTGACGATGAGACTTTCCTGAAGATCATTGCCTGCATCCGCATTGCGGTTCCCTATACGGGCATGATTATCTCGACCCGTGAGTCGGAGGCGGTGCGCGGCAAAGCGCTTCGGGTCGGCATCTCGCAGATTTCCGGAGGCTCCCGTACCTCGGTGGGCGGCTATGCCGAGGAAGAACGCTTGCATGACACCGAGCAGTTCGATGTCTCGGACCAGAGAACCCTGGATGAAGTTCTGCTCTGGCTTATGCGGGACGGCTTCCTGCCCTCATTCTGCACGGCCTGCTACCGGGAGGGGCGCACGGGCGACCGCTTCATGAGTCTCTTAAAGAGCGGTCAGATTCATAACTGTTGCCATCCGAATGCACTCATGACGCTCGCGGAATACCTGACCGACTATGCATCCGAGGAGACCAAGGAAACCGGCAAGGCCTTGGTGGAAGCCGAACTTACGAGCATTCCGAACGAAAGAAGCCGCGCAATCGCAGCGGAGAATATCAAAGAGATCTACGCCTCGAACCGCAGAGATTTCCGCTTCTAAGTCGCAGCGTTGCGGGAGAAAAGAGCAGGTTCTGCTGGACAAGAGAGAGAAGTCGGGATAAGATGGTAGTTCAGTAGTCATAGCTAATCTGAAACAAAGGAGGTATACGCCACGAGACAAACAAAATGGCTTGTTCTCTGCCTGATACTCGCAGCGCTGGCCTCGGCGCTCGTCACGCTTTGCATGGGGGCGGTGCGAATTCCGGTCGAAACGACCTGGGCCGTTTTACAGCGCCATCTCTTCGGGCAAAGCGGTCGCAGCATTCCGGTTTCGATGGAGCAGATTGTCTGGCAAATCCGCGTGCCGCGAATTATCCTCGGTTTTCTCGCGGGGAGCGGTCTTGCGCTCTGCGGCTGCGTGATGCAGGCGGTCGTGCAGAATCCAATGGCAGACCCTTATATTCTTGGGGTGTCGGCCGGGGCGACGCTCGGCGCAACGGGCTCTCTGTTTCTCGGTGTCGGTATTGTGTCGGGTTTCTGGGCATTTCTCGGCGCAGGTTTCGCCTGCTTTCTGGTGCTCACACTGGCCTCGGCGGACGGAAAGACCACTTCGGTTAAGTTAATCCTCGCCGGCATGATCGTGAACGCGCTGCTCACTGCCTTTTCCAATTTCATCATTGCGGTCGCGGGCAATTCCGACGGCATCATGTCGATTAAGTTCTGGACCATGGGGGCGCTGACGCGTGCTGCTTGGAAGAACATCGGGCTCATTGCCGTGATTGTTCTGCTGGCAACGCTCTTTTTTATGAGTCAGGCGAGGACTTTAGACGGCCTTTTGCTCGGGGAAGAGGCAGCTGTCACGATCGGCATCGATACCTTTCGCTGCCGCCTCGTGTATTTGCTGGTGCTCTCGCTGCTCACGGGCGCTCTGATTTCAGCCTGCGGCACGATAGGCTTTGTGGGGCTCATCATTCCGCATCTCGCGCGGGCTCTGGTCGGTACCGCACATCGAAGACTCTTGCCGATCGCGGCGCTCTCCGGGGGGCTCTTCATGCTCTGGGTCGATGCGCTTGCGCGGAGTTTACTGCCGAACACGGAGCTGCCGGTCGGCATATTCACGGCGTTAATCGGTGCTCCCTTCTTTGTCTATGTGATGGTGCGGAAACGCTACGGATTCGGAGGCAAATAAATGAGACTGGAAGCAGAAAACATCGCGGTCTCGATCGCCGGAAAATCCATTGTGAAAAACGTGACGCTCGATGTGCCGGAGCACAAGTTCTCGGCCCTCCTCGGTGCAAACGGGAGCGGCAAGACCACCTTGCTTCGCGCGATTTATAAGACCCAGAAGACGGACAGCGGCACGGTGAGGCTTGACGGCGAGGACATTGCCCGCTTTTCGGGCAAGAAAATTGCGCGCCGCATGGCGGTCATGGGGCAGTTCAATCAGATTAATTTTGACTATACGGTCATGGACATTGCGCTGATGGGGCGCTATCCGTTTCACACGCTGCTCGAGCGGGAAAAGGACAGGGATTACGAGGCGGCGCTCGAGGCGCTTTCGAAGGTCGGCATGAAAGACTACCGCGATCGGAATTTTCAGTCCCTCTCGGGCGGAGAGAAGCAGCGCGTTGTATTGGCACGCGCGCTCACACAAAACCCGAAGGTATTGATTCTGGATGAGCCGACGAATCATCTGGACATACGCTACCGAATTGAAATTCTGTCGATCATCAAAGATCTCGGCATCACGGTGCTCGCGGCGCTGCATGATCTCGGCCTTGCCGCGCAGTACTGCGACTATCTGTATCTCATGCGACAGGGCGAAATCGTGGAGAGCGGTGTGCCGGAAAAGGTGATGACACCCGAAACCATACGGCGGATTTTTGAAATTGAGGCAGCGGTGTATCCGAGCCCCATTGACGGAAAACTCATGATTCAGTATCTCTGACAACAGCGTTTGGCAACAGAAGTTTTAGCGGAGATCCCGCAGAAAGAGAAGGGCTATGAAGAAAAAGACGATGCTTTTACCGCTCGCGGCAGTCGCGGCGGCACTGATGATTACCGCTTGCGGACAAAAGGCAGCGAGCTCCGAGACGAGCGCCGCAAACGCTTCGGAGACGGAGAGCAAGGCAGGTACCGAGAACGGTGCTTCGGCAGAGAGCAGCACTGAGGCGAAAAACAGTGCGGCTGCAAAGACCGCCTATCCCCTGACGCTCAAGATTTACGACGCCGAGGGCAAGGAAGTCGAGATGAGCTATGCCCATGCGCCGGAACACGTGCTCTCGACCCAGCTCTCGATGACTGAGCTTCTGATTAAGCTCGGATTAAAAGATAAAATTGTCGCGGTCTTTGACAACGACAATGCGCTGAAGGGCGACATTGCGACCGAGATTGCCTCGTTAAAGAGTCTCGGCGACAAGAAGTCGGTCTCGAAGGAGAGTATACTGGCGCTCGAGCCGGATTTGATTCTCGGCAAGGGTCCTCTCATGTTCACCGACACGGCAATCGGCACGGTGCAGTCCTATCAGGAACTCGGCATTCCGGTCTATACCGAACTCGCAAGCGCTTCGATTGAGCAGTCGCTCAAAAACATTCCGGAGGATGTCCGCAACATCGGCAAAATCTTTGATGTGCAGGAGAAGGCGAATGCGTATGCGGACGAACTTGACAAGCGGATTGACGCGCTGCTCACCAAGGTCAGCAACCAAAAGGGAGAGCCGAAGAAGGTGCTCTTTATGGCGGGCTATACGGACGGTACCTTTGCCGGCTTCAACTCGAAGATGAGCAGCTGCATGTTAAAGACCCTGAACGCGGAAAATGTGCTCGAGAAGGGCGGCAACGGCCTCACGCTCGAAAATCTGATTTCGATGAATCCGGATGTGATTGTCTATGTGCGCTCGGATCGCTTTGCGGCGGCGGATGTGAATGCGGTCGCTTCGCTCAGCGAAAACGCGGTGGTGCAGGATGTGCCGGCAATCAAGAACAAAAAGATTATCGAGATGGACTATGACGATGTGATGGATTACGGCGCGCGCGTCATTGACTCCGCCGAGAAGCTCTATGACTTCATGTATGAGAAATAAGCGATTTACCCGAGGAAGGCGGATGGGCGGAGAGCTCATCCGCTTTTTTTCGGAAGCATACAAGAATAAAGCAGAACGAAGATAGACAGGCTTCAGAAAGCCGGAAGTCAGAGAGACAGAAATTAAGAGAGACAGAAATTAAAACAGAAAGAAATTAAGACAGACAGAAATCAGAGAGGAAGCAGCGCATGCAAGAATTCGGAGCAAGCGAAAAATTTCGCGTGAATATAGGTATTTTCGGCGCGAGAAATGCGGGCAAGTCGAGCCTCTTCAATGCGTTGAGCGCACAGAAGGCCGCGCTGGTCTCGGATACGCCCGGAACGACCACAGATCCGGTGAAAAAGACCATGGAGATTTTGCCGCTCGGGCCCGTTACCTTAATCGACACCCCGGGCATCGATGACGAAGGGGAACTCGGCAGAGAACGCGTGCGGCGCACCGAGGAGATGCAAAAGCGCTGTGACGCGGCAGTGCTCTGTCTCGCGGGAAAAAAAGAGGCGGGAGCGGCGGAGGAGCGACTCTTTTGTGCGCTCGCGGCACAGGGAATTCCGCTTTTAGCGGTCATCACCAAGGCGGAAGCGCTCACGGAGACCGAGCGCAGGGAGGCAGAGGCTTACTTCAGAGGGCTTATTACACGCTGCGGGGCCAAGGTCAAAGAAATTTATCTTTGCTCTGCCGTGAGCGGAGAAGGCATAGAGGAAGTTAAGACTGCCATCGGCATGCTTCCGCGTAAGGCGGAAAAGAAGGCGCTGCTCATGGATCTCGTTGCGCCCGGGGATACGGTTGTCCTCGTCTGTCCGCAGGATGAATCCGCGCCGCGCGGTCGCCTCATTCTGCCGCAGCAGATGGCGGTGCGGGAACTTCTCGATGGTGGAGCCTTTCCCTTTCTCTGTCAGCCGGAAGGGCTTTCCGCCTTGCTTGCGGCGCTTAGAACAGCGCCGGCTCTCATCATCACGGATTCGCAGGCCTTTGCGGAGGTTGCCGCTCTGATCCCCGACACACAGCCGCTCAGTTCCTTCAGTATGCTGCTTGCCAGACAGAGCGGTGTACTCGAAGAAGCGCTGGTCGGCGCGGAGGCCATACGGAGACTCGAGGACGGCGCTGCCGTATTAATCTCCGAGGGCTGTACCCATAAGCGCCAGTGCAAGGACATCGGCACGGTGAAGCTCCCGAAGCTGCTCGAAAAGGCCTCGGGGAAAAAGCTCCGCTTTTATTTCAGCTCGGGGCACGAGTTCCCGGACGACCTGCGCGAAAAAAACATAAGCCTGGTGGTGCACTGCGGTGCCTGTATGCTCGGGGATACGGAGCTTTTGTCGCGCTTTCAAGAAAGCCGCAACGCGGAAATACCGATTACCAATTACGGCGTGGCACTCGCCGCGATGCAGGGCATACTGCCGCGCGCGGCCGTGCCGCTGCTACAGGAAAAGCAATCCCGGGATTAAGTCGAAGGGTATTTGTGATTGCGACAAAGCGTGTAGGCAGAACAAAGCGGGGAGCAGTCGTCAACGGACAGCGGTAACAGAGATGTTTCCGTTTGTTCTCGGAGGAACGGGGAAGCACGCTTTCACGGCGTGCTTTTTGTGTGTGCGGTTCGGAGTATGTTTCCTGTATGCAGTGGGACTGGAGTTAAGCCTGTATTCGTGTTAAAATACAGAGTGTTATGGAAATTGGAGTAGTCTGCCAATCGGAACAAGAAGGAGACCGCATATGCAAAAAGAATACAATAAATACCTGAGTCCGCTTTCCGAGCGCTATGCCTCGGCGGAGATGCAGTATTTGTTTTCACCGGAGAAGAAGTTTCGCACCTGGAGAAAACTCTGGATTGCACTCGCAGAGACAGAGAGGGAACTCGGACTTCCGATTACGGAGGAGCAGATTGCGGAATTAAAGGCGCATGCCGAGGATATCAACTACGAAGTCGCAGAGGCGCGAGAACGTGAAGTGCGCCACGATGTGATGAGCCATGTCTATGCGTACGGCAAGCAGTGCCCGAGCGCAAAGGGCATCATCCACCTCGGCGCAACCAGTTGCTATGTGGGCGATAACACGGATATCATCCTCATGACGGAGGGGCTCCGCATTGTGCGCCGCGAACTCCTGAATGTCGTTGCGGAGCTCGCAACCTTCGCGGAGAAGTATAAGACCCTTCCGACCCTCGCCTTTACCCACTTCCAGCCGGCACAGCCGACCACGGTCGGCAAGCGCGCCACGCTCTGGATCAACGAGCTCCTTCTGGATCTTGAGGATCTTGACCATGTGCTCGCAAACATGAAGCTGCTCGGCTGCAAGGGCACCACGGGCACGCAGGCTTCGTTTAAAGAGCTCTTTGAGGGCGATGAAGAAAAGATTAAGAAGATCGATCCGATGATCGCGGAGAAGATGGGCTTTTCGGCCTGTGTCCCGGTCTCCGGCCAGACCTACTCGCGGAAGATCGACACCCGCGTGTTGAATGTACTCGCGGGCATTGCGCAGAGCGCGCACAAGTTCTCGAACGACATTCGCCTCCTGCAGCACTTAAAGGAGGTCGAGGAGCCGTTTGAGAAGAGCCAGATCGGTTCCTCGGCCATGGCCTACAAGCGGAACCCGATGCGCTGTGAGCGCATGGCGAGCCTTGCGAACTATGTGATGAGCGATGTGATGAACCCGATGCTTGTCGCAAGCACGCAGTGGTTCGAGCGCACGCTCGACGACTCCGCGAACAAGCGCCTCTCAATTCCGGAGGGCTTTCTCGCAATCGACGGCATCCTCCACCTGTACATGAATGTCGTGGATGGCCTCGTGGTTTACCCGAAGGTCATTGAGAAGCGTCTCATGGCGGAGCTTCCGTTCATGGCGACCGAGAATATCATGATGGACGCGGTCAAGGCGGGCGGCGACCGCCAGGAACTGCACGAGAAGATTCGCGAGCTCTCGATGATTGCCGGACAGCATGTGAAGGCAGAGGGCAGGGACAACGACCTTCTGGCGCTGATTGCCGCAGAGCCTTCGTTCCACCTGAATCTGGCGGATCTCGAGAAGACCATGCAGCCGGAGCGCTACATCGGCAGAAGTGCGGAGCAGGTCACGGATTACCTGAACGAAGTGGTGAATCCGCTGCTGAAAGAGAATCAGGATGCACTTGGCGAAAAGGCCGAGATTCAGGTCTAAGGGTCGAAAAGAGAGAGGAGTTTATCATATGTCAGTCAAAGCAATTGTCGGTGCCAACTGGGGTGATGAAGGCAAGGGAAAGATTACGGATGTGCTCGCGCAGGATGCGGACATTGTGGTGCGCTTCCAGGGCGGTGCAAACGCGGGTCATACGATTATCAACCACTACGGTAGATTTGCACTGCACCTTCTGCCGTCGGGCGTGTTCTCCGAGAATATCACCAATGTCATCGGCAACGGTGTCGCATTCCACATTCCTTCGTTCGTGAAGGAACTCGCGAGCATCGAGGAACAGGGCGTGCCGGCACCGAAGATTCTGGTCTCCGACCGCGTGCAACTTTTGATGCCCTATCACATTTTACAGGACAGCTACGAGGAGGCGAGACTCGCGGGTAAGGCCTTTGGTTCCACAAAGTCCGGCATCGCGCCGTTCTATTCGGATAAGTACGCGAAAATCGGCATTCAGGCGGCCGAGCTCTTCGACGAAGAGGCACTGCGCGAGAAGGTCGAAAACATCTGCACCATTAAGAATGCGCTCTTTGTGCACCTCTATCACCAGGAGCCGCTGAAGGCGGATGAGATTATGCAGACCCTGGCGGAGTACCGCGAGGCGATTGCTCCCTATCTCGCGGACACGGGTGCTTTCCTCACCGAGGCGCTTCGCGCAGGCAAAACGGTTCTTGTCGAGGGCCAGCTCGGCTCCCTCAAGGACCCGGATCAGGGGATTTACCCGATGGTCACGAGCTCGCACACGACGGCGGCTTTTGCGGCGGTCGGTGCGGCCTTCCCGCCCTATGAGTTAAAGGACATTGTGACGGTCACCAAGGCTTACTCGAGCTCGGTCGGCGCAGGTGAATTTGTCTCCGAAATTCTCGACGAGACCGAGGCAGAGGAACTCAGAAAGCGCGGCGGTGATAAGGGCGAGTACGGTGCGACCACCGGAAGACCGCGCCGCGTCGGCTGGTTCGATGCGGTCGCGACGCGCTACGGCTGCCGCGTTCAGGGCAGCACGGAGGTTGCGCTCACGGTGTTGGATGCACTCGGCTATCTCGACGAGATTCCGGTCTGCACGGGTTACGAGCTGGATGGTAAGATCATAGACTACTTCCCGGTCACGCCGCTCTTAAAGCGTTGCAAGCCGGTGCTCACGGTCCTGCCGGGCTGGAAGCAGGATATCCGCGGCATCACGCGCTATGAGGAGCTGCCGGAGAACTGCAGGAAGTATGTCGAGTTCATCGAGAAAGAGATCGGCGTTCCGATTACGATGGTCTCAAACGGACCGGGCAGAGAGGAACTCATTCACCGCAAGAAGTAAAAAGAAGGTTTCGACAGGGCACAGTCATTTGAGAAAAGGAGGATTTTGCCATGGATCTCGCATTGCTTCGCACCTTAGTTCCTGTTATCCTCATTGTTTTCTTTCTGATCGTCGTACTCTCCGGTTATGTCAAGGCACCGCCGGACAAGGCGTTCATCATCTCTGGGTATCGGAAGACGCCGAAGATTTTAATCGGACGGGCCGGCGTTAAAGTTCCGTTCCTCGAGCGCCTCGATGTGCTCTACCTCGGTCAGATGACGGTCGATATCAAGACCGAACAGTCGGTGCCGACGACGGACTTTATCAACGTCAATGTGGATGCGGTCGCGAAAGTGCGAATCGCGCCGGACAGTAAGGGCATTGAAAAGGCGTCTCGCAACTTCCTGAATAAGAAACCTGAGCAGATTGCGATGGACTTGCAGGACTCTCTGCAGGGTAACATGCGTGAGATCATCGGCACGCTGACCTTAAAGGACATCAACACGAACCGCGATTCCTTCTCGGATCAGGTGATGATGAAGGCGGCTGCCGATATGGAGAAACTCGGCATCGAGATTCTCTCCTGCAACATCCAGAACGTGACGGATGAGAAGGGGCTCATCAACGACCTCGGCGCGGACAACACTTCGAAGATTAAGAAGGACGCCGCGATTGCGAAGGCGCAGGCGGACCGCGATGTCGCGATTGCACAGGCCGAGGCAAACAAGGCCGCAAACGATGCGCGTGTCCAGGCGGACACCGAGATTGCGCAGAAGAACAATGAACTTGCGATACGTCAGTCGGAGTTGAAGGTCATTTCTGATACGAAGAAGGCAGAGGCGGATGCCGCTTACGAGATTCAGAAGCAGGCGCAAGAGAAGAATATCCAGATTGCGACGGTCAACGCCGCAATTGCAAAGGCAGAGCGCGACTCGGAGCTGAAGAAGCAGGAAGTCGCGGTCATGCAGCAGGCCCTCGACGCCGAAATCAACAAGAAGGCCGATGCCGAGAAGTACCGTGTGGAGCAGGCGGCTGCCGCTGAACTCGCAAAGCGCCAGAGAGAGGCGGAGGCGAGAAAGTACGAGCAGGAGCGCGAGGCAGAGGCGAGAAAGGCCGTCGCAGAGGCTGCAAAGTACGCTGCGGAGCAGGAGGCAAGCGGTATCCGCGCGAAGTACGAAGCGGAGGCAAGCGGTATTGCCCTGCGCGGTAAGGCAGAGGCAGAGGCGAGAAGAGCCGTGGGTCTTGCGGAAGCCGAGGCCATGGAAAAGAAGGCCGAGGCTTACCAGAAGTACAACAATGCCGCAATGGCGGAGATGCTGATCAAGGTGCTCCCGGACATTGCGAGTGAGATTGCGAAGCCGCTCGCGCAGATTGATAAGATTACGATCATCGGCGGCAGCGGCAGCAACGAGAACGGCGTGTCGCAGCTTGCGTCGAATGTCCCCGTTGTCATGGGCAAGCTCTTTGAGTCGATGAAGGAGACCACGGGCATCGATCTCGGCGAGATCATGCGCGCAGGTACCTATGACGCGAAGGTAAATCGGAATCTCAATGTGACCGGCCTGGAGCACGCGAGTGTGTGCGCGGAGGGCGGCAAGGAGGCGGAGGCTGCGCATCCCGCAGGCTTTGTTCCGGCCAAGGACAGCGAAAAGAAGAGCGGCGAAACGGCAGGTGCCGCGGCACCTGAGAAAAAGGCCGCAGAGAAAGAGCCGCAGCAGCGAAAACAAGATTGAGGACTTAAAGACAAAAAGGCGACAGCGCAGGCTGTCGCCTTTTTGTAGCAAGGGGAATTTCTCCGTTATTTTCCTCTTCTGTGTTTGGTGATCAGCAAAAAGCCGTAGAGGATCACGGGAATCGTGACATCCATGAAGATCAGAGCGCGGAGCAGCGGAAGACCGCTTGCGCCGCCAAAGAGCCCCACCAAGAGGGTCGATAGCAGAATGACAACCAGAAACAGCACGAGTGCGAGGCTGAAGACACGTTTCATAGGCAGCTCCTTTGATGACAGTCAGTCGGCGAGCGTTTCCCAGCGCTCATAGCAGTCGGCGAGTTCCTCTTCGGCGCTGTCTTTTCGCTTTTGAATCGCGAGGAGAGCAGCGGCGTCTCTCTGGTTTTCGGGGAGCAGGAACTCTTCTTCAATGCCGCGGAGTGTGTCCTCGAGTTCGGCGATGCGCTTCTCGCAGGCTTCCAATTCGGCGCGGCGCTTTTTCTCGGCGGCTTTCTGCGCTTTCTGGGTCTTATAGTCCTCGGCACTCGTCGGCGGCGCATCGATTTCGCGCTGCTCGGCCGCGACCGTGTTCGCGGGGAGCGCGGCGCGCTCGGCATCCGCTTTTTTCTCGAGATAGTAGTCGTAATTGCCGATGTAGTTCACAAGGCAGTGTTCGGTCAGATTCAGAATGCGAGTCGCTGTGCGGTTAATGAAATAACGGTCGTGGGATACGTAGAGCACCGTGCCCGGAAAGGCGCGGATGGCGCGCTCCAGGATTTCTTTGCTCTCCATGTCGAGATGGTTGGTCGGCTCGTCGAGGAGCAGGAAGTTTGCGTGGGAGAGCATGAGTTTTGCAAGAGACACACGGCCGCGCTCGCCGCCGGATAAATCCTTGATGCGCTTAAAGACATCGTCCCCGGTAAAGAGGAAGGCTGCGAGCATATTGCGGACCTCGGTGTTGGTCATGTCCGGCCAGGTGTCCTGAAGTTCCTCAAAGAGTGTTTTCTCGGGGTGCAGCACCTGGTGCTCCTGATCGTAGTAAGAGCAGAAGACCTTGGTCCCGAGGGTCACCGTGCCGCTGTCCGGCGGAAGCAAACCGTTGATGATTTTCAGAAGCGTGGTCTTGCCGGTGCCGTTTCCGCCCATAATGGCGACATGTTCGCCGCGCTTTAAGGAGAAATTGAGGTCAGAAAAGAGGACATTGTCGCCAAACGCTTTGCCGAGGTGCTCGACCGAGAGAACATCGTTGCCGCTGACCTCGTCCGGCGTAAAGTAGAGCGCCATGTCCTTTTTCGTTTCATACGGATTGTCGAGGCGCTCCACCTTGTCGAGCAGTTTTTCGCGGCTCTCGGCGCGCTTAATCGACTTCTCTCGGTTAAAGGCGCGGAGTTTCTGAATCACGGCCTCCTGGTGTTTGATTTCGGCCTGCTGGTTTGCATAGGCGCGGGCGGCGGCTTCGGCGAGCGCTTCTTTCTTCTCGGTGAATTGTGTGTAATTGCCGTCGTAGCTTGTCACCTTGCCGTGGTTTAAGTCAAAAATCTTATTGACGATGCGGTCCAAGAAGAAGCGGTCGTGCGAGACAATCAGAACTGCACCGGCATAGTTCATGAGATAGGTCTCGAGCCACTCGATGCTCTCGAGATCCAGGTGGTTGGTCGGCTCGTCGAGCAGAATCAAATCGGGCTCTTCGAGCAGAAGTTTGCCGAGAAACACACGGGTCTTCTGACCGCCGGAGAGCGAGGAGAGCGGCCGCGCGGCATCGGCCTCGCTGAAGCCGAGACCCCGGATAATACCGGTCACACGGCTTCTGACCGCATAGCCGTCCATCAGCTCGTAGCGGTGCTCGGCCTCGGTATAGGCGGCGAGCAGTTTTTCGAGCGCCGCGCCTTCGGCGTGCTTCATTTCTTCTTGTAATGCGGCGAGCTGAGATTCTAAGTCCAGGATGGGCTGAATGACTTTGGTCAGCTCCTCCTCGATGGTGAGCGCAGAGTCGAGCGTGTTGTCCTGGTGAAGATAGCCCATGGTAGCGCCTTTTTTCAGCGTGACATCGCCGCCGTCACGTGACAGTTCACCGGTCAGAAGATTTAAGAGCGTGCTCTTTCCGGCGCCGTTCGGACCGACAATCGCCGCCTTGTCATGTTCGTTCAGGAAAAAGGAGGCGTCGTCAATGACGGTCTCCCCCACAAAACTCTTTTTTAAATGCGCGGCATTCAGTATCATAAGCACCCCATTTTCACGCAAGCTTTACAATGAATACTCCGCTGTAGTATAGCGAAATGCCGTCGGATTGACAAGGCAGAGAAAACTCCCTATACTTTAAACTTAAGCGCCAAACGGCAACTGGGTTTTAAGACACAGGAAAGCAGGAAGTGAAGTCTTGAAAGATAAAGTATCCACGGCGGTTATTCAACGCCTACCGCGCTACTATCGTTATCTCTCGGATTTACTGGAGGAAAATGTAGAGCGCATTTCTTCAAGCGATCTCGCGGCGCGCATGCACGTCACGGCGTCACAGATACGCCAGGATTTGAATACCTTCGGCGGATTCGGACAGCAGGGTTACGGCTATCATGTGCCGCATTTGCATGCGGAGATCGGGAAGCTGCTCGGCATCGATCAGCAAAAGTATATCGTTATTGTCGGCGCCGGGAATCTCGGACAGGCACTCGCAAATTATCAGAATTTTACAAAGCGCGGATTTCAGGTCAAAGCGCTTTTTGACATCGATCCGGAAGTAATCGGCAGAACCATTCAGGGCGCGCAGGTCTTCCCGTTGGAATATCTGGAGGCATATCTCGAGAAGAATGCAATCGATATCGCGACGCTGACGCTCCCGAGAGATCGTGCAATCGAGGTCGCCAAGCGGCTGTGTCGCTGCGGTATCAAGGCAATCTGGAATTTTGCACACACGGATCTCCAGGTGGATGAGGATGTACTTGTCGAGAATGTGCACCTCTCGGAGAGTCTCATGCAGCTCTCCTACCGGATGATTGCAGCCAGACGGAAACAAAAGAAGACGGAGGAGACGGGTGATACTGGGACTGGGGTGCGATCTGATTGAGATTGCCCGCGTGGAGAAAGCGGCGCGAGAGGAGCGTTTCCTCGTGCGCACCTTTACAGAGGAGGAACGGCGGCAGTCGGGGGGAAACGTGGCTTTTCTCGCCGGCTGTTTTGCTGTCAAGGAAGCGGTCGTGAAGTGCTTCGGGACGGGGTTCCGGGGGATTGAACCGGCGGAAATCGAAGTGCTGCGCGATGCGCTCGGGAAACCCTATGTGCGGCTTTCGGGCGCTGCGGCGGCACGGTGTGCGGCGTTCGGCGGACAGACACCGCTGGTCAGCATCAGCGATACCCGGACGCACGCGATGGCAGTCGCCGTGTTCGAGCGAGAAGACGGAGGAGAAACAAAATGAGAAGGGAAGCGGACGACGCACTGGTGCTGGAGGAGAGTGATCTCTGCAGAATTCCGGCGAGACAGAGAGACTCCAACAAAGGGACTTACGGTCCCCTGCTCTGCATTGCGGGGAGCGAAGGCATGGCGGGGGCAGCGTATCTCACGGCACTCGGCGCCTACCGGAGCGGCGCGGGGCTGGTGCGCATTCTGACACCGGAGGTGAACCGCTCGGTGCTGCAGATTCAGTTGCCCGAGGCCATCGTGGAAAGTTACGATCTGGAAACAGAGGAAGTCACGGCAGAAAACCCCGGGAGACAGTTTCTCGCAGAGCGGCAGGGGAGCATCACGGTCTCCGAAGAGGAGGAACCGGCGGGACAGGCGAAAAATCAGCGTCTGCCGCTCCCGCTTGCGAGGCTTGAAGAATTGCTCGCTTCGAGTAAGGCGGTTGTGATTGGGCCGGGGCTCGGACAGACGGAGGCCGCTGTTGCCTTGGTCAAAGAGACCCTTTCCCGCTGCAAGGTTCCGCTTGTGGTCGATGCCGACGCGCTGAATCTGATTGCGCGCCGTCCGTCCCTTTTGTCCTGCCGGAAGAGCAACTGGATTTTTACGCCGCATCCCGGCGAGATGTCCCGGCTCACGGAACATGAGATACCGGAAATCCTGTGCGAGAGCCGTGCGATTGCGGCAGCCTATCGGGACCACTACGGGGTGACGGTCTGCCTGAAGACTTCGGAGAGCATCATTGCGATTGCGGAGAGTCAGAACATTTACCGGAACGAGAGCGGAACGCCGGCGCTCGCAAAGGCGGGGAGCGGCGATGTGCTGAGCGGCATCATTGCGGGCCTGCTCTGCCTCGGCATGGAGCCCGGTGCAGCGGCGGCCTACGGTTCTTACCTGCACGGGCGCGCCGGACAGGTCGCGGCGGGCAAGTTCTCGCTGCACGGTATTCTCGCGCGGGACATTGCCGATGCGGTTCCGACGGTGATGCGGTCCGCGCAGACCATTGAACCGGAAGATATGGGAGAGGAGTGAACGGAAGTGCAGCAGGAAGAGAGAGAAAAGCGCCGCGTCTATGCCAAAATCAGCAAAGCGGCGCTCTGTCACAACATGGAGGCCATGCAGGCTTCTCTGCCTGCAGGCGTCAAAATGGCCGGTGTCGTGAAGGCCGACGGCTACGGGCACGGCGCGGCTTCCGTCTGTGAGGTGATTGCGCCCTATGTCGCGTTTTACTGTGTTGCGGCGGCAGAGGAGGCCTTGGAGCTGCGGAAAAAGGGAATCGAAAAGCCGATTCTGATTCTCGGCCCCGTGCCGGGCGACGATTATGCGGCGCTGATTCGCGCCGGAATCCGTCCGTCGATCTTTACCGAAGAACAGGCTGCGGCGCTCTCGGCCGCAGCGGTTGCGCTCGGTATCCGGGCGCCGTTTCACCTCGCTGTCGACACGGGCATGAACCGCATCGGGCTCAGAGCGGACGAGACAGGGGTTGCGCTCGCCGAGAAGATTGCGGCCTATCCGATGCTCGACTTTGAGGGGATGTTCACACATTTTTACCGCGCGGATGAGTGGAATCTCGAGACCACGGAGCGCCAGACGGCGCGCTTCCGGAACTTTAAGACAGCGCTCGCCGCAAAGGGCTTAACCGCTCGGATTTGCCATGTCGCGAATTCCGCAGGCATTCTGAACCTGCACGGGACGGACTTTGACATGGTGCGGGCCGGCATCGCGCTCTACGGCATCTATCCCGCGGAGGAAATGGCGCACACGGTGCGCCTTGAACCGGCGCTTTCGCTGCACAGCACGGTGACCTATGTGAAAGAAGTGCCTGCCGGAGAGGCAATCAGCTACGGCGGCACCTATGTCGCGGCGTCCGCGAGATGGGTGGCGACGGTTCCGGTCGGTTACGGCGACGGCTACCCGCGTTCGCTCAGCAACAAGGGCGAAGTTTTGATTCACGGCAAGCGCTGTCGCATTCTGGGGCGGGTCTGCATGGATCAGCTTATGGTCGATGTGAGCGAGGTGAGAGAGGCAGCGCCGGGATCGCCGGTTACCTTGCTCGGCGCAGACGGGAACGAGTGCATCACGCTCGAAGAACTGGCGGAGAAATCCGGGCGTTTTCCCTATGAGTTTATGTGTTGTCTGAACCGAAGAGTGCCCCGCATATATTGCTGAAGCGGAGAGAGGAGTTTTTTTGGACAGTTTACTGCCGAGTCTGATCGGCTTTTTGCTGGCACTGTTGCTTTGTAATGCGGGCTTTTCGTTTGGCGCGGCCCTGCAGAATCTGAGTGAGAAGGAACTCGCGGCGGCCCTCGAGGAGGGCGATAAGCGCGCCGGGGAGCTGCTCCGGCAGAAAGAGCGCCCGGGCAGGTTTGTGCGCAGTCTTCAGCTGCTCACGGTGCTCCTCGGCTTTCTGGTCGGAGGTCTTTGTCTCCTTCCGCTCACCGCACTGCTCGCGAAGGCGGCTTTTTGGCACGGCCTGTCCGCGGCGCGGGTTGTGTCGGCTGTGCTGGTCTACGGGCTTGCTACCATACTCTTTGCGGCCTTCGGCACAGTGCTGCCGAAGCGGCTCGCCGAGCGAGATCCGGAAAAGACAGCGAGAAGAGCACTCAGGCTGGTGCACATCTTTATGGCAGTGCTCTTCGTCCCGGAGTGGATTGTGCGAAATCTGGTAAATGTGGTGCTGAGGCTATGCGGCATTAATCCCGAGAAGAACGGAGAAAATGTCACGGAAGAGGACATCATGTCCATGGTCAACGAAGGCCATGAGCAGGGCGTCGTCGAGTCGGATGAGGCCAAGATGATCACCAACATCTTTCGCCTGAACGATAAGACGGCCGAAGATATTATGACACAGCGGAAGCGTGTCATTGCGCTGGACGCCGAGATGAAGCTTTCGGATGCGGTCGCTTTTCTGTTGCAGGAAAATGTCCACTCGCGCTTCCCGGTCTACAGGGAAGACATTGACCACATCATCGGCATCCTGCATCTGCGCGACGCCATCAGCTTTGCACAGACACCTTCGCGCCGCGACAAAAAGCTTTCGGAGCTTCCGGGGCTGCTTCGTGACGCTCACTTTGTGCCGGACACGCGCGCGGTCGATGTGCTGTTTCGCGAGATGCAATACCGGAAACTGCAGATGGTGATTGTCGTCGATGAGTACGGCCAGACGGACGGCGTGGTCAGTATGGAGGACATTCTCGAGGAGATTGTCGGCAACATTGCGGACGAGTACGACCGCGACGAAGAGGAAATCCGCGCGTTGCCGGACGGCAGCTGGATTATGCACGGCTTCACGCGTCTTTCGGACGCCGAGGAGGCGAGCGGTATTCCGTTTACCAAGGAGGAGCTTGAGGACTTCGACACGCTGAATGGTTTCCTGATTGCGAAGCTCGACCATTTCCCGGAGGACAATGAGAGAGCCAGCATACAGGCGCACGGTTACCTGTTCCAGATCCTGAAGGCGGAAAATAGGATGATTAAGACAGTCAAAGTCGAGTGGCAGGAGGACTAAACCTTACAATTTTCAGTCGGCTTTGCATTCCGGCGCGGAATCTCTTTACAGAAATTTAAGTTGTCGCTATGATAGAGACAAGAAAGTCCGACAGTAAAGGGGGAAGCAGGCATGAAGATTGCGAAGTTGGTTGTGGCGTCGGTGGCGCTCACACTTGCGCTCGGTTTTACATCATTTGCGGGCACCTGGAGACAGGGCGAGAGCCGCCCGGATGCCTGGTGGTATGACTACGGTGACGGACAGTATCCGTCGAACACCTGGGTCTGGCTGGATGGCAACAAAGACGGCATTGCGGAGTGCTACTACTTCGACAAGGACGGCTGGCTGCTCACGGACACCACGACGCCGGACGGTTACCAGGTCAATGCGGACGGTCAGTGGATTACCTACGGTCAGATTCGCCGCGTCTATTCGACGGCAGCGACGAGAGAGGCTGTGCGCACGGCAAACGACAAGACCTACCGTCCGAGAGAAGCTGCCCGCAACCACGGCAAGGACGGCAGCTTTGACGAGGATACAGGCAAGCGCGTCGGCGGACCGGAGTCTCCGTTCACGCAGCAGACTTTTTGATTCGGAACAGAGTGTGAAAGCGCGCGTCGGTTGACGCGCGTTTTTTCGCGTGTTAGTATGGGACGGAAACGACGGCAAAGCGCCGCACAGAAGATTAAGACAAAGGAGTTTTTGGCATGTCAGGACATTCCAAGTTTGCGAATATCAAGCACAAAAAAGAGAAAAACGACGCCGCAAAGGGCAAGATTTTCACCGTGATCGGCAGAGAGATTGCTGTCGCAGTCAAAGAGGGCGGTCCCGATCCCGCCAACAACTCGAAGCTCCGGGACGTCATCGCGAAGGCGAAGGCAAACAATGTCCCGAACGATACGATCAACAACGGTATCAAGAAGGCAGCGGGCGGTCTGGACAGCGTGAACTACGAGCAGAATGTCTACGAGGGCTACGGCCCGTCCGGTGTCGCAATTATCGTTGAGACCCTGACGGACAACAAGAACCGCACGGCGGCAAATGTGCGCGCGGCGTTCTCGAAGGGCGGCGGCAATGTCGGTACGCCGGGCTGCGTCTCCTTCATGTTTGACCGCAAGGGTCAGATTATCATTGACAAGGAAGAGTGCGACATGGATGCGGATGAGCTCATGATGTTCGCGCTCGATGCGGGCGCGGAGGATTTTGCGGACAATGAGGACAGCTACGAGGTGCTCACGGATCCGGAGCAGTTCTCGGCGGTGCGCGAGGCGTTCGAGCAGAAGGGCATTCCGATGCTCGAGGCGGATGTCAAGATGATTCCGCAGAATTGGGTCAGCTTAAAGAGCGAAGAGGATCAGAAGAAGATGCAGCGCATTCTGGATCTGCTCGACGAGGACGATGATGTCCAGGCCGTGTTCCACAGCTGGGATGAGGAATAAGACAGTTTGCGTTTCAGAAGGGGGAGAGGAGGAAAAGAACCTCTCCCCCTTTGTCATGGTGAAGGAAGGAAGGGTTGTTTGGGAGAATTTTTAAACGCAGTGTCGGCGGTGTTTGTGATTTTCAGTCTGATGGCCGTGGGAATTTTGCTCGGAAAGCTTAAGTTTATGACGGCGACTGAGAAAAAGTTCGTGAGCCGCTATGTCATCAACATTGCGGTGCCGCTGAATACGATTGTCGGCATCCAGAAGAATCTGAAGCGCTCGGATATGCTCGAGATGGGGCAGCTCCTGCTGGTGCCGCTGATCACGATACTGATTTGTCTCGCGGTCTCGATTCTGGTCGCAAAGATGCTGAAACTGCCGAAGCGGCGGAGCGGCGTCTTTGTGGCGCTCGCGTTTCTCTCAAACACGCTTTTCATCGGTCTTCCCATGGCGCAGGAACTGTTCGGCGATGTCAGTCTGCCCTATGTGATGATTTACTACATGTGCTCGACGGTCTTCACCCAGACGGTTGCGTTGATGCTGGTGGAGCGCTCGGGCGAGGTCGCGGAACAGACGGGAAAGAAACAGAATCTGCTGGTTTCGCTGGTTACGAAGCCGCCGATTCTCGGTATCATTGCGGCCTATGTGCTGCTATTCCTGGACATCCGCCTGCCGCGTATCGCGATGAGTTTCATGAACTATGTGAGTGCGACCGTGACGCCGCTCGCGCTGTTTTACTGCGGCTTTGTGATTTACGAGCTCGGGAAAAAGAGCTTGCGTTTAGAGCGCGGCATACCGGCCATGCTGGTGCTCCGCTTACTCTTTGCGCCGCTGGTCTCGATTCTCGTGACCCGGGTACTCGGCGTGACGGGGCTTCCGCAGAAAGTCTTCTTGATTGAGGCGGCATTGCCCTCGGTCTCGCAGATTACGGTCATGGCGGGCGCTTACGGTGCGGACGAGCAGTACGCGGCCGTCGGCTCGGTACTGTCGACCATCGGCATCTTTATCACGGTGCCGATTCTGATGGTTTTGTTCTGACGAAGCGAGCAAGTTGTTTTCGGCAGTGCAAAATAGAAAGGCGTTAGGATGAAAGCTGAATTTTGGAGTTTGCAGGCAGACGAAGTGCTCGCGGGACTCTCGACCGCTGCGTCGGGACTCTCGTCGGCGGAAGCGGAAAAACGGCTCGGGACCGACGGCAAAAACCGCCTGACCAAGGGGAACGGCGACAGTGCGTTCCGGGTATTCCTCAGGCAGTTTGAGAGCCCGGTCACGCTGCTCCTGCTCTTTGCAACCGCGATTTCGTTTTTGATGCAGGATACGACGGACGCCCTGATCATCTTTGCGATTGTGCTGTTTTCGGCGGTGCTCAGCTTTTTCCAGGAGTACCGCGCGGGCGTCGCGGTCGAAGAACTCCTCAAAGTGGTCGGCGACAAGGTGACCGTGTGTCGGGACGGCAGAGAACAGGAAATCTCTGCAGAGAATCTCGTCCGCGGCGATGTGATAGTGCTCCGGGTCGGTGACCTTGTTCCGGCGGACTGCTATCTCCTGTCGGCGAGCAGTCTCACGGCAAATGAGAGCGCTCTGACCGGCGAGACTTTTCCGGCGGAGAAGCGCGCCGGTGCGCTCGACGCCGGGACTGTGCTCGCGAAGCGCAGCAACTGCCTCTACATGGGGACAGGCATTAAGACCGGTTCGGGGCGGGCGGTCGTCGTGCACACGGCGCCGGAGAGCGAGTTCGGAAAGATTTCAAAGAGCGTGCAGGGAAAAGAAGCACCGACCGACTTTGAACGCGGCGTGCAGAAATTCGGCGCGTTTCTGATTCGCATCACGGCGGTGATGCTCGCAGGTATTTTCTTCTTCAATGTCCTGATGAAGAAGCCGGTTTTTGACTCCTTTATGTTCGCGCTGGCCCTCTCGGTCGGCTTGACGCCGCAGCTTTTGCCGGCGATTATCAGCATTAACCTCGCAAAAGGCGCAAAGCGGATGGCAGAGCAGAAGGTCATTGTCCGGAAGCTCAACGCAATCGAGAACTTCGGCAGCATGGATGTCCTCTGCTCCGACAAGACGGGCACGATTACGCGGGGCGAGGCTGCGCTCTCCGGCGCGGTCACGGCGGGTGAGGGTTTGCAGGATGAAATTTCGGAGGGAACGGCGTTGCCGGAGATGCTCGCGGTTGCCAGAGAGCGCCTGTTGCTCGCGGCATATTTAAATGCGAAATTGCAGGAGGGCTACCGGAATCCGCTCGACGACGCGCTGACCAGCCGGGAGCGCCCCATTGACGGCTACCGGAAAGTCGCGGAAATTCCCTACAGTTTTGAGAGCCGCTGCCTGACTGTCACGGCAGACACGCCGGAAAACTCGCTGTTTCACGGTGCGCGCGTCATGATTACGAAGGGTGCGCTCGAGGAGATTCTCGCGCGTTCGGTATCAGTCGTGAATGTCGAAGGGCAGGAAGTCCCGCTCGATGAGATGAAGAATGACATCGAGACCCAGTATGCGCATTATGCGGGGCTCGGTTACCGCGCAATCGGTGTCGCGACCCGCACGCTCTCCGCGGACGAAGATGCCGTGGCAGCCAAGGATCAGGGACTCATATTTCAGGGCATGCTGCTCTTTCTCGATCCCTTGAAGGACAATGTGCAAAATACGGTGGCGGCCATCCGGCGCGAGGGCGTGAGCCTCAAAATCATCACGGGTGACAATGCGCTGATTGCGGCAAACATTGCGGGACAGCTCGACATGGATGTGAAACACATTATGACGGGCGGCGAAATCGCTTCTCTCTCGAAGGAGGAATTAAAGGCGCGGGTCCGCGAGGCCGAACTCTTTGCGGAGGTGGATCCCGGGCAGAAGGAGGCCATTATCCTTGCGCTGAAGGACGCCGGTGCGGTCGTCGGCTATATGGGTGACGGCATCAACGATGCGCCGGCTCTGCACGCGGCGGATGTCGGCATCTCGGTGGAGAGCGCGAGCGACATCGCAAAGAGCGCGGCCTCGATTGTGCTGCTCGAACAGGATCTCGGCGTGTTGCTCGCCGGCATCCGCGAGGGCAGAAAGACCTTCGCGAACACCCTGAAATACATCTTTATGACGACGAGCGCAAACTTCGGCAATATGTTCAGCATGGCGGGCATCTCGCTGATTCTGCCCTTCCTGCCGCTTTTGCCGAAGCAGATTCTCAGCACGAACGTGCTGACCGATATGCCCGAGGTGCAGATTGCGGACGATGTCGTGGATGCCGAGTGGGTCAGCCACCCGATACGCTGGGACTTCCGCATGATACGCCGCTTTATGCTGCTCTTCGGCCTCATCAGTTCTTCGTTTGACTATCTGACCTTCTATGTACTGCTTCGCGTTTTCCACGCGGACGCAGGGCTTTTCCGGAGCGGCTGGTTTGTCGAGTCTGTCGTCTCGGCGGCGCTCGTGGTTCTGGTGATCCGGACGGCGAAGCCTTTCTTCAAGAGCCGTGTAGGCAAAGGACTCTGCTTTGCGACCATTCTCTCGATTCTCGCGGCGATTGCCCTGCCCTACACGCCGCTCGGCGCACTGCTCGGGCTCGTGCCGCTGCCGGGTTCTCTGCTCGCGGCACTGGGACTGGTTGTGGTATGCTATATGGTGACAGCCGAGATTGCAAAGCACTGGTTTTATCGGAACGGAAACGGCATCTAAGCGAATAATAAGCAGGAGGACACGACCATGAAGCACCATCTTGTCATCACGATTGAGCGGGAGTACGGGAGCGGCGGACGTCTGCTCGGCAAGGTACTTTCGGAGGAACTCGGCATTCCCTACTACGACGACGAAATTATCCGCGCGGCATCCGAACATGCGGCGGTCGGTGAGAAGTATTTTCGCCTCTACGACGAAAAGCCCGGGAAGCGTCTCTTCGGACAGGCGCGGGATGTGGTCGGAAAGCCGCGCCTCGCGGGCAATATCACCCACCCCGACAATCTGTTCCGCTTTGAGGCGGAGACCATACGCGAGATGGCGGACAAGGGATCCTGTATCTTCATCGGCCGGAGTGCGGACTTTGTGCTCGATGCGACGGAGTTCGGGGACTTTGTGAGTCTTTTTGTTTACTGTGATATGGCAAATAAGATGCGGCGCGTCATGGAGGTGGACGGTGTGGACGCCAACGAGGCGATGGCGCGTATCCAGAAGATCAATCGTCAGCGCCGGGAGTACTGCCGCTACTTCACAGGTAACACCTGGGGCGATCCGATGCTCTACGATTTACCGCTCAACACGACCCATCTCACGATTCCGGAGACGACGGAGCTGGTGAAGACCTATCTCAGACTGCGGGGACTCCTTGAGGCCTAACGCCAATTCACAGTTTTTTTACAGACAGGACAAGTGCGTCAAGGTATAATATAGGCGCTTTCGTCTGGAGGGAAGCGCTATGAACAATGATCCGAGAAAGAATCTGGGCGGTGGACTGACGCCGCAAAAGCGAAGAAGACGGCGCGCGGCGACCACCGCGCAAAAGACAGCGGCGGGTCTCGGCGCTGTTCTTTTGGTCTTCGGAACCGTCTTTTTTGTGCAGGGGAGATCGGGCAAAGGTGCCCGGAACAGAAGTACCGCGCAGAATGCGGCGCGCGCGTCGACGGCAGCCGTCGAGAGCATTGAGGCGACGCTCTCGCCGGAAGAGTCGCGCGCCGCAGAACTGGAGGCCAATGCGCGCACCGTTGTGGACGGCTATCATAATCTGGGCATCGTCAATGTCGAGGGCTACCTCAACATGCACAAAGAGGGATCTCAGAACAGTGAGATCAACGGAAAGCTCTACGGCGGCTCTGCCTGCGAGATTCTCGATAAGACGGCGGACGGCTGGTATCATATCTCCTCGGGCGGTTTTGAGGGCTATGTGCACAGCGACTATGTGAAGACCGGAGAAGAGGCAAAGACTCTCGCGCTGCAAAATGTGAAGCGGCGCGCGATTGTGAAAGCCGACAAGCTGAACATACGCTCCGCGCCGAGTAAGGACGCGGACAGCGTCGGAACGGCGTTGCAGAACGAGCGCTATGAGGTGCTCGGCGAGGAGAACGGTTTCGTGAAGACGCGCTCCGGCTACATCAGCGCGGACTATGTGGAAATTCGGGACTGTCTGAACGAGGCCAGGAAGCAGGATCTCCGCGCAATGGTTCTCAATATGTATGACAATCTCGGTGTCTCCGAGGTGACGGGTTACTTAAATATCCGCGAGGAACCGAAGGAAGACGGCAAGATTATCGGCAAGCTTACCTCGAAGGCGGGCTGCGATGTCCTTGAGAACGCAAACGGCTGGATGAAAATCAAGTCCGGCGGCATCACCGGCTATGTCAAGGCAGAGTACATCGCAACCGGCGAGCAGGCCAAGGAAGAGGCGATGAAGAGCGCCTCGCTGATGGCGATTGTGAACACGGATGTTCTGAATGCGCGCTCCGAGCCGAAGGAGGACAGTGCCATCTGGACGCAGATCAACAACAGCGAGCGCTATCCGGTTGTGGAACAGCTGGACGGCTGGGTCAAGCTGGAACTCGAGGAGGGCGACGATGTCTTCGTGAAGAGCGAATACGTCGATGTGCGCTATGCGCTGAATGAGGCGATTCATTTCAGCCCGCAGGAAGAGGCGGAGCACGCGTCGCTCTCGAGACGGCAACAGATTGTGAACTTTGCGCTCCAGTATCTCGGCAACCCCTATGTCTGGGGCGGCACGAGCCTCGAGCACGGCTGCGATTGTTCAGGCTTTACGATGAAGGTCATGGAACACTACGGGGTCTCGCTCCCGCATTACTCGGGCTCCCAGGCGCAGATGGGCAAGAAGGTTACGCAGGACGAGATGCGGCCGGGCGATCTGATCTTTTACTCGAACTCGCGCGGCACGATTAACCATGTCGGCATTTACATCGGCAACGGTCAGATTGTCAACGCGGCGAGCCGTCGCTCCGGCATCAAGATTTCAACCTGGAACTACCGTACCCCGCGCGCCATTCGGAACGTGCTCGGCGACTAAGGGAAACAGGCAGGCAAGTGACAGGACAAACGTGTGTCAGAAAGGCAGCCGCGAAAAGCGGCTGAAAGGGTATTCGGTATGAAAGAGCAGCGTGTCGAGCGGATTCTGAAAGCACTGGAGGAGCAGGGACTTTCCCAGATGTTAATTGTAGATCCGCTGTCGATTTACTATCTGACGGAGTATTCAAACGATCCGTACGAGCGTTTCTTCGGACTTCTGCTTCGGAAGGACGGACAGCATGTCCTCTTCCTCAACAAGCTTTTCTATGCGCCCGAGAACAGCGGCGTTCAGGAAGTCTGGTTCTCCGATACCGATCCGGTCGCAGAGGTGGTTGCACCGTATCTCATGCGGGATGCTGTCCTCGGCGTAGACAAGGAGCTCACGGCGCGCTTCCTGCTGCCGCTCATGGAGAAAAAGGCGGCGGCCGGCTTTGTGAACAGCTCGCTCGCAGTCGATAAGACTCGCGGCGTGAAGGACGCGGAGGAGCAGGAGAAGATGCGCCGCGCCTCGGCCGTCAACGACGCAGCTATGGCAAAATTCCGCTCTCTCGTGCACGAGGGCGTGACCGAGCGGGAGATTGCGGATCAGATGTTGCAGATTTATCAGAACCTCGGCGCCGAGGGCTTTTCCTTTACGCCGCTTGTCGCTTTCGGGGGCAATGCCGCCGACCCGCACCACGAGCCGGATGACACGGTGTTGAAGGAGGGCGATTGCGTGCTCTTTGATGTGGGCTGTGTGAAGGATCACTATTGCTCGGACATGACCCGCACCTTTTATTATAAGAGCGTGAGTGAGCACTGCCGCGAGGTCTATGAGATCACGCGCGCGGCGAACGAGGCTGCGGTCGCGATGATTCGCCCCGGCGTGAGACTTTGCGACATCGACAAGGCAGCGCGCGACCTGATTACGGAAAAGGGCTACGGTCCGCAGTTTAACCATCGCCTCGGGCACTTCATCGGTTTAAAGGATCACGAGTTCGGCGATGTCTCCTCGGCCTTCGACTGGAAGGTGGAGCCCGGCATGATTTTCTCGATTGAGCCGGGCATCTATCTGGTCGGAGACACGGGGGTCCGCGTCGAAGACCTCGTGATGGTCACCGAGGACGGCGTGGAGCCCTTGAACCACTATTCACATGAGCTGGATGTGATCGACGAAAGACAGCAGTAACATGAATCCGGCCACCCGGCAAAAGGGGTGCGCCGGATTTTTTTGGCAAAAGCAGTCGCAGGGAGGCTGTGCTATGATAGTATCTGAATGAGATAGGTTCAAATCGCAGCAAAGACTGAGAGGAGACGCAGACATGGAACCCAAACCTTTTTTAAAGCCTTACCTCAAGCTGCATCTTAAGAGCGGGGCGAAGATTGTCATAGAACTTTGGCCGGAAGTTGCGCCGAATGCGGTCAACAGTCTGATTGATGTGGCCTCTCACGGCTGGATGGACCACCATGCGATTCAGCGCATTGCGCCGGGCAAGTGGGTGGACTTGAGCTACAATGCATACGGACACGAGGAGTGCCGCTATCTGATTCCGGACGAGTATCAACTTCACCCGGAAATTGAGCCCCTGACCCCGCGCCCCGGCGTTATCTGCATGGGAGGCTACGATGAAGCGGGACTTGCGAGTTCGGAAATATTCTTCCCGCTCAAAGAGTTTCCGGAGTTTCGCGGCATATATCCGGTGCTCGGCGAAGTAATCGAGGGGATGGATGAAATCCTTCGGATTTCGGAGCTTCCGACCAGGGAGATTAACTACCCGGGCAGCAATAAGAAGATTCTGGAGCCCGCCGAGCCCCAAATTATCGAGCGGGCAGAGATCGAACTCTTCGGCGTAAGCTACCCCGAGCCCTTGCGAATGGAGAAGCAGGAACTGCCGCCTTGCTGGCGCTGAAGTGAATGCAGAGGAGAAGGGTGGGGCATGCCTGCACCGCAGCCTCATGTTGAAGAAGATGCAATGAAATATTGTGTTGTAAAACACACAAAAAATCCCTGAAGTGCTTGTATGCGCAAGTACTTCAGGGATTTCTTGTTCCTTTCATTCGACAAACAGTCGAAACGTTTGCATCATAGGAGAGTTATAGGACAAAGCTTCTTATTCTCCTTTATAGCATGTTCCCAAGATTCGCGTTTCGCATCTTGGGAAACCGGATTGCCATAGTAGTACCCTTGTCGCTGCTTTCCTCAATCCAAATCTCTGCGCCGTGGAGCGAGACAATCTCCCTAACGAGGGCAAGGCCGAGCCCCGCGCCGCCGTACTGACGGCTCCGCGATTTGTCCACGCGGAAAAAAGGCTGAAAAATGCTCTCGCAAAACTGCGCCGGTATCCCTGTGCCGCTGTCTGATACGCGAATTTCGATTCCGTTTTCGCCCTCGGTGACCGAGAGCTTTACCCAGCCGTTCGGGCGGTTATAGCGGATTGCATTTTCGCTGAGGTTAAAGAGCAGGCGGTAAATCAGGGTGTCACTGCCGATCAGCATGGCATTCCCTTCGTAGTTTAGTTCAATGTTCTGTTGTTCGGCGAGCGGCGTGAGATCGGTGCAAAGTTCCTCCATCAGGGGTTCCAGTTCTATCCTGTCCGCACAGGGAACGGAGCGGAGCTCACTCAGTTCCAGGAGAGTCTTACTCATTTCCGCCATGCGCTCGGTCTGTTCCGCGAGGAGGCAGAGGAACTCCTTGGTTTCATCATCCGCGTTCGGGTGCTCGGCAGAAAAGAGTTCAAGTTTTGCCTGCATGAGGGCGAGCGGTGTTCTGAGTTCGTGGGCCGCATTGCCGGTGAACTGTTTCTGGGCGTGAAATCCTTCATCGAGGCGGTCCAGCATACGGTTAAAGGCATCGCGGGAGCGGCGAAACTCCGGCAGGACTTCGGCGGGTAACTTCATCTCGCTGAGGTTGTTCGGCTCAATTTCCTCGAGGCGGTTGGCAAAGCGATGCAAAGGACGCAGCGCCTGTCCGCTCACAAAATAGGCGAGCGCCGCACTTAAGAGCGTCACTGCGGCGGTGATGAGCCAGTTGCTCGCGGTAAAGGCGGCCTGCGCACCGTCGATCACGATGACCAGATCGGAGTTCGGTGCGAGCGTTGCCGTATCCGGGAAATCAGAGGTATTTTGTGCCGCATCGTTTCCCGAAACCGTTTCGCTGTAAGCGGAGATCGAAGTGCCGATGCGTTCCATATAGTGCCTGCCGGAGTAGCCGAGTAAGAGGCTCATGCTGATGCAGGCTGTGGCAATGAGCAGCGCTGTCATCAGTGTGATGCGCCACTGCAAAGAGAGACGTTTCATTCTGCGGCCTCCGTGAGCACGTAGCCCTCGCCGATGCGGTTTACGATCGGGTCGTAACCGAGCGCAGCGCGCAGTTTTTTGCGGAGAGTGGAGATGTGGACGCGAATCGAGTTACTGAAGCGGTCCGCATTGCTGTCCCAGACATGGTCCAGTAATTCCTCCTGACTGACCGGACGTCCCCGGTGGAGTAAGAGATATTCTAGGATACCGAGTTCTTTCTTGGTGAGTGCAATCGGTGAATCGGCGACACGCACGCTTCGCGTCTTACTGTCAAAAGAGAGTTTTCCGCAGGAGAGCAGAACCTCATGCTGCGTGAACTGTCTCAGGGTCAAACTTCGGATTCTGGCCTCGAGCTCGGCGAGGTGAAAGGGCTTTGCAAGGTAGTCGTTCGCGCCGGCATCGAGCCCGGCAACCTTGTCCGTGACTTCACTCCGCGCCGAGAGAATCAGGACGCGCGTCTCGCGGTCGTACTTGCGGAGCGTTCTGAGTACAGTCATGCCGTCCGCGCCCGGTAAGTTTAGGTCGAGGACAATGAGATCGAAACGTTCGCTTTCCAGCAGTTCTAAAGCTACGTTGCCGTCAAAACAAAAATCCACGCTGTAGGCGAGGCGGCGAAGACTTTGGACTATGGTCTCACAGAGCGCGCGCTCATCCTCAACGACTAAGATATGCATAAGAAATCCTCCTTCCGCATTGCTGGCTTCAAATTCAAGGATACGGATTCGATAGAAGTCTTCTTAAGTTGTATCACAAGCCGACATAAAATCCGCGTTAAGTTTTCTCTTAACAAAGATTTTACACGCCTTGCACTACAATGGATACAAACGAAAGGAGGAATTGCGGTGAAGTTCTCAAAGAAAACAGCTTTGCAAGTGGTTTTACTGGTATCTTCGGTCGCAATGATTGGCTTCGGTGCCTGGCGCGGGGAGGCAGATACCGTGCTGAGCAAGGCGATACGTCTCTGTCTGGAGTGTGTCGGCATTGGATAGAAAATGGATACAGGCTGCGGCCGCCTTGCTCACCAACATACATCTGCCGAATTTTTTAAAGGGGAGCATCTACCGGGGGAAGGGAAAACTGGCCTGCGCGCCCGGGCTCAACTGCTATTCCTGTCCCGCGGCCTCGGGTTCCTGTCCGATCGGTGCGTTTCAGGCGGTTGTCGGAAGTTCCAAGTTCAGCTTTTCCTACTATGTGACAGGCATACTGATCTTTTTCGGCGTTCTTCTCGGGCGCTTTGTCTGCGGCTTTCTCTGCCCCTTCGGCTGGTTCCAGGAGCTGCTTCACAAGTTGCCGGGGAAAAAGCTGTCGACCAAAAACCTACGCCCTTTGACCTTCATCAAATACGCGGTACTGCTTTTCATGGTGGTGCTTCTCCCCGCGTTCGTTGTCAACGATCTCGGCATGGGAGAACCCTTTTTCTGCAAGTACCTCTGCCCGCAGGGCGTCTTAGAAGGCGCGATACCGCTCTCCGTCGTGAACTCGGGGATACGCGCGGCACTCGGCAAACTCTTTGCCTGGAAGCTCGGCATTTTGCTTAGCTTTATCCTGCTGAGTGTCTTCATCTACCGCCCCTTCTGCAAGTGGATATGCCCGCTCGGCGCTTTCTATGCCTTACTGAACAAGGTCTCGCTGGTCGGCATGCGGGTGGATGAGAGCCGCTGCATTTCCTGCGGGAGATGTGCGCGGGCCTGCAAGATGGATGTCGATGTGACCAAGACGCCGGACCACAGCGAATGCATACGCTGCGGCATGTGTGTGGAAGCCTGCCCGACCAAGGCCGTGCATTTTCGCTGCGGCTTCGGCGCCGGAAAAACGATAGAAAACAAAAAGATAAAACGCAATCGGGAGGAAGCAAAATGAAGAAAGCAAAACTGTTGACCGGAATCGCTCTTGCACTGACCATGGGGAGTCTGGTTGCCTGCGGCGGAAAGGAAACACAGGCGGCCAAAACAAGTGAAGCCGGAACAAGCGCGGTTGTCTCGGCAAGCGGCAGTCTTGACGGCACGGCGAGCACGGATCTCGACACGCTCTTAAACCTGGAGGTCGATAACACCGAGACAGCCATGGCGCTGCACCAAAAGCTCACGGAGGCAGAGACCGCCGTACTCACGGAGAATCAGGCGCTCTGGGAAAAGGTATTTCTCGCGGCGGATAAGGGCTCGGCGATGATTGAGGACGGCAGCAACTACGGGGATTTTCTCTTAAAGACCATTGAGGACGCAAAAGGGCAGTTTAGCGAAGAGGAACTCAAAACGCTTCGCGAAGGTGCGGAGAAGATTCAAAAGATTGAGGGAAAGCTTACCATCTTGGAGCAGAAATACCCGGAGAGCGGCGCGAAGCCGGATGGCGGCAATACCGGTGTTCCGGCGGAAAACGGCAAGCCTGTCTCCGAGAGCTCGCTCGGCAGCTTCCCGGCTTTTGAGGGCAAGGATTTAGACGGCAATGCGGTGAAGAGCAGCGAACTCTTCGGCGGGAATACCGTGACGGTCGTAAACTTCTGGTTTACAAGTTGCAGACCCTGCGTGGAAGAACTCTCGGCGCTGGATGCGTTGAACAAGCAGCTCGCGGAAAAAGGCGGCGCCGTGGTCGGCATCAACAGCTTTACGCTGGACGGCGACGCGGCAGCGATTGCGGAGGCAAAGGATGTGCTTGCGAAGAAGGGCGCCGGTTACCGGAACCTCTGGTTCGACACCAAGGGGGAGGCCGGCAAGTTTGCAATGGGCATCTATTCCTTCCCGACCAGCTATGTGGTAGACCAAAAGGGGAACATTGTGGGGGAGCCTATCGTCGGCGCAATCACGGAGAAAAAGCAGGCGGAGCGCCTCAATCAGCTGATTGCGCAGGCGCTTGCAAGCGCAAAAAAATAAGCGCAGCGGAAACAAGCGAAGTTCTCAAAGGGCAGAAATGCCGGAAGAGAAAAAGAAGAGAAGATAAGCGGACACTCGGTCTTTGAAACGGCCTGTCGCATGGTATAATTTCGTTGACGCGGTTCCTTTGCGAAATTTGAGAAAACGAGGTTATTTTGCGATGGGCTTTTATTATGGTGCTTTGCTGTTTGTGGGGATGACGCTGCTATCTGCCTGCATGGTGCCTGTCGTGTACTTTCAACTTCGCAGTGCAGTCCTTGCGGAGAGAGAGGTGCCGGGCTGGGTTTATAAGCTCGGACATGCAGTGCACGGTCGCGGCCCGGATCACTATGAGGACTTGACCACGCCCGAGGCGCTCAGAGAGGCGAGATTGTTTCTGCTTGGCATTTTTCTCGGGAATATCCTGGTCATTGCCTATAAGTATCACAGCGGTCTCAATCTCTATGCGGCCGGCTATTTTGCGCTACGCGCGGAATTTGGGATTGTCCTCGTGATGCGCATTCTCGTGGTACAGGGAAAGAATCTTTGGTGGCTGTTTCATCGCCATGAAGAGATGCATTACTATTCTGCCTCCATGGCAGTCTGGGGCACGGCATTTTTTACCTCCTTTCTCCTCATGCTAACGGTGAGCTTGACGGGAGTTCCGGCGCCGCCGCTTCGGGTACAGATTGCGGAGAGCACACTGACGCCCGGTTTGAGCCGCGGAAGGGATTTGCTGGCCGAGGGATTTTCGCTCGATGGGTATAGCGCCGATACGGAGGTGGAATTCGCGGAGATCAAGGGCGTCTATGATTACAAAGCGCTTACCATGGAGCTTCGGCGAGACGGGAAGCGCTACGGCAGGGTCAGGCTGGTACCGAACGGAAGGCCGCACGCCAAGCTGAAAGACTGTGTGCTGGTTTCCTGCTATTTCACACCGGAAGACGAGGGCTTTTCGGAGGTCGCCGTGCAGGGCAAAAAGATAGCGGAACTGAAGGTGCAGGATTTTCAAAAACACCCCCCCGCAGAGCTGTTTGCGATTGAGGCGCCGGATGTGAAAGAATCGGTGCAAGCGGATTTTGTGTTCCTGCGACTGCAGACCGAACCCTACACACTCTTTACGAGCTATGTGTTTGAAGGCAGCTTTACCATGGAGGGAGAGCCGCTCCGTTACAAGGTTCATGCGGATCAAACACGCTGGGAGTGAGAGCAAATAAACCGGAAAACCTTGCGCGTCGCTAAGACGACTCGGGCAGGTCTATACCGCAACGTAAGAGACGGGTGCTACTCAGAACATCCATGCGGTCCGGTATAGGCTTTGCGTCACTCTGTTGTCCTGGCGAAAGATAAGGTACGGCTGTTGCCTTGTCAAAAACAGTCGGAAATGGTGTTATAATTTTGTCAAATAGAGAAATTGACGGAGAATGGAGAGAACTGGTAGTATCTAAGGCACAAGTTACTGTGCTGCGCGGTTTGGCGTTGTTTTCTGCCACAGGCAGAGAAAGGATACTATGTCAGAGAAAGTACTGACCGGACTCGGGTGGTTTGCAACCTGTGTCTCCGTCATGATGTATGTCTCCTACATTCCGCAGATTATGAACAATCTGCACGGAATGAAGGGCACACCGATTCAACCGCTGGTTGCAGCGATTAACTGTACCCTATGGGTTATTTACGCGCTCTCTAAAAAGAAGAGAGACTATCCGGTGGCTATGGCGAACGCGCCGGGCATCATTTTCGGATTGATTGCCGCGATTACGGCGCTGATCTGAGTGTGTAATTGAAATCATATTTGCGAAGAGAGCCCTCTACTGCGTAGCGGACTCTCTTTTATCGATTGGTATACAAATCGGGAATATGGCAGCTCGGCGAGTGCTGCGTTTCTGCAAAACGCAATACTCTGGTATCCCTGTTCCGAAAACGGTGCGAACAGGCAGAAGCGGGGGTATGAAAGATGCACATAAAAGGCACATTGTAACAAGCCGGAAACGCAAGGAGAAAAGAAGTGAACGAAGTCAAACAAGAAAGTGTAAAGCAGTCGCTGGAGGAGAGAAATCGGGGCATCGTTAGAACTTCCGCCATCGGTATCGCCGCCAACATTTTTCTCGCGGCCCTAAAGGCGGTCATCGGAATCGCGTCAAATTCAATCGCCGTAACCCTGGATGCGATCAATAATCTGACCGACGCCCTCTCTTCGGTGATTACGATTATCGGAACCAAGCTCGCGGGAAAACAGCCGGACAAAGAACATCCGATGGGCCACGGACGCATTGAGTACTTAAGTGCTCTTCTGGTCTCTGCACTGGTGCTCTATGCGGGTCTCAGCTCGCTGGTGGAATCCGTCAAGAAGATTCTGCACCCAGAAAAGGCAAGTTATTCTCTGCTGAGTCTCGGCATCATTGCGTCAGCGGTTCTTGTAAAGCTGATGATGGGCAGCTATGTGAAGCGACAGGGAGAAAAACTGAATTCCGCGGCTCTGATTGCCTCCGGTTCCGATGCATCCTTTGACGCTTTGCTCTCCGGCTCGGTGCTTGTTTCGGCCTTGATTTTTCTGTTCACCGGGATTTCCCTCGAGGCCTATGTCGGCGCGCTGCTCTCGGTCGTCATTGTGAAGTCCGGCTATGAGATGATGCAATCCACGCTCGATGAAATACTCGGCAAGCGAGCGGATGCGGCGCTCACACAGAAGATTCGCGCGCTGCTCACGGAGGACAAAGAGGTCATCGGTGCCTACGATCTATTTCTCAATGATTACGGTCCCGATCGCTTTTACGGAACAGTGCATCTGGAACTCCCGGATACGATGACGGTAGAGGAGGTGGATGTACTCTCAAGAAAGCTACAGAAAAAGGTGTTCCGAGCGACGGGCGTTATCATGGTTTCCATCGGTGTTTACGCTTACAATACCAAGGGCGATGCGGCGGCGGAAATGCGCAATGAAGTGCAGAAACTTGCGCTCTCGCACGAGTGGATTTTACAGCTGCACGGGTTTTATGCCGAATTGGATAAAAAATACCTGCGTTTTGATATTGTCGTGGATTTCTCGAAGAGCCCGAAAGAGGCAGCGGAGGCGTTGAAGCAAGAGATAGAGGCGCGTTATCCGGGGTATATCGTGGATATTACCGCCGATGCGGATATTTCCGACTGATAGAATACTTGCATTTTTTCTACACTTCGGGTAAAATGTAATAAATTTGTAAAGATTATAAGCGGAGTCGAGAGGAAGAGCATGAAGAGAAATATGGGTGCGGGAAAAAAAGTTATCACGGCAGTTGTCATCAGCGCTGCGATTTTTGCCGGCAGCTTTGCGGCGCTCGGCGCCAAGAAGAGCGCCTATACCTTCCAGAGCGGCGGCGCAAAGATTACCTGCGGCCAGAGCGCCAAGGGTATTCTCAACGCACTCGGCAAGGCGGATAAGATGATTGTCCAGGAAGCGGTGCAGGGCAACGGCAAGGAGAGAATTTACAGCTTCAAGGGCTTTGAACTCTGTACTTTGAGCGAGAACAACGGCGCACAGAAGGTACAGTCGGTCTGCATTCTCGATAAGAATGTCAGCACCCCGGAGGGCATACGCCTCGGTTCTACGCGCGAGGCGGTTGAGAAGGCCTACGGCACGGGCTGCAAAGAGGACGAGGGCGTGCTCTATTACACGCTCGGCGACACCGAACTCAAGATTTATCTGACCAATGATGTGGTCGACGGCATCGAATATCTGATTGCAGACAAATCATAAGGCGGAAGCGGCGCTCGAAAGGGTGCCGCTTTTTCTGTCCTGCAACAAAATCCAAAAAAAGTTAGCACTCAAACCTTGACACTGCTAACAACAAATGTTATAACTGCTCTTGTTGAGAAGATAAAAACAAAATGCAGTTCATGTTTGGTGAAGGAGGCATTGTATTATGAAGCTGGTACCGTTATTTGACCGTGTCGTGCTGAAGAAGATGGTTGAGGAAGAGACCACCGCATCCGGAATTGTGTTGCCGGGTCAGGGCGACAAGGAGAAGCCGGGTCAGGGCGAGATCATTGCGGTGGGTCCGGGCGGACTTGTGGACGGCAAGGAAGTCAAGATGCAGGTCAAGGCAGGCGACAAGGTTCTGTACTCGAGATATGCGGGTTCCGATGTGGAGCTCGACGGCGTGAAGTATGTCGTGATTAAGCAGAGCGATATCCTTGCGGTGATGGAATAAGAGAGCGGACAGGAGGAGAGTGGAATTATGGCAAAGGAAGTAAAGTTTGGCGTCGAGGCAAGAGAGGCGCTGATTCAGGGTGTCAATGAGCTTGCGAATGCGGTGCGCGTCACCATCGGCCCGAAGGGCAGAAATGTTGTGCTGGACAAGGCTTACGGTGCGCCGCTCATCACGAACGACGGTGTGACAATTGCAAAGGAAATTGAGCTGGAGGATGCGTTCGCAAACATGGGCGCACAGCTCGTCAAGGAAGTTGCGACGAAGACCAACGATGTCGCAGGTGACGGCACGACGACCGCAACCGTTCTCGCGCAGGCGATGATCAACGAGGGCGTGAAGAACATTGCGGCAGGTTCCAACCCGATTGTGCTCCGGAAGGGCATGAAGAAGGCTTGCGACAAGGCTGTCGAGACCATCAAGGAGATGTCTCAGCCGATTTCCGGTAAGAAGCAGATTGCGAGAGTCGCTGCGATTTCCGCTTCGAACGACGAAGTCGGTGAGATGGTCGCGGACGCAATGGAGAAGGTCACGAACAACGGTGTCATCACGATTGAAGAGTCCAAGACCATGAAGACCGAGCTCGATCTGGTCGAGGGCATGCAGTTTGACCGCGGCTATATCTCCGCTTACATGGCAAACGATGTCGAGAAGATGGAGGCGACCCTCGAGGATCCGTACATCCTGATTACCGACAAGAAGATTTCCAACATTCAGGAAGTGCTTCCGCTGCTCGAGGAAGTTGTAAAGAGCGGTGCAAAGCTCCTGATTATCGCAGAGGATGTCGAGGGTGAGGCACTCACGACCCTCATTGTGAACAAGCTTCGCGGCACGTTCAACGTGGTTGCGGTCAAGGCACCGGGCTACGGCGACAGAAGAAAAGAAATGCTGCAGGATATCGCGGTTCTGACCGGCGGTACCGTGATCAGCGAGCAGCTCGGCCTGGAACTGAAGGATGCGAGAATGGCGCAGCTCGGCCGTGCAAAGTCGGTCAAGGTCACGAAGGAGAACACCGTGATTGTGGACGGCCTCGGCAAGAAGGCGGATATTGACGCGAGAACCGCGCAGATTAAGGCGCAGCTCGCAGAGACCACGTCCGAGTTCGACAAGGAGAAGCTCCAGGAGCGCCTGGCAAAGCTCTCCGGCGGTGTCGCGGTGATTCGCGTCGGCGCGGCAACTGAGACCGAGATGAAGGAAGCAAAGCTCCGCATGGAGGATGCACTCAACGCGACCAGAGCAGCAGTCGAAGAGGGCATTGTCGCAGGCGGCGGCACGGCGTATATCAACGCATCGAAGGAAGTACAGAAGCTGGTGGACAGCCTCGAGGGCGATGAGAAGACCGGCGCAAAGATTGTCATGAAGGCACTGGAGGCTCCGCTCTTCTACATTGCGGAGAACGCGGGTCTTGAGGGCGCTGTCATTGTGAACCAGGTCAAGGAGAGCAAGAAGGGCATCGGCTTCGACGCTTACAATGAGGTCTATGTCGACATGGTCAAGGAGGGCATTCTGGATCCAGCAAAGGTGACCAGAACGGCACTCGAGAACGCGACAAGCGTTGCGAGCACCCTGCTCACGACCGAGTCCGCAGTTGCGACCATCAAGGAGCCCCAGGCGGCACCGGCAATGCCGGCAGGCGGCATGGGCGGCATGATGTAAGCAGCCGTTTCGGTACAAAACAAATAAAAACAGCGGGCAGTTCGGAAATTCCGAGCTGCCCGCTGTTTTTGTTTGCCATTCAAAAGAGAGTTTTTTTTATGGTGTGGCTGCAGAATGCGGCTGGGAAATCTGTTCCCTGTATTTTCCGGGCGAGATTCCGATTTCTTTGTGGAATACGGTAATGAAATAGTTGTAATCGGGATAGCCGCAGCGGTAGGCGATTTCTGAAATCGAGAGCCGGGGATTCTCTGTCAGCAACAACTTAGCCTTTTCAAGGCGCATATGCTGAATCTGTTTGGCCGGTCCCCGCCCGTAATTCTGTTTACATAATTCGTAGAGTCGCGTTCTTCCGATTTTGAAGTGGGAAGCAATTTCAGAGGACGTAAGATTTTCTGTGAAATGTTCTTGTAAGAAGGCGTCTAAACTGACGGGAAGTTTCTCTTGGTGGAGAGAGACCATACGTTCCATACATAGATAAATGCCGACCGCTGAGAGAATTTTGGTTGCGGACTTGATGTATTCTTCGGAAGTTAAAGGACGTTCCCAACAAGCCCCTTTCAAGACAGTGTAATCGACGTTCAATTTTTTCGTGTATTCTTTTATTTTTTCCCATCCGTCCTCTCGGTTCCGATAACTGAACACATGGCCGAGAAGTAGGTAGCCTACCACCAAGTTCCCGATGACAAGCGGGGAAATGCTCTCTGTCATGCCGGCATAACATCGATAGGTATAGGTGCTTTTGGTTCTGGCGGCATAGGCACAGGAGCGAGCATCACACTCACGGCATTCGTTGTAGCCGTTCGGAGTGGCGCGCAGTATCCGGCAAAACGAAGGGAGCGACTCCGGATAAGAGGCGAGCTCATGAAAGTTCTCATCAAAAACACAAGTTCGGATTTTGGTCAATGTGTAGAAATCTTTCAGCAAACTATGGAGTTTTACCAGGTCGAATGTTGAAATCATCCTCAAATCCCCCTTTGGTTATTTCTCGTATTATACAATAGCGACGAACAAAAACAAAGTTTTTAGGACGCTTCTGTATATATTAGCGAAGGTTGAGTCAGTAGAATACAAGTACAAGCTTACGGAAACCGGAAAGGAGGATGGTTAAATGTTAATAACATTAAAAGATATGATGGGAATTGCAGAAAAAGAGGGGATAGCGATAGGCGGTTTCAATACGCCGAATCTTGCTTCCTTAGGCGCCGTAATCGGTGCTGCGGAAGAAGAGAACTTACCGGTAATCTTGATGTTTGCGGAGTGTCATGATGAATGGGTATCTTTAGATCTCATCGGACCGGCAATGTTAAAAGCGGCAAGACAAGCAACTGTTCCTGTTTGTGTCCACCTTGATCACGGAGAACATTTAGAGTATTTGAAAAAAGCACTCGAGCTTGGATTTACGGGGATCATGTATGACGGATCCGTATTGCCGTATGAAGAAAATGTAGCGAACACAAAGAAAGCCGTAGAAATGGCACGCGCGCACGGTGCTTCGGTGGAGGCGGAACTGGGCTCCATGGGGAGGCGTGAGTCGGGAGCCGATGATCGAAGCGGAGATTGTGATGAAACGAAGATCTACACAGATCCGGATTTGGCAGCGGAATTTGTCTCCGCTACGGGGATAGATCTTCTGGCGTGTTCGTTTGGCACGACACACGGGATCTACTTAAAAGAGCCTAAATTAGACTTGGGAATTGTTCGTGAAGTGCGTAAAGCTACCGATGACGTACCGGTGGTGATGCACGGTGGCAGCGGAGTGAGCCGAGATGACTATCACGCTGTGATACAGGCCGGCGTCAGAAAAATCAATTACTTCACCTATATGGACAAGGCCGGAGGATCGGGAGCAAAAAAACACCTCGATGGTCTGGCGCCGGATGCACCGCAGTTCTATTCTTCCGTCTTTTTGGCAGCGAGAGATGAAATGAAGGAAAATGTCAGACATGCAATCAGGATGTTCGCATTGAAAGAGTAAAGGCAGGCAGGCACGACCATAAAGTTGTGATTACTGATTCGACGCATGGTGACAAGAGAGTAGGAGGATAGTCATGGACAAGAAGAAAATAACATTTGCACTCGCCTTTTGTAATCGAGGATTCATGCCGGGAGAGCTGATTTACGCTGCGCGTGAGGAGCTGATTCAGGCGGTCCAAAATGCCGGATATGATTATATCGCCATGGATCCGGAGGCAACAAAGTTCGGTGGAATCGAAACCCGAGAAGAAGGTGCCTTATATGCGGAATGGTTGAACAATCATCGGGGACAGTTTGACGGCGTTATTTTCTCAATGCCGATTTTTGCCGATGAAAACGGTGCGATCGCTGCGTTGCAGGATGCCGGAGTTCCCATTCTGATGCAGGCTTATCCGGACGAATTGGACAAAATGGACTTTGCGCATAGAAGAGATGCGTATTGCGGTAAATTTTCGGTGACGGATGTGTTTACGCAGTACGGTGTTCCCTTTACCTGCTTACAGCCGCACGTCGTCCATCCGCTGTCGAGTGCATTTGCAAAGAACCTCAAGGATTTTGCGGCCATCTGTCGTGTCGTGAACGGCATGAAACGGTTCAACATAGGATGTATCGGCGCAAGAACAACGGCTTTCAAAACAGTACGTTTTGACGAAATCACACTTCAAAAATACGGAATCAATGTCGAGTCCTTCGATTTGTCGGAGTTTTTCTTCAAGGTAAGGGAATTGGATGATAACGACCCCGTTGTCAAGAATAAGATTGAGGAGCTAGAGAATTATACGGACTTCAGCAATGTTCCCGAGGCAAATAAGAAGAATCTTGCGAAGTCTGCCGTGGTTCTGGATCGTTACATCGCAAAATACCGTCTGGATGCGCTTGCGCTTCGGTGTTGGAACGAATTTGAACAGGTGTTGCGCATCTGTCCCTGTGTGTTGCTGTCTTACTTAAATGATAAGGGTATCGTGGCTTCCTGCGAGATTGATATGTGCTCGGCATTGATGATGAGAGCAATGTCACTGGCTTCGGAGCAGCCTACAGCTGTTTTGGATTGGAATAACAATTACGGCGATGATCCGGATAAGGTAATCCTCTTCCATTGCGGACCGGTAGCGCAGAGTTTGATGACGGCAAAAGGGCAGGTCACCAATCACAAGATGTTTGATAAGACAGATCCGGGCAGTGGTTGGGGAACGAACGAAGGGCGAATCAAAGCGTTTCCGACAACGATTTCCAACTGTCAGACGAAGGACGGAAAAATTATCACCTATGCTTCCGAGGGGGAATTCACGGCAGACAGAATACCGGAGGAATTCTTTGGATGTGCCGGTGTATGTGAAATTCCCCACTTACAGGATAAGCTGCAAAGGCTTGCATACGGTGGATTTAAACACCACACTTCTGTCGGCGTAGGCCATATGCGTGAAGTACTTCACGAGGCGTTTGTTAATTACCTTCATTACGAATGGGTAGACATAGATCACGGGACTTACTGATTTCTAAGATCTGTTGTACCGAGCGGGATACGAAAGCGCATAGGAGCAAACGAGTGAGAATCTAAGCACAAAGCAGAGGTCGAAAGTCTCGAATGAAATTGAGCTTTCTGTGAGGTGAATATGAAGATTGCCGGGGTTGATATAGGGACAACCGGATGCAAATGCACGGTGTTTGATGATGTCGGAAAGTACTTGGGACGAGCTTATCGTGAGTACCCCGCGAATAGAAGTGACAACGGCCACGAAATTGACGCAGAGCTGGTACGGAAGGCAGTGTTCGAAACCATTGCTGAAATGGCGAAGCAGTTTCCGGATATAGCCGGCATAGGAGTTACGAGCTTTGGTGAAACCTTTGTCATGACCGATGAAAAGGGAATTCCGCTACATAAGGCGATGTTATATACCGATCCCAGAGGGGACAAGCAGAATCAGTCTCTGATTGAGGCACTCGGAAGTCGGCCAATACAGAAGATAACCGGAGTAAAGCCTCATGTCACTTACTCGTTGGCGAAGATGATGTGGGTCAAAGAAAATATGCCTGAAGTTTATAATCGCGCAGCTCACATTTTTTTGATGGAAGATTTTGTGGTTTATCATCTGACGGGTGTTGCGCAAATTGATTACTCATTGGCATCCAGAACGCAGGCCTTTGATATTCGCAATCTATGTTGGAGCAAGGTCATTTTTGATCAGGCCATGATTGATATGGCTAAAATGTCAAAGCCTGTGCCGACAGGGACTCCGGCCGGTGCAGTAAGGGAAGAGACGGCAAAAGAACTTGGGCTAATGCTCGGCACGATGATTGTGAACGCAGCGCATGATCAAGTGGCTGCTGCAATCGGAGCGGGTGTATTTGACGGAAGTGTTGCCGCAGACGGAGCGGGTACGGTCGAATGTATGGTTCCGGTGTATGACAGCCTGCCCGACATGGATGTGATGTATGAGGGGAATTATGCAGTGGTACCCTACGTTGTTCCGGGGAAATATGTTACCTATGCCTATTCATACACGGGCGGAGCGCTGATTCAGTATTGTGTCGATACACTGGCCGACAAAGAAAAAAAGCAGGCAGAAGCAGAAAAAATCTCGGTTTATGAACTCCTGGAGAAACAGTACATCGAAGCAAGAGGGGATGTTCCCGGTAAATTGCTGGTACTGCCTCACTTTGCGGGAGCGGCAACACCGTATATGGATGCCGGTTCAAAAGGTGCCATCCTCGGACTTACCATGGACAGCAAGGTCTTCGATATTTACCGGGGCTGCATGGAAGGCGTGGTGTATGAGATGCTTGTCAATTTCGAACTTCTCAAAAAAAGCGGCGTGGTTTGCAAAAGAATGGCTGCGACAGGAGGCGGAGCAAAATCTCGCACTTGGATGCAGATGAAGGCAAATATCCTGAATATTCCCATTACGGCATTGTCGACTGTGGATGCGGGAACCGTGGGGGCCGTTATGTTGACCGGAATTGCCATAGGTGCCTTTCATGACTTGAAAGATGCGGCAATACATATGGTACAGGAGACGATTACCTATCAGCCGAATGAAGAAATGCACGAATGGTACAGAGGTAAATTTGAGCGCTATGCAAAGCTCTATGATGCGGTAAGACCGCTTGTAGGAGGTGGCGTGTGAACTCTTATATAGGTCATGACAGCCAGCTTTACGGGGTGGAAGAACTCAGACTGATTGGCGGTAAGGGAGACGGGATGCGACTTTATCAGATCCACAACGGAAAGGGACTGGATCTTACCGTTTCACCGGATCGGAATGGAGATATTACGAGACTTCGCTATAAGGGCTTGAACATGAGCTATCTGTCCCCTTCCGGCTACGTTGCTCCTGCCTACTATGACAGTGTGGGAACCAACTGGCTTAGCAGTTTTACGGCGGGGTTTCTCACCACTTGCGGGCTTAATAATGTCGGTACACCGAATACAGATCAGGGAGAGGTTTTACCGTTGCATGGAAGTATCGCCAATCTTCCGGCGGACTACAGTTATTGGACGATAGAAGAGAGAGAGAACGGTACCTGTTTGGTGGTGCACTCCGAGACGAAGGACGAGACTCTGTTTGGCAGGAAGCTGCGCTTGGCGAGAGAAATTAAAGTCAGCACAGACAAGAATGAGTTTTGTATCTGGGATACCATCGTGAATACTGGCGATAAAATCGAGCCTTATGAAATCCTATATCACATGAATATGGGATATCCCCTGTTGGATGAAGATTCCGTGATAGAAATTCGTTCTGCGGAAGTCGTGCCCAGAAACGAGCATGCCGCAACGGAGCTTGCAAAGTGGATGCACATGCAGAGACCGACCGCAGGGTATGAAGAATGCTGTTATTACCACAAATTTGCGGGTAAAGAAGGAAGGGCAAAGATATACCAGCCGAAACTCGGGATTTCTCTGGAGATTTGCTTTGATGCGGAGAAATTGGATGGCTTCGTGGAGTGGAAGATGATGGGCATTCGTGATTATGTCCTGGGACTGGAATGTGGGAACTGTTATCCGGACGGGCGCGATGTGATGCGCAAGGTGGGAATGCTTAAATTCTTAAGTCCGGGAGAGTCAAAGGAGTACGAAGTCCGTATTCGCCTAAAGGATGAATGATGTCAAGTGAAAGCAATCAAAGGCAAAGTAAGTGTATGCAAGTACAAAGCGCAGAGCAGAGCGGAGCGTACGGAGAAATAGAAGGCGTTGGTAAGAAGATAAGTCGAATTTTTCTTGGAACGGCGATAAGTCCTTTTCTGGACGGAAAGGAGGCGGATGTTTTGCTGGATCAAATGTATGCCTTGGGTATCAATGCGTTTGATTCGGCAAGGGGGTATGGATTATCGGAAAGCGTGTTGGGACGATGGGTAAAACATAGGAAGAACCGCGAGGATGTAGTGCTCCTTACAAAATGTGGGAATGCCTCTCCGACAGGCGCAGTTCATATCGACAGAGGCGTAATGACAGATGAGCTCAAACAGTCTTTGAGGGAACTGGGGACAGAGTATGCGGATATTCTGCTTTTGCACCGGGATGATGCGAACACATCGACAGCAGAGTTTCTGGAGACCTTTAACGATTTTGTGAGAGAAGTCATCATCAAGTCTTTCGGCGTATCCAACTGGACTGTAGAGCGTATCCAAGAAGCAAATGCATATGCTGCAAAGCATGGTCTGCGTCCGTTTGCCGTTTCCAGTCCGAATTTCGGGCTGGCGGAGCAGGTAAACGATCCTTGGGGAGGCAACTGTGTCACAATTTCCGGTCAAGGAAACCAAGCGGCGCGAGATTGGTATTCCCGAATGAACATGCCGGTGCTTGCATATTCTGCTTTGGGAAGAGGCTTTTTTTCGGGAAGGTTTGAAGCCGGAGATTATGAAAAGGCCAAGTCGATTCTGGATGCTTATGCGCAGAAGGGATACTTGTACCCAGTGAATATGGAACGACTGGAACGATGCCAAATTTTGGCGGAAAAGCGCAAGTGTTCCGTCGCAGAGATAGCAATGAGTTACATCTTTTCTCACGCAATGAACGTATTTGCGGTTGTATCTACGACGAGCCCGGCCAGGATGAAGCTGAATATCGATTCGTTCAAGCGAAAACTCGATGAGGAAGAGGTACTGTTTCTTGAGTCCGGTGCAAGATAGTCGGTGCTGAGGGAGAGAATGTGGTTCTTCTATGAAAAGGAATGCTCAAAAACTATTTTTTCAAGGAGGGAAAGACACATGAAGGCAAAGAGAATCATCAGTATTGCGACGGCAGCTATCGTTACGGTCGGTTTAGTGGGGTGCGGAAAGTCAACGTCCACAGGATCTTCGTCGGCAACGCAGGCGGCATCTGACCAGAGTCAGACCGCAGGCAGTGCCTCGGGCGGAGGTGTCGCGAATAAGGATAAGCCGATTGCGTGGTTTAACAAACAGCCTTCTAACAGCACAACTGGAGAGTTGGATATGCACGCGCTACACTTTAACGACAAGACCTACTACGTAGGGTTTGATGCCAATCAAGGTGCGGAGCTACAGGGCGAGATGGCGTTAGACTATATCAAAAAACACGCCAAGGATATAGACCGGAACGGAGACGGCATTATCGGATATGTACTTGCCGTCGGTGATATCGGACACAACGACTCACTGGCTCGTACCAGGGGCGTTCGCAAAGCCTTCGGTACCGGTGTAGAAAAGGACGGTCTCATCAATCCCGATCCGATCGGAACCAATACGGACGGAAGTTCGCGTATTGTAAAGGATGGCACCATTAAAGTAGACGGTAAGACCTACGTAATCCGCGAACTGGCTTCCCAGGAAATGAAGAACTCCGCGGGAGCAACGTGGGATGCCGCTACCGCAGGAAATGCCATCATCACTTGGAGCGCTTCTTTCGGCGATCAAATTGATATGGTCGCTTCAAACAATGACGGCATGGGTATGTCCATGTTCAATGCATGGAGCAAGGAGAAAGGTGTTCCGACCTTTGGTTATGACGCGAATGCAGATGCCGTTGCCGCAATTGCGGACGGATATGTAGGGACCATTAGTCAGCACGCAGATGTTCAGGCATACCTGACCCTCCGAGTTCTGCGTAACTCTCTGGATGGCGTGGATATCAGCACCGGCATCAGCAAGCCGGATGAAGAAGGCAATGTTCTTTCCGATGATGTGTATCGTTACGACAAAGAGACTCGCTGTTTCTATGCGCTCAACGTGGCAATTACGAAGGAAAACTATCGTGAACACATGGATTCCACGAAAGTTTACGAGCCGGTCAGCAAACCATTGGATGTATCGAAGCACGCAACCAAAAAGGTGTGGCTATGTATTTACAATGCTGCGGACAACTTCCTGGGGTCCACCTATCAGCCGCTGTTAAAGCAGTATGATGATATTCTGAATCTCGATGTGGAATACATCGGCGGTGACGGACAGACGGAATCGAACATCACGAATCGTTTGGGGAATCCGGATCAGTATGATGCTTTCGCAATCGACATGGTGAAGACGGACAACGCGGCGTCTTATACCGCATTGCTGAGCGAGTAACAGAATAGCAAAAAGAAAGGCTTGCCGGGGAATGCCGGCAAGCCTTTTTCGTCGAACGGAGGAGAACGGAAAATAAAGCGCATGGAAGCGTTACTCCGTTCGGATATTTGATAGCATCGAAAGACTAACCGTACCGCGCATACCGAATGGCTGTGTAAGTGCCGGGATTCAGATTTCTGCCCGCGGTTTTGCCATCATGGACCAGTTGCTGTGGTAGATCACAAAGCCGGGCGGTGCGCCGTTCACCTTTTTCACGTTGCGGCGCTGGAGGTAGTCGATTTCTACCTTGTCCTGATCCCGCCCCTTGGAATAGTAGGCGGCGAGGGCGGCTGCCTCTTCAAAGCAGCGGTCCGGGAGTTCCTGCCCGTTTGCTTTGACAATGACATGGGAGCCCGGCATGCCCTTCGCGTGAAACCACCAGTCGGAACCCGAGGCAACTTTAAAGGTGAGTTCCTCGTTCTGGAAATTGTTCTTGCCGACATAGATATCGAAGCCGTCACTCGAGCGGAAGTGAAGCGGGTGCGACTGAATTTTTTGCGGGCGTTTTCCCTTCGGCGTGCGCTGACGTTTCACATACTGGAAGGCAGCGAGTTCCTCCCGAATTTCGGCGAGATCGCTCTCCTCGGTCGCGAGCTCCAGGGCAGTCAGAACGGAGGAGAGGTGTGCCTCTTCCTGCACGGTTTTTTCAAGCTCCTGACCGACCGCAAGCTCGGTGCGCTTTAACTTGGCGTAGCGGTCAAAATATTTTTTGGCATTCTCGGCCGGCGTTAGGTTTTTGTCGAGCGGAATCCGAAGCGGCTTGTTGTCATCGTAAAAGTTTTCGGCGACAAAGGAGTCGGCACCCGCTGTCACCTGAAAGGCGTAGGTATTCAGAAGGTCACCGTAGACGCGGTACTTCTCCTTTTTCTGACTGTCCGCGAGTTGTTTTTCCTGCAAAATACGCTTTCGCTGGCTGCGCTCTAAATGGTTCTGGACAAGGCGGCGGAGATCCGAGGATTTTTGCCGCATGCGGGCGCTCTCCGCGCGGAGCGAATAGTAGGAATAGAGAAGCTCGCTCATCGAGTCATAGGCGCGTGCAGAGAGCCCTTCGGCTTCGAGCATTGCGAGCGGCAGCGCGGCAAATTCGGCGGGAAGTTCATCCTTGACATACATGACGGGAGAAAACTGTCCGTTTCGGACCTTTTCGATGACACTGTCAAAAGTCGCAAAGAGTCGCGCCTTTTCTTCGGGCTGCAAATCAGAAAAAACGGCGCGCGGATCAAGTGAAGCGCGGTACAGGATGTCCTGGGAAGCCAGCGAAGAGATGCCGGAGAAAGCGGCCGAGAGGGCGCGGTCCAGGGGAAGACCGCGCGCCGCGGCGAGTGCGGCGGCAAAGGTCTCTTCTGTGAGCGAGAGCGGATTGGTTTTTTGCAATTTCTCGGGGACAAAGTAGGGGCGGCCCGGCAGCACTTCGCGGAGCGAGCTCACACTGGCGGGGACGCGGCGCATGCTGTCCAGGATGACATTATTTTCATCGGTAAAGATAATGTTCGAATACTTGCCCATGAGCTCTACATAGAGGGCGCGCGGCGCGATGTCTCCGAGCTCATTGAGTTGTGTCGTCTCAATGCGGACAATGCGCTCCAGCCCCAGCTGTTCGATTGCGGTGATTTTGCCGGAGCCGATGTGTTTCCGGAGTAACATTGCAAAGCCGGGCGCCGTGAGCGGACTCGGCTTATTCTCCCGCTGCAGATAGAGGAGCGGAAGGGCCGCCTCGCAGGAAATCAGGAGACGGTGCTGAGCCGCATTGTTTTTAATGGTCAGAAGGAGCTCATTGTTCTCGGGCATCGCGATTTTCTGGATATGCCCGCCGAGCAGAGTGCGTCGCAACTCTTGAACGAGTGCGGCAATGACAATACCGTCTAAAGCCATAGTTTTTCCTTTCTGTAATCGGATATTTATCAGCGTAAAAACCCAAAAATGAAGGCCTGCAAGGGAAATATACTTGCAAACTTTTGAGAAATGCGGTAAGGTAAATCACGCTTTCTTGCTATAGGAGCTATTTCGCATTTTTTCGCGGAAATTACAATACTTTTTGAGAGGAATGCAATCACATGGCGTCAAATTTAGTGATCGTAGAGTCACCTGCGAAGGTGAAGACAATTAAAAAGTTTTTGGGATCCAATTATGTGGTGGACGCGAGCCAGGGACATGTCCGCGACCTCCCGAAATCACAACTCGGTATCGATGTCGAGCACGGATATGAACCAAAGTATATCACAATTCGCGGAAAAGGCGATGTACTTGCAAAACTTCGGAAAGAAGTGAAGAAAGCGGACAAGATTTATCTTGCAACGGACCCGGATCGCGAAGGAGAGGCCATCAGCTGGCATCTGCAAAAAGCGCTGAAACTGGAGGAGACAGGGAAAAAGGTATACCGCATTACGTTCAATGAAATTACAAAGAACGCTGTTCGCGAGAGCATCAAGCATCCGAGAGAGATTGATATGGATCTGGTTGATGCACAGCAGACGCGCCGCATCTTGGACCGCATGGTGGGCTACAGCATAAGCCCCCTGCTCTGGGCGAAGGTGAAGCGCGGGCTCTCCGCCGGCAGAGTGCAGTCGGTCGCGCTTCGTATGATATGCGACCGCGAGGCGGAAATCGAGGCGTTCGTGCCGAAAGAGTACTGGTCCCTCGAAGCCATCACGCACGCAGCGGGTGGCAAAAAGCCTCTGAAGGCGCGCTACTACGGGGTCGGCAAGGAAAAGGTGGAACTTCACAGCGAGGCGGAGTGTCTTTCAGTCATCAAGGACTGCGAGGGCAAGCCGCTCCTCGTACAGGAAATCAAAAAGAGTGAGCGGAGCCGGAAGGCGCCATTGCCCTTTACCACTTCGACTTTGCAGCAGGAAGCATCAAAACGCCTGAATTTCTCGACGCAAAAGACCATGCGCATCGCGCAGCAGCTCTACGAGGGCGTCGAGGTCGAGGGCAGAGGTACCATCGCACTGATTACCTATCTGAGAACCGACAGCACGCGTGTCGCCGAAGAGGCGGATGCAGCGGCGCGGACTTATATCCGTGAGAACTACGGTGAAGCGTATGTCGCCGCCGAGCGGAAGGAAAAACAGGGCGGGCAGAAGATTCAAGATGCCCACGAGGCCATTCGCCCGATTGACATCACGCTAACACCGGCGACGGTAAAAGCCTCGCTGTCCCGCGACCAGTTCCGTCTCTATCAGCTGATCTGGAAGCGCTTTGCGGCGGGACGCATGCAGGAGGCGGTCTATGCCTCCACTTCGGTCAAACTGATCTGCGGCGAGCACCGCTTTTCGCTCTCCGGTTCTTCGCTCAAGTTCTCGGGCTTCATGGAAGTCTACAGCGACAGCGAGGAGGAAGAGGAGGAGAAGCCGGATGTAGCGCTCTTAAAGCTCAGCGAGGGCGAGGAACTTGCGCTCGAGAGCTTTGACAAGGAGCGACATTTTACGCAGCCGCCGGCGCATTACACCGAGGCAAGTCTGGTTCGCGCGATGGAGGAACAGGGCATCGGTCGCCCGAGTACTTATGCACCGACCATCACGACGATACTGGCGCGGCGCTATGTGATCAAAGAGCAGAAAAACCTCTATGTCACGGAGCTCGGTCAGGTTGTAAACCGCATGATGGTGAAGTCGTTTCCGGTCATCGTGGAACCGCAGTTCACGGCGAATTTGGAACGCTTGCTTGACTCGGTCGGAGAGGGTAAAATGAATTGGAAGACTGTCGTTGAGAATTTTTATCCGGATCTCAACGCAGCCGTCAAGCAGGCGGAAAAAGAGCTGGAGAGCGTAAAAATCGCAGACGAAGAAAGTGATGTCGACTGTGAGCTCTGCGGCAGACGCATGGTAATCAAGTATGGACCTCACGGCAAGTTTCTCGCGTGTCCGGGTTTTCCGGAGTGCCGGAATACGAAACCCTATCTCGAAAAGATCGGGGTCAAATGTCCGAAGTGCGGCGGCGAGCTGGTACGCAAGAGAACGAAGAAGGGACGCATTTACTACGGCTGCGAAAACAATCCGACCTGTGAGTTTATGAGTTGGGCCAAGCCGTCGGAGAAGCGTTGCCCGAAGTGCGGTGGGTATATGACAGAGAGAGGCAATAAGCTGGTCTGCGCCGATGAGGCGTGCGGTTACAGCGAGGTGCTCGGAAAGGAGGACAAGGGCTGAAAAGTTTAATTGCAGCAAAGAAATAACAACCGGGTTAATGACATACGAGGAGAGACATCATGAGCGTGCAATTACTTGACAAAACCAGAAAGATAAACCAGTTGCTGCAAAACGGCAGAAACATGAAGGTAAAGTTCAGCGACATTCTGACAGTGCTGAGCAATGTCCTGGACGGCAGTACCTTGGTTATCAGCAAGAAAGGTAAGATTCTTGGTACAGGTGGTATCGGCGGGGGAGAGAAAGAAGAGTTTTGCGGTCTCCTGTCAGGCAAGGTAGGCAGTTTTGCCGATCCGTTGTTGAACGAGCGGCTGCTTGCTATTTTGTCGACCAAGGAGAATGTGAATCTGGAAACACTGGGATTTGCGCGCGAGGTGGTACAGAACCGCCAGGCGCTTGTTACACCGATCTACATTGCAGGTGAGCGTCTTGGAACTTTGATGGCATACAAGGAAGCGGCCTTCACCATTGACGATATCATCGTGAGCGAATATACCGCGACGGTTATCGGCATGGCGATGCGCCAGAGCGTGAACGAAGAATATCAGGAAGAGGCGAGAAAACTCCAGATTGTGCGCGGGGCAATTCAGACTTTGAGTTTTTCCGAGCTCGAAGCAGTCACGCACATCTTCAGCGAGCTGAATGGGACCGAGGGCGTCCTGGTCGCGAGCAAGATCGCAGACCGGGTCGGCATCACCCGCTCCGTAATCGTAAATGCACTCCGGAAGTTTGAGAGCGCGGGCGTCATTGAGAGCCGCTCAAGCGGTATGCGGGGTACCTACATCAAAATTTTGAATGACGCGGTCTTCGACGAGGTCGCTGCCTATCAGGAGGAGAACGGCAAGCGGCGGACAGCTGCCGCAAAGCGATAAAATCCTTTTGCAATATGGCAAAAAAAGTGATAAAGTAAGATAGTTACGGGATTTTTCCCAGACAACACGTCGGCCGAGGCGTGCGCCGGGTGCTGCGAGAGCGGTGGCGTGCGCCGAAAGGCCGGCGGAAGAACAACCCTCAGGAGGAAAAAAACATGGGCGTAGTATCAATGAAGCAGCTTTTAGAGGCGGGTGTGCACTTCGGTCACCAGACGAGACGCTGGAACCCCAAGATGGCACCGTACATCTACACGGAGAGAAACGGCATCCACATCATTGACCTGCAGAAGACGGTCGGCATGGTGGATGATGCTTACAAGGCAGTCATGGACATTGCTGCTGCGGGCGGCACGATTCTCTTTGTCGGCACGAAGAAGCAGGCGCAGGATGCCATCAAGGAAGAGGCAGAGCGCTGCGGCCAGTTCTATGTGAACGAGAGATGGCTCGGTGGTATGCTCACCAACTTCAAGACCATTCAGTCCAGAGTTAAGAGACTGCGCCAGATCGAGGAGATGAGCCAGGACGGCACCTTCGACCGCCTTCCGAAGAAGGAAGTGACGGAGCTCAAGAAGGAGCTCGAAAAGCTCGAGAAGAATCTCGGCGGCATCAAGGATATGAAGAAGATCCCGGACGCAATCGTGATCATCGACCCGAAGAAGGAGCACATCTGCGTCACGGAAGCACATAAGCTGAACATCCCGCTGATCGGCATTGCGGATACGAACTCGGATCCGGAAGAGCTGACCTATGTGATCCCGGGCAACGATGATGCAATCCGCGCGGTGAGACTCATTGTCTCCAAGCTCGCAGACGCTGTTGTCGAGGCACACCAGGGTGAGGAGAACCGCAGCGAGGAAGTCGCAGAGGGTGATGACACGGCTACAGGCGCAATCAAGGCGGCAATCGAAGCAAACGCGCGATAAGCAAGCAGGCGAGAGGAGAGAAAAAATGGGTGCAATTACAGCGGCAATGGTAAAAGAGCTCAGAGAGCTCACCGGCGCAGGCATGATGGACAGCAAGAAGGCTCTCGCGGCAGTTGAGGGCGATATGGAAAAGGCAATCGAGTTTCTTCGCGAGAAGGGACTCGCAGGCGCGCAGAAGAAGGCGAGCCGCATCGCAGCCGAGGGTATAGTTGCTGTGCTTGTCAGCGAGGACGGCAAGAAGGGCGTTGCGGTCGAGGTGAACGCAGAGACCGACTTCGTCGCGAAGAACGAGAAGTTCAGAACCTATGTCGGCGAGGTCGCACAGCAGGCGCTGAACACCAATGCAACGGACCTCGAGGGCTTCCTCGCAGAGCCGTGGACGGCAGATCCGTCGCTCACGGTCAAGGAAGAACTCTCCTCGATGATTTCCGTAATCGGTGAGAAGCTTGACATCCGTCGCTTCCGTCAGCTCAAGGAGGAGAACGGTTTCGTTGAGTCCTATGTCCACGCGGGCGGAAAAATCGGCGTTCTCCTTGCGGTCGAGACCGATGTCGTGAACGATGCGGTCAGAGAGATGGCGAAGAATGTCGCAATGCAGGTCGCAGCGCTGAAGCCGCTCTACACGAGCGATGCCGAGGTCGATGCGGACTACCTCGAGAAGGAGAGAGAGATTCTCGCAGCGCAGATTAAGAATGACCCGAAGATGGCGAACAAGCCGGAGAAGGTCATTGAGGGCGCAGTGCAGGGCCGTCTCCAGAAGGAGCTGAAGGAAATCTGCCTTCTGGATCAGGTCTATGTCAAGGCTGAGGACGGCAAGCAGAATGTCGCTTCTTATGTGGCTTCGGTCGCAAAGGCAAATCAGGCGCACATCACAATCAAAACCTTTGTCCGCTATGAGACCGGCGAAGGTCTTGAGCACAAGAGCGAGAACTTTGCGGAAGAAGTCGCAAAGCAGATGCAGGGCTAATTCGAGCTCGCGTTGCACTTCGTTTCCCGGACGGGTAACTTCACCGCCGGACTGTCGTATTCAAACTACGGCAGTTCGGCGGTTTTTTGTTGCGGATTCCGGAGGATGCGTGCTTCGAAAGCGAAGAGCTTGAAGAGGCAGAGTCTGCGGCGGAGCCCCGGACTGCTTCGGCCGAAACGGCGACGGAAAGTACGATGGTTTCGAATAAGGATGGGGGGAAAAGCCGAAACGGCGGAAGCACAGTCCGTTGCGGAGACACTTGTGTTGAATCGTGAGGGATTTAAAATTACTGCGAAAGAACTGGATGTGAACGAAAGCTTGGGACCTGTCCTCAAACTGCTGATTGAAAATGAGACGAATCAAAATGTGACGGTACAGATTCGTGATATGAGCGTAAACGGCTACATGATTTCGCCGCTGATGTCCTCGATGATCGATAAGGGTGAAACGAAGGAAGATGTGATCGGGTTTTCTTCCCGTGAGTTAAAGCTTAGCGGCATTTACCACCTTTGCAGAGCTTGCGTTTCGCTTCCATGTGTATGACGCGGATATAATGGAAATTCGATGACAGCGGGGACTTGGCGTATGAGGGAGACGGCGTCAAGCTTGTTTTCCGAACGAGGATTCTCTTATCCGGTTGATGGGTTCCGTTCTGATAGAGCAGAACAGTCTGAGCCAATCGGGGAAGGTTATCTTCCAAAAGGAGTCCTATGAGGCTTTGTTGACTTCAGATGTTCAAGAGAAACTTTTGATGATTGCAAAGGACAGGCGACTATGCCGGCTGCCTGATGCAACTTATACCTGAAGGTAATTTACACACAAATATGGACTTGACCGGAGCCGGAAGGAACTGACCGAAGTGCGGCGCGATAAAATAGGCCTTGTGTTTCAACAGTTTCACCTTGTGAACTACCTGACTGCGCTCGAAAATGTTATGATGGCACAGTATTACCACTCGACATCTGCCAAACCAGCTCTCGGGCGGTGAGCAGCAGCGAGTCTGCATTGCCCGCGCCCTGATCAATCATCCGGCACTGCTCCTTGCGGACGAGCCGACCGGAAACCTTGACGAGAAGAACGAGTATCTTGTCATGGATATCTTCGAGAAGCTTCACAATGCAGGAAGCTCCATCATCGTTGTGACACATGACCCGGAAGTCGGCGACGAGGCGGAGAGAATGATTGTGCCGGAGCACGGACGCATTGCCCGCGAGGAGAAGAAAAAGCGGCAGAGACCTGTCATTGCGGAATAAAGGAGGAAAACAAAGATGAAAAAGAGAATTGTACTGTTCGCGGCACTGATGCTGCTTAGCCTTGCGGCCTGCGGTAAGAAGGAGAACGCGGAAAGCAAGTCCGCGGAAAGACAGGGCACGGAGAGCACGGCTGTGGCGAGCAAGACCGCGGAGAGTAAGACCGCCGAGAGGAAGACCCCGGAGAGTAAGACCGCAGCGGGCTACAAGGACGGAACGTACAGCGGAGAGGCTGAGGTCAAGGAAGTCGGCGGGACCATAAAGCTCGAGCTTGTGGTTTCGGGCGGGAAAATTACGAGTATAGATATGCAGAATCTGGACCGTGAGGGCAAGGAAAAGGGTCAGGACTACGGAAAGAGCGAGCCTATGAATCAGGGGCTTTATAGCATTGCGCAGAATTCGATTCTGGGCACCGATAAGTACCCTTCCCGCCTGATCGAGAGTCAGGATCCGGACCAAATAGACGCTGTGAGCGGCGCGACACTCTCCCGCGATGCTTTTGTTCAGGCGGCTAAGGCTGCACTGGACAGCGCAAAGTAAGGAGTCTTAGTGAATGCAGGATGAAAAGTGGCTCAATGCGCGGGGGCTCGCGCCTTGCAGTGCCCTACTTTCTCTTCGCAAGTGGGAGAGAGCGGGATATGAAAGCCTCCTGTAAGATTTTCTTCACAAATCCTTCGTCTGTCGTACACGCTTTTTGACACTGTCTGTGGTAGAATCAGAGCGTTCGACGGTACGGAGGATTTTTCATGCAAATCTGGATGCAACTCATGCAGTGGATTCACCATATGACCCCTTGGGCCGCGGTTGGGATGGCAGCGCTCGAATCGCTGTTTCCGCCGATTCCGCTGACGGCGGTCGTCGCGGCGAATGTGGCGGCGTTCGGCGCTGTCTTCGGCTTTCTGTACAGCTGGATCGGTAGTGCCGTCGGCAGCGCGCTCGTCTTTTTTGCGGTGCGCGCCGTCGCGGGACTGCCAGCGGTCCGGCGTTTTCTCGGGCGAGACAAGATAGAAAAGGCGAGAAAACTGATCGGAGGCCTGAAGCCGCTCGCCCTGTTTTTCATTATCATGTTGCCGTTTACGCCGTCGTCCTTCGTGAATTTTGCCTGCGGTGTGAGCCACTATCGGGGACGGCGTTATCTCGCCGTCATGCTGCCCGCAAAGGCCGTCATGGTGGCTTCGCTTTCCCTGCTCGGTGAGAGCTTGCAGCGGGCGGCAAATCCGCTCTGGATTGCGGCGGCGCTACTTTTACTTCTGCTACTATATCTGATTTCCAAATGGGTGACAAAGCACCATCATCTGGAGGATGAAAAAATCCAAAAAAAACGAGAAAAAATTTGAAAAACGCTTGACGCCCTGATACAGGAATGGTATAGTACACAAGCTTGCTCATGAGGGCGAGCCAAGAACCTTGAAAATCAAAGATCAGACAGTACAAACAACCCTGAAATCTCTGTGAAAACAGAGGGTTCGCGGACATCTTTCGAATGTGTCCGTGAGCTTCCAAAAGAATTTCAAAAAAGAACCAAACCAAGTAATAACGGGTAAAATAACTGAGAAAGACCAACGTTATTTTGACCGGAACGAACAAACTTAAATTTGAGAGTTCGATCCTGGCTCAGGATGAACGCTGGCGGCGTGCTTAACACATGCAAGTCGAACGAGAAATGAAGACGGAAACCTTCGGGCGGAAGACTTCATTTCGAGTGGCGGACGGGTGAGTAACGCGTGGGTAACCTGCCTCATACAGGGGGATAACAGTTGGAAACGACTGTTAATACCGCATAAGACCACAGCACCGCATGGTGCGGGGGTAAAAACTCCGGTGGTATGAGATGGACCCGCGTTCGATTAGCCAGTTGGCGGGGTAACGGCCCACCAAAGCGACGATCGATAGCCGATCTGAGAGGATGACCGGCCACATTGGGACTGAGACACGGCCCAAACTCCTACGGGAGGCAGCAGTGGGGAATATTGCACAATGGGGGAAACCCTGATGCAGCGACGCCGCGTGAGTGAAGAAGTATTTCGGTATGTAAAGCTCTATCAGCAGGGAAGAAAATGACGGTACCTGAGTAAGAAGCCCCGGCTAACTACGTGCCAGCAGCCGCGGTAATACGTAGGGGGCAAGCGTTATCCGGATTCATTGGGCGTAAAGCGCTCGTAGGCGGTCTGTTAGGTCGGGAGTTAAATCCGGGGGCTCAACCCCCGTTCGCTCCCGATACCGGCAGACTTGAGTTTGGTAGGGGAAGGTGGAATTCCTAGTGTAGCGGTGGAATGCGCAGATATTAGGAAGAACACCAGTGGCGAAGGCGGCCTTCTGGGCCATAACTGACGCTGAGGAGCGAAAGCTAGGGGAGCAAACAGGATTAGATACCCTGGTAGTCCTAGCCGTAAACGATGGACACTAGGTGTGGGGGAATATTTCTTCCGTGCCGCAGCTAACGCATTAAGTGTCCCGCCTGGGGAGTACGGCCGCAAGGCTAAAACTCAAAGGAATTGACGGGGGCCCGCACAAGCAGCGGAGCATGTGGTTTAATTCGAAGCAACGCGAAGAACCTTAC
>NZ_CALEYG010000015.1 GCF_937924975.1 uncultured Stomatobaculum sp.
AGACGGTCAGCCTGGATCTCCATGAGAGCGCGCACGGCCCGCATGCGCTGGTCGCCGGCACCACGGGCTCCGGCAAGTCGGAGCTCTTGCAGAGCCTGATTCTCTCGCTCGCCCTGCAGTTCTCACCGGAGGAAGTGGGCTTTCTGCTGATTGACTACAAGGGCGGCGGCATGGCAAATCTCTTTGCGGAGCTTCCGCACTTGCTCGGCACCATCACGAATCTGGACGGGAGCGACAGCTACCGCGCGCTGGTCGCGGTGAAGAGCGAACTCGCGAGAAGACAGCGACTCTTCCGGGAACTCGGCGTCAACCACATTGACGACTACGGAGAGGCCTGCCGTGCGGGGCGAACCGGGGTGCCGCTGCCGCATCTCTTTCTGATTGCCGATGAGTTCGCCGAATTAAAGGCGGAGCAGCCGGAGTTTATGGCAGAACTAATCTCGACCGCCCGCGTCGGGCGAAGCCTCGGCGTCCATCTGATTCTTGCGACACAGAAGCCCTCGGGTGTGGTCAACGAGCAGATTTGGAGCAATGCGCGCTGCAAGATAGCGCTCAAGGTGCAGACCGAGGCGGACAGCAAGGAGATGCTAAAGACCGGAGATGCCGCGCAACTCACCAAGCCGGGCCGGGCTTATCTCCAGGTCGGCAACAATGAGCTCTACGAACTCTTCCAGTCGGCTTACAGCGGTGCTGTCTACCGGCGCGCAGGCGAGGCGGCCGACCGGCGGATTTACCGGCGGACGGCGCGCGGACAGCGGGAACTTCTGTGCCGCGTAGGGCGCGGCGAGACGGCGGAGGGCGAAGAAGTGAGCGAACTCGGCGCGGTGCTTCGGGAGATTTGTCGTGTTGCCGCTGCCGGAACGCTGAAGTTGCCGGAAAAGTTATGGCTGCCGCCGCTCCCGGCCATGTTGGAACTGCCGGCGGCGGAGAGCGGCGCGGCGGAGGAAGCGGAAAGTCTCGCGTTTCCGCTCGGCTGTGCGGACATTCCGGAGGAACAGCGGACGGAAATCTGCACGCATGACTTCCGGCGGGACGGCAACTTCGCGGTCTTCGGCGCGGGCGGAATGGGAAAGACCACGGTCTTACAGACTGCTGCCATTGCGCTCGCGGAGCGCTACCCGCCGTCGCGCGTTTACTTCTATCTTCTGGATTTCGGCGCGGGCGCTCTGTCTCTCGTGCGAGGTTTGCCGCATGTCGCGGATTATCTGAACTTTGATGAGACGGAAAAGCGAAAAAAGCTCATGGCGCTTTTGGCGGCCGAGGTAAAGCGGCGAAAACTCAGCGAAGCGGCGGGACAGGAGCCTGCGATTGTGCTCTTTCTGGATCATTTCGACGCGGTCAAAGAGCTTGAGCCGGAACTGGAGCCCTTTTTTATGCAGCTCGCGCGGGACGGCGTGGCGGTCGGTATTTATATGGCGCTCACGGCGACCAGACCGGGCGCTTTACGCTATTCGCTCTTAAATCATATCAAGGATAAGATGGCGCTTTTTCTGCTGGATCCCGCCGAGGCGGCCGAGGCGGTCGGGCGGAGCCCTTTGAAGCTCCCGGAGATCAAAGGCCGGGCGCTGGTACAGCGAGACGGCATCCATTTCCTGCAGTGCTATCGGGCGAGCACGGCGGAGAAAAAGGAGTATGACACGACCATCCGGGCGCGCTGCGAAGCCTGCGCGCGCAAGACGATAGGCTGGCGGCCGACGCCGCTCGCCGTGATGCCGGAAGTGCTGACGCCGGATCTGCTTTGGGCGCGCTATGCGGCTGTCCGGCAGCCCTTTTCGTATGCAGTCGGACTTGACACGGCGGAGGTTTCGCCGCGCACCCTCTGCCTCTACGGCAATCTGAACCTGATTCTCGGGAGAGCGCAGTGCGGAAAGACCAATCTATTGCTGCTGCTCCATGCGGCCTATGCGGGACAGAGCTATGTGATCGATTGCGGCGGCGATCTCTATCCGCTCGCAAAAGAGGGCGATGCGCACTACGCGGACGATGCCGAGAGTCTCGTGGCACTCGGCGAACTTCTCGAGGAAGAAATCAAACAGCGCAGGGCTTCCTACGAAAACAGTGGGAAGACCCTGCGCATGCGGGAGTATTTCAGACAGGAAAAGGAGCTTGCGCTCTGGATTGACGGAGCCGAGCGGTTTTCGGTCCTCTGCCAGTCGAAGACAGCCTGGTGGGAGAATTTGCTCCGCGCGGCAATGGAAGTCGGCATTGCGATTGTCGCGGCGGCCGCGAGCCCCCGGTTCAGCAGTTACGACGGTGTGAGCAAGTTATTAAAGGAGGCACAGTCCGGTGTGGTCTTCGGACCGCCCGATGAGCAAACTGTGTTCCGGGTGTCCGGCTACCGGCCGAAGCCGCCGCGCGTTGAAATCGCACTGCTCATTGCAAAGGGGCAGGTCTCGGAAATTCAGATTCCGCTCGCGCCATCTTTACTGTGAGCGGTTGGTGTTCATTGCGGAGAGCTTGTCGTTCGAGAAGGTCAGCGCAAAGGAGAGGCCGTCCGGATCGGTCCAGGTGTAAGACGAAATGACTTGACCGGCAATGTAACTCGTGCTGACCGGGACGCCGTCGCCGCCAAGCAGCTCCTTGGCCTCGTCATAGCTCATCTCGGGCTTCAGCTGGTTGTAAGCTTCCATGGTCGCTTTCGCTGTCTTGTCGACAATGACGCCGACCTGGGAGTAATTGGTCAGATGGTCACTTTCAAATGCGACGGTGACAATGCCGGCGCCGTCCTCGCTTGTCCAGGTATAGCTGCCCTTTGCGGCACCCGCGGTTCCGGCGCGGCCGAAGAGCTTTTCGACCTCTGCGTAGCTCATATCTTTCTTGAGCGCGCGAAAGGCGGTCGCCATGGCCGCATCCGGCGTCACAGTGACCGCCTGACTGCCGTCTGCTGCGCCGGACGCGGCGGTAGCGCCGCTTTCGCTCCCCGCTTCGGAATTTGCCGCCGCGGAACTGTTGGCTGCCGAAGAGACCGCGCCGCTCTCCGCAGGGCCGGACTCTTTTTTGCCGCCGCAGGCGACTGCGAAGAGGGAGAGAGAGAGCGTCAGAACGAGGATTAATTTTTTCTTCATATTCAGGACTCCTTTCAAAAAAATGCGGTGGAAACTTAACAATTCTTACACTGTTCCTATGATAGAATCATACTCGATTTTTTGGCGCGGAACAAGGTCTGCCTGTAGTTTGGAGTGTGTTATGAAGAGGATTTTATTTATCTGTCTGGGAAATATATGCCGCAGCCCTATGGCGGAATTTATTATGCGGGATCTCGTGAAAAAAGCCAGGGTCGAGGAGCAGGTTCTGTGCGCTTCCGCCGCGACAAGCAGCGAGGAAATTATCTACGACATCGGAAATCCGATGTATCCGGCCGCAAAGGCGGAATTAAAGCGGCGCGGCATTCCCTGCGGAGAGAAGCGGGCGGTTCTGTTAAAGAGAGCGGACTACGCGAATTACGATTATTTGATTTGTATGGAGCAGAGAAATCTGCGGGATGCGGCGCGCATCCTCGGCAAAGATCCGGAGAAAAAGCTGAGACTCCTGCTCTCCTTTGCAGAGAAAGCGGGAGAAAAGGCGGAAATTGCGGATCCCTGGTATACCGGTGATTTTGTCACTTGCGCCGATCAGATTACGGCGGGTTGCGAGGGTTTACTGCGGGCGCTCGGCAAAGCGGGCGTAAGACCGATTGCGGGGGGAAACACAGCGTGCTAAAATAAGTGAAAAGCTGCGCCGAGCAGAGCGAAGGGAGAGTTCAACATGAAAATCAGAACCAGATATGCGCCGAGTCCCACCGGGCGCATGCATGTCGGAAACTTGCGGACAGCACTCTATGCGTATCTCATTGCCAAGCACGCGGACGGTACCTTCATTCTCCGCATCGAGGACACCGATCAGGGCAGATTTGTCGAGGGAGCGACTGAGATTATTTACCGCACGCTCGAGGAAACCGGTCTTTTGCACGATGAGGGACCTGATAAGGACAAGGGCTACGGCCCATATGTGCAGAGTGAGCGCATGCGCGCGGGCATTTATATGCAGTACGCGAAGCAGCTCGTCGAGAAGGGCGAGGCCTACTACTGCTTCTGCGACCAGGCGCGTCTGGACTCTCTGAAAAAGACCGTGAACGGCGAAGTCATCATGCAGTATGACAAGCATTGCCTCTCGCTGCCGAAAGAAGAGGTGGAGCGGCGGCTTGCGGCGGGCGAGCCCTTTGTGATTCGCCAGAACAATCCGCGGACCGGCACCACGACCTTCCACGATGAAATTTACGGCGATATTACGGTGGACAATGCGGAGCTCGACGACATGGTCTTAATCAAGTCCGACGGCTTCCCGACCTACAATTTTGCGAATGTCGTCGATGACCATCTGATGGAAATCACGCATGTGGTGCGCGGGCAGGAATATCTCTCGTCCTCGCCGAAGTACAACCGCCTCTACGAGGCCTTCGGCTGGGAGGTGCCGGTCTATGTACACTGCCCGACCATTACGAACGAGCAGCACCAGAAGCTCTCGAAGCGGAGCGGCCATGCGTCGTTTGAGGATCTGATCGAACAGGGCTTTGTGAGCGAGGCGGTCGTGAATTTTGTCGCGCTGCTCGGCTGGTCGCCGGAGGGAGACAGGGAGATTTTCAGCCTCGAAGAGCTCGCGAAGGTCTTCGATTACGGTCGCATCTCGAAGTCGCCGGCGGTCTTTGATATGACCAAGCTCCGCTGGATGAACGGCGAATACTTTAAGGCAATGGCACCGGAGGAGTTCTACCGGCGCGCGGAAAAGTATCTCAAAGAGTATGTGACGAAGCCCCTGGACTTAAAGAAAATCGCGGAGATGGTCAGAACGCGCGTCGAGACCTTCCTCGATATCCGGGAGATGGTAGACTTCTTCAATGCCGTTCCGGCTTATGAGACCGAGCTCTTTGTGAATAAAAAGTCAAAGTCGACCGAGGACAGCTCGCGCGAGATTCTCGCGGAAGTGTTGCCGCGTCTCGAAGCACTTCCGGACTGGAATAACGACACGCTCTTTGCCCTCTTAAAGGCTTACGGCGAGGAGAAAGGCTATAAGACCGGCCTCGTGATGTGGCCGCTCCGCATTGCACTTTCCGGCAAGCTCATGACACCGGCGGGCGCAACCGAAATTATGGATGTACTCGGCAAAGAGGAGTCGCTTGCGCGGCTCAGAGAGGGACAGAAGAAACTTGGCAGCAGCGAAGCATGACAATTTAAATCCTGCGCAGCGAGAAGCGGTCACCCACGGGGAGGGACCGCTTCTTGTCATTGCGGGGCCGGGATCGGGAAAGACCTTTGTGCTCACACAGCGTGTCCGCTATCTGACCGAAGAGCGCGGCGTGGCGCCGCAGTCCGTGCTGGTTCTCACTTTTTCGCGCGCCGCGGCGCGGGAGATGGAGGAGCGCTACCGGAAGTTATGCGGCAGGGAGCGGACGGGTGTCTCGTTCGGGACCTTTCACGCCTTCTTTTTCCGCATTCTGCGCACCGCCTACGGCTATCAGGCAGATCAGGTCATCGGCGAGGAAGAGCAGCGCGCTCTGGTCTCTACCGTGCTCCGGCAGAAAAAGACGGAGAGCGGGGATTTTCGCAGTCTGGTGCAGAATGTGCTCTCGGAAATTGCACTCGTCAAGGAAGAGAGAGCCGAACTTTCGCACTACTATTCGGTGAGCTGTCCGGCAGAACAGTTTCGGGAAGTGTACCGCGCCTATGAGCGCGGGCTCGCGGAACTCCGGAAAATAGACTACGAGGACATGCTCCGAATGTGCTACGAGCTTCTCAAAGAGCGGGCGGATATCCGCGAGGCTCTCTCCGGGCGCTACGCCTGGATTCTGGTGGATGAGTTTCAGGACATCAACCGCCTGCAGTACGAAGTGGTTCGCATGCTCGCCGGAAAACGGGAGAATCTGATGATTGTCGGCGACGATGACCAGTCGATTTACCGCTTTCGCGGCGCGGCGCCGGAGATTATGCTCCATTTTGAGAGGGATTATCCGAAGGCGTCCCGGGTTGTTCTAAATGTCAATTACCGCTCGACGCCGGAAATTGTGAAGACGGCAGGGCGGCTGATTCAGCGGAACAAGACCCGCTTTCCGAAGGAAATCACGGCGGCGCGCCCGTCCGGCAAGCCGGTGAATACCGTTGTCTGTCCGACGCCGCGCGCGGAGGCCGACTATCTGATCAGAGAAATCCGGGAACTGGTGCGCGGCGGCGCGCGTTACGACAGCATCGCGGTCCTCTACCGGACGAACCTGCAGCCGCGCCTTCTCGCGCGGCGTCTCTACCAGGAGAATATCCCGTTTCGCATGCGGGAGATGTTGCCGGATCTGAACGAGCACTGGATTGCGCGGGACCTTCTCGCCTATCTGCGCCTCGCCGGCGACCGAGCGGAACCCGGCGACCTGCTCCGCATCATGAACCGGCCGAACCGCTACATCCGCCGCGAGGCCGTGCGCATGGAGGGCGAGAGTCTCGCGGGGGTAAGGCGCCACTACGAAAAAAGCGGCGAGCACTGGATGGACGAGCGGCTCGGAAAGTTTGCGGGGGAACTCCGGCGACTCGGGCGCATGCGCCCGTCCGAGGCCATCGCCTACATTCGCACGGAAATCGGCTACGATAACTTTTTAAAGCAGTATGCAGAGGAGCGGGAGATCGAGGCCGAGGAGCTCTTTGATATTCTGGAGGAAATCGAGGCCTCCGCAGAAGGGTTTCCGACGGTCAGCGCCTGGCAGGCAGACGGAACGGCATTTTCGGCGGCTTGTAAGGCGCGGAGCAAGCGGGCGGAAGCGGGCGACGAAGTGCAGCTCATGACCTACCATGCCTCCAAGGGGCTCGAATTTCCGACTGTGTTTCTCCTCGATGTGAACGAGGGTATCGTGCCGCACCGCAAGGCGAACAGCCGGGAGGAACTGGAAGAGGAGCGGCGCATGTTCTATGTCGCGATGACGCGCGCCAGAGATGAACTGAGGATTCTGACCTGTAAGACCCGTTTTCACCGGAAGGCGGAGGAGAGCCGCTTTGTGCGGGAGTACGAGTCGCATTGACAGAGCGGGCAACTGTCCGCTATAGTAGCAGGACAGAGATATTCAAACCTTTCTGAGAGTGAGGAAAAGCGGATGAGCGATTATGATGAAGTAAAGCATGAGGGTTTGTTTGACGGCGGTGACACGACGGTCACGCTGACCCTGGATGACGGCGAGCTGCTGGAGTGCGTGGTGCTCACGATTTTTGAGGCGGGCGGCAAGGAGTACATCGCACTGATGCCGGAAAGCGGCGAAGACGAAGACGGAAATGTATTTTTATACCGTTATGCGGAGACCGAGGACGGTCAGCCGGATCTCACCAACATCGAGAGCGATGAGGAGTATGAGATCGTGAGCGATGCCTTCGACGAGATTCTGGACGAAGAGGAGTTCAAGGAGCTCATGGAAGGCGAAGAGGACGGCGAGAACGAGGACTGAAGGCCGACAGAACAGGAACGCGCCCCAAAAAGGGCGCGTTTTTGTGTGGAAATAAGAAATAAATCGGGGAAATTAAGAAATTCTTCTAAAATGCTGGTATTTTTCTTCGTTCTCTGTCATAGTATAAGCAGGCAAACTGGAGTAGAGATATGGTGAGAGGATGAAAATAATACGAGCACTCAGGCAGGCGCGCGTCTGGATTGCGGCGGCGGTGCTGGTTCTGGGTTTTTGGGAATTCGGAAAACAATATACAGGAGGAGCGGAAGAAACACGCATGGTGCTGAAAGCGACGGACATGAGTCACGGCTATCAGCAGTCCAAGGAAGAGCGCTATACCGCCGAGCTCGTCAATCAGAGCGGCGAGACCTTGCAGAACTTTGCGGTCGATGTCAAGCGCAGCCGGAACGGAAAACGCGTGGAACTCAGCATCCGGGACAGTATCCCGGCGGCGCTACTCGGAAAGGGAAGCTATCTGCGGCTCTCCTATCCGCTCAGCGCAAACGGCAGCGCAGTGCTGCTGCAGCAGCCGAACCTGCGCGGTGACGGAGAGGCGGTCAGCTTTCAGAGCGGGCAGACCGCCCTCACTGTTTCGGGTGCGCGCTATCAGTACGACACACTGCCGCAGGTATTTCGAACAGGACTCGCCTGTCTTCTGTACCGCAGTGTGGAGGAGCGGGAGGACGGCAAGTATACGGCGAATTTGTATCTGACGCCGCAGAACAGTGTGTTTTTAAGTCGGATGCCGGAGGAACTCTCGCTCGCGCGGGAGCAGCTGAACGGTCTCAAAAAACTCGGCGAAGCAGAGCCCGGCAATGACGGCGTGGAAGTTTTGTACCGCTATACGACACAGTTTCAGGCGACGGAGGCATCGACGGCGCGCGACGGACTGGAGTTGCAGTGTCAGCTGCGCCTCCTCTATCCGACGCAGATCCGGATTACGGAGAGCGATAAGACAGAGATGACGCAGGATGTGTCCCAGGAGTTCACGACAGAGGCACAGACAACGACACAGGCAACGACCGCACCGACAAGCGCGGCGTGGACGACGGCCGCACAGAGTGAGACCGTAACGGAGGCCGAGAGCAGTCGGCGCGCAGAGAGTCAGAGCTCGACCGCGCAGCGTGAGAGCAGCAAAGAGACGCGCACTGTCACGCCGACAGAGACACAGACGGTCAGAGCAAGACCGGATCCGACCGAGAGCGCAGCGGCTGCGACAACGGAGGAGAGCGGCAGCGAGGCCGAGAGCAGCACGGAGACGGAGACCAAGAAGCGCAGCGTCCGCTATATCACGAAGCCGGGCGGTACCCGTCACCGCGGCGGCAGACAGGAGACCTCGGCGAGCGATACCTTGCCCGCAAGACCGACCAAGCCGGAGGAGAGTTCGACGGCGGCACCGACGACACAGGAAGCGACGCGTGAAAGTACGGCGGCGCCGACCCGGGAGAGCACGACCGCGCGGGAGACAGAGACGATTGCTCCGACGGTCGCGCCGACAGAGACGGCACCGACCGAGACATCTTGGGACGACACCCGGGACCTGCCGCCGAATCCGAACGACAACCGGTACGGCGGTTGGAATGACGGCTGGTATCACGGCAACACAGGGACGGACTGGTTGCCCTGAAGCGGCAGCGGAGAGGCAACTAATATGCCCCGCCGGAGAGACAGGCGAAAAGTCCTGCCCCCGGCGGGGCATGTTAGTTTGCAACCCCGTTCTCTTGCCCGAAAGAAAACAAAAACCCCGCAGCGCTTGCTTCCGTCAGCGCTGCGGGGTTTTCTGCAACTCGTTTTATCCCATGACACTTTTGTGACCGCGATACATGATGAAAAGGAAATCAGACGTTAAAGCGGAACAGAATCACGTCGCCGTCCTGCACGACATAGTCCTTGCCCTCGAGGCGCATGAGGCCCTTTTCTTTTGCCGCCGCCGAAGAGCCGCAGCGCACAAAGTCGTCATAGCTGATGACCTCGGCGCGGATAAAGCCGCGCTCAAAGTCGGTGTGGATTTTGCCGGCGGCCTGCGGGGCCTTCGAGCCCTTCTTGATGGTCCAGGCGCGGGTCTCGTCCTCGCCGGTTGTCAGGAAGCTGATGAGGCCGAGAAGCTCGTAGCTTGCGGCAATCAGCTTGTCGAGGCCGGAGACAGAGATGCCGAGCGCCTCGAGGTAGTCTGCCTTTTCGCTCTCGTCGAGCGCGGCGATTTCCTCTTCAATCTGTGCGGAGACGCAGAAGACTTTGCTCTGATGTGCGGCCGCGTAGGCACGGACAGCGGCGACATGCGGATTGGAAGCGCCGTCGTCCGCGAGATCGTCTTCTTTGACGTTGGCCGCGTAGATGACGGGCTTTGCGGTCAGCAGGCAGAGGGAAGCGACAAAGGCTGCGACATCAGCATCCTCCGTCTCAAAGACGGAGGCAGGCTTGCCGTCCTCGAGCAGAACTTTCAGTTCTTTCAGAATCTCGAGCTCCTTCTTTAAGCTCTTGTCGTTGTTTGCGGATTTCTGGGTCTTCGCAATGCGGCGCTCCAGCACTTCGAGGTCTGCGAAGATGAGCTCGAGGTTGATGGTTTCGATGTCACGGACCGGATCCACCGAGCCGTCGACATGAATCACATTTTCGTCCTCAAAGCAGCGCACCACATGGACAATCGCGTCGCACTCGCGGATGTTTGCGAGGAACTGGTTGCCGAGCCCCTCGCCCTTGCTTGCGCCGCGCACCAGTCCCGCGATGTCGACAAACTCAATGACGGCGGGCGTCACTTTTTTCGAGTGGTGCATCTCGCCGAGTGTCTTGATGCGCGCATCCGGCACCGCAACCACGCCGACATTCGGGTCGATGGTGCAGAACGGATAGTTGGCGGCCTGGGCACCGGCCTTGGTCAGGGAGTTAAAAAGCGTACTTTTTCCGACATTCGGAAGTCCGACAATACCGAGTTTCATAGACAGGAATCTCCTTTGATGTTTTGCGAGTGAAGGCGCTGCAAACGCAGAGCCCGTTTGGGCTTCATTGTAGCAGAGAGCCGCGGCGCTCTCAAGTACCGGGGCAGGGACAGCGCGCGGCGAAAGATTTGCATGGAAAATGCCTGTGCTTTTTGCTATGCTCGGGTCTGGAATTTCGGAAGGGAGACAGAACTTATGGGATATGATTTGCGCTTCGTGCATCTCGGCATCACGATTGAACATTTGCAAAACCACATCACGATTTTCGGCTTTTCGATTGCCTTTTACGGCATTATCATCGGCATCGGCATGCTGCTCGGTATTACGCTCGCCGCGCGGGACGCCGAGAAACGCGGCATCGGCGAGGACACGATATACGACTTTGCGCTGCTCGGCATAGTTTTCGGCGTAATCGGCGCCCGTCTCTACTATGTCTTTTTCCAGTGGGACAATTACCGCGGGAACCTGCTCGAGATTCTGAACCTCCGGGCCGGCGGACTTGCGATTTACGGCGGTGTGATCGGCGGCATTCTGAGTCTTATGGTTTACTGCAGGCGGAAGAAGCGGAATTTTCTGAATCTCGCGGACTCCTTAATTCTCGGCGTTCTGGTCGGGCAGATTCTGGGGCGCTGGGGCAATTTTTTCAACGCCGAGGCCTTCGGGCGCTATACGGACAGTCTGTTTGCGATGCAGCTTCGTCGGGACATCGTGAATCCGATTATGATTAATTCCGCGCTGTTGCAACACCTGGTTCGGGTGAACGGCGTCGACTATATCCAGGTACACCCGACCTTTCTCTATGAGTCCGTCTGGAACCTCTGCCTCCTGCTGTTCCTGCTTCGGTATCGCGCGAAGAAGCGCTTTACCGGGGAGATTTTCTTTCTGTATCTCGGCGGCTACGGACTCGGCAGAGTCTGGATCGAGGGACTCCGCACGGATTCGCTGCTGGTGCCGGGCACGGGAATCGCGGTTTCGCAGGCGCTCGCGGGCGTCTGTGTTCTGGTCGCCCTGCTCTGCATTCTGACCGGCCGGCGGCTTGCGGCGCGCGAGCGGAAAAACTGACGGAATGCGCCCGTACGCTGGAAAAATGCTGTTTATTTTGGTATGATTCATCCAAATGAGTATCGATTGTGACAAGATATAGCAGAGCTGTGGGCAGCGGAGGACAGCATATGGACTTTCATCACATCTCAGTGCTCCCGCGGGAGACCATTGACAGCCTGAACATCCGGCCGGACGGGATCTATGTGGACGGAACTCTCGGCGGCGGCGGTCATGCGTCGCTGGTCGCCGCAAAACTCGGGGAAGGCGGACGGCTGATCGGCATCGACCAGGATGCGGACGCCATCCGGGCGGCCGGAGAGCGGCTGAAACCGTTCGGGGACAAGGTGACCGTTGTCCGCGACAACTACGTGAATCTGCCGACGGTGCTCGATAACCTCGGCATATCGCGCGCGGACGGCATTTATCTGGATCTCGGCGTCTCCTCGTACCAGCTGGACAACGCGGAGCGGGGATTCAGCTATATGGAAGATGCGCCGCTCGACATGCGGATGGACAGGCGCAGCGCACGGACGGCGGCCGATCTTGTGAACGAGGAGAGTGAGGCGGAACTCGCCCGCATCATCCGCGTCTACGGCGAGGACCGCTTTTCGAATCAGATTGCGCGCCGCATCATCGAGACGCGCGCAAAGAAGCCGATTGAGACAACCGGAGAACTCGCGGCTCTCGTGAAACGGGTGATTCCAATGCGGCTGCAGAAGACGGGCGGTCATCCGGCCATGCGCACTTTTCAGGCACTTCGCATTGCGCTGAACGGTGAGCTCACGGTTTTGGAGCAGGCGATTGACGAGATGATATTGCGCTTACAGCCCGGCGGGCGTCTGTCAATCATCACTTTCCACTCGCTGGAGGACAGAATTGTCAAAGAGGGGTTTCGGCGAAATGCCTCGCCCTGCACCTGTCCGCCGGATTTTCCGATTTGTGTCTGTGGGAAGAAGAGTCGCGGCAGGGTCGTGACCGGAAAACCGATTGTACCGACCGCAGAGGAAGTGGCGGCGAATCCGAGATCCCGGAGCGCGAAACTCCGGGTGTTTGAGAGAGGAGGCATACTGTGAGCAGACAGCCTTATACCTATGGCAGCGCCGCGCCGAAGCTGGAGCCGGAAGAGAAACCGCGCAACCGGAGGGTAGCCAAAAGGCCGCCCGGAAAACAGCCGCGCCGCGCGCCTACGCCGAAGCGCTCGCTCGGCGATGTGTTCCGGCGCGTGGTCGCGCTGACGGTCTGCATTGCCTGTGCCGCTATGTTGCTCGGCTTCTATGTGCGGAGCGAGCGGCGTGTGCGGCAGGCCGAGCTCGCGCGGAACGAGATGCAGCGGAAGCTCGATGAGCAGAAAGAAGTAAACGACGCACTGCAGGTGGAACTGAACCGGAAGCAGGATTTGGAACACATCCGGGATCTGGCGATCAACCGTTACGGCATGGTACAGCCGGAACCCGGCCAGGTGATATACTACGATCGGACGGAACAAGGCTATGTGAGGCAGTATGAAGAAATCCCCAAAGAGACCAAGTCTGGTAAATAAGACAACGAACTACGACGTCAAGGGACAGTTGCAGGGCAAACTCGGACTGCTCATGGGGCTCACGGTGCTTGCGCTCGGCGGTCTCGTGTATCAGGTGTACGGCGTGCAGAAGAGTAATGCCGCGGTCGCGCGCACATTCACGCGGAGCAAGGAACTGCGGCAGCCGGAAGTGATCCCCTATCGCCGCGGCGAGATTATGGACCGGAACGGCACCTATCTGACGGCGACCGAAAAGCGCTACCAGCTGATTGTGTCGCCCAAGTCGCTGCTCAAGGAGGACAGCCGCGATCTCTATTACGACTGTACCGTGCATGCGCTCGCGGACTTTCTCGGCATGGATGAAAATGAACTTCGAAAGCAAATCGAAGAGAATTCGACGAGTCAGAATCTGAAAGTCGGAGAGCCGCTGACGGCACCCGACAAGCTGCGCTTCCTGGATTTTCAGGAGCACGTCAACAATCCCGACCGCTATGAGGCGAAGAAGCGGGCGGAGGACAAGACCTACGAGGGCTTTAGTCAGGAACAGCGGGAGCGCTACCGCGGGCGTCTCGGCGCGGTCAATCTGCAGGAATACTACCAGCGCGAGTATCCGTACGGCGAGCTCGCGTGCAATGTGCTCGGCTTCTACCGGAGTTACGACGATCAGCGGGTCGGCACGACGGGCATAGAGCAATCCTATAACGAGGTGCTCTCCGGCACGGACGGCCAGCGGTACAGCTATATGGACGCCGACCGGGAGGCGCAGGATGTGACCCGGGAGCCGCAGGACGGTAACTCCGTCGTGAGCACGATTGATGTCAAGGTACAGCAGAGTGTCGAGCGGCACATCAAGGACTTCATGAATACCACGGGCGCGGAAAATATCGGCGTCATTGTGATGGATCCGAACAGCGGGGAGATTCTTGCGATGGCGACCAATCACTCGTTCGACCTAAACGACCCCGGAAACCTGCAGAAGTATTACAGCGCCAATGAACTGAAGCAGATGACCAGCGAGGAGGCGACGCAGAAACTCTGGAACAACTTCTGCGTGAGCACGGTCTACGAGCCAGGATCCACGGCAAAGGTCTTTACAATCGCGGGTGCGCTCGAAAACGGAAAGATCACCGGGCAGGAGGAATATACCTGCACGGGCGAGGTGGATGTACAGGGAACCCTGATTCACTGCGTCAAGCGGACCGGCCACGGCAGACTCAATGTGACCGGCGCCCTCGAGCAGTCCTGCAACGTGGCGCTGGTGCGCATTGCACAGGCGCTCGGGCGGGAGGAGTTTGAGAAAACACAGAACCTCTACGGGTTCGGCGTGAGCAGCGGCATTGATTTGCCCGGCGAGCCGGACACCTCGACGCAGGTGCACATTCTGAACCCGCCGGACGATGCGGCAAACCGCAGACTCGGCCCGGTCGAACTCGCGACCGACAGCTTCGGTCAGGGCTTCGGCTGCAATATGGTGCAGCTTGCGGCAGCCTTTTCTTCGGTCATCAACGGCGGCTCGTACTACCGGCCGCATGTGGTAAAGCAGATATTAAACCCGCAAGGCACCGTGATTCGCGACTACAGCGGCGAAATCGTGCGGGAAACCTGTTCCCAGGAGACCGCGCTCTTTCTTCGCAAGGCTTTGCGCGGTGTTGTGACCGAGGGCACGGGTGCGGCGGCGGAGGTGCCGGGGTATGAGATTGCCGGAAAGACCGGTACTTCGGAGAAGCTGCCGCGAAACAAGAAGAATTACCTGCTCTCGTTCTGCGGTTATGCGCCGGCAAACAACCCGCAGGTGCTCTGCTATGTCGTGGTCGATCAGCCGCATGTGAAAGACCAGGCGCACAGCACCTTCGCCTCGGTGCTGTTTCAGAATATCATGGCTGACATTCTGCCCTCTCTCAATGTGGTTCCGGGCGATGCACCGGGCACAACGGCGACGCCGTTACTGGAGGGCATCAATGCCGGGATTGCCTCCGGCCGAGAGGAAGGCGGCGAGAGCGCCAATGCCGCGGAGAGCACGGCGACTGCGGAGAGTGCCGGGGCTTCGGAGAGCACTGCGGCTTCGGACAGTGCGGCAGCTGCGGAGAGCACAGCGGCTTCGGACAGTGCGGCGGCCGCGGCGAGTACGGCGGCAGCCGGAAGTCCGGCCGCGCAGGAGACAGAGACCGCCGCGGAAAGCCGGACGGCGGCGCAAAAGAGCAGCACGGCGGCCGCAAAGAGCGGCGCTTCGTCGAAGAGCGGTAAAACTTCGAAGAGTACGAAGAGCGGCTCTTCATCAAAGAGCAGCAAGACTTCGAAGAGCACGAAGAGCGGAAATTCCGCAAAGAACGCCACCAAGAGCGGCAAGAGTTCAAAGAGCGGCTCTTCGTCGAAGAAGAAGTAAGCCCGCGCGGGGCGGCAAGCCGCGGCACTAGGCTTGCGCAAGACTTTTGGCAAGGGTATACTGTAAAGAGGCCCATAACTATACAGACAACAGGAGGCGCGATACATGCTGACTGACACCATATTGGCGCTTTTTATTGCTTTTTTCGCCTGTGCGGCGCTGTGCCCGATCATGATTCCCATCCTGCACCGCATGAAGTTCGGGCAGCAGGTCCGGGACGACGGCCCGCAGTCACACCTGAAAAAAAGCGGAACGCCGACCATGGGCGGCATCATGATTGTCCTTGCGATTGCACTCGGCTGTCTGCCGTTTCTCAAAAAGGCGCCGGAGACCCTGCCGGTCATGGGGTTTACGCTCGCGTTCGGGTTTATCGGCTTTCTCGATGACTTTTTGAAGATTCACCGGAAGCAGTCGGAGGGGCTGAAAGCCTGGCAGAAATTTTCGCTGCAGCTCATCGCGACCGGAGTTCTCGCATATCGGCTGTTCCGAACGGGAAACTACGGCGATATTCTGCTGCCGTTCAGCGGAAGTTTTGAGACCGGCATTCTGTTGCCGCTCGGCGGATTCTTTGTGCCCTTTGTTTTTCTGGTTGTGCTCGGCACGGACAACGGCGTCAATTTTACCGACGGACTCGACGGGCTCTGCTCGTCCGTGACGGCAGTCGTGGCGCTCTTTTTTGCGGCGGTCGCCTGCCGCTTTGCACCCGGCGCCGCGCCGGTCAGCGGGGCGGTCATCGGTGCGCTGCTCGGCTTTTTGCTGTTCAACTGCTATCCGGCCAAAGTCTTCATGGGCGATACCGGTGCCCTCGCGCTCGGCGGCTATGCGGCGGCCGTTGCGCTGGTGCTCCGCATGCCGCTCTTCCTGATGCTGGTCGGCATCATCTACATGCTGGAAGTGATTTCGGTCATGTTGCAGGTCGGCTATTTCAAGGCGACCAAGGGAAAGCGGCTGTTCCGGATGGCTCCGCTGCACCATCATTTTGAATTGGGTGGCTGGTCCGAGACGCGCGTCGTCACGGTCTTTACGATATGCACAGTCATTTTGTCACTCGCGGCCTGGATAGGACTCGGGGAATGAAAGGGGAGACTCTCATGAATGAAAAGGTTATGGTTGCAGGTGCCGGCAAGAGCGGTATCGCGGCAACAAAGCTGATCCTGGAGACGGGCGGCGAAGTGCTGCTCTATGACGGCAATGAAGCGCTCTCGGAGGAGAAAATCCGGGAAAACTTCCCGGAGAATGCGCGCCTCACAATCTGCCTCGGCGAACTGGACGAGACACTGCTCACCGGGATTCAGATTTGCGTGATGAGCCCCGGCATTGACCTCGAGACGCCTTTTGTGAGGAAGCTGACCGACAAGAAGATTCAACTCTGGTCGGAGATTGAGCTCGGGTTCCAGGTTGCGAAGGGACAGCTTCTGGCCATTACCGGCACGAACGGCAAGACCACGACCACGGCGCTGACCGGCGCCATCATGCAGCGCGCGTTCGGGAACAGCTTTACGGTCGGCAACATCGGCCTCCCCTATACGGAAGTCGCGCTGAAGACCACGGAGAAGTCGATCACGGTGCTCGAGGCGTCGAGTTTTCAGCTCGAGACCATCATCCGCTTCCACCCGCATGTCGCCGCAATCACAAACATCACGCCGGATCATCTGAACCGCCATCATACGATGGAGAACTATATCCGGATCAAGGAGGATATCAGCTCGAACCAGACGGTTGATGATTTCCTCGTGCTGAACTACGACGACGAGGTGCTCCGCGCCTTCGGTGAGCGGAAGGATTTGAAGCCGAAAGTGGTCTTCTTCTCGAGCACCCAGCTGCTCGATGACGGCTATGACCTCGAGGACGGCGTCATCTGCCGCAAGGAAAAGGGAGAGAAGACAGAGCTGATTCGGACGGACGAACTGCAGCTGCTCGGCCGTCACAACTTTGAAAATGTCATGACGGCGATTGCAATGGCTGTCTGCATGAAGGCACCGATGGATGCGATTCTGGATGCGGTTCGCAAGTTCCGAGCGGTGGAGCACCGCATTGAATTTGTTGCGGAGCGCTACGGCGTCAAATACTACAATGACTCGAAGGGCACCAACCCGGACGCGGCGATTCAGGCCATCAAGGCAATGCCGGGGCCGACTCTCTTAATCGGCGGCGGCTATGACAAAGGTTCCTCTTACGACGAGTGGATTGACGCCTTCGGCGGCAAGGTGCGCTATCTCGTGTTGCTCGGGCAGACCCGGGATGCGATTTCGGACTGCGCAAAGCGCCACGGCTTTACCAACATCATGTTCGCGGAGGATATGCAGGAGGCGGTCAAGGTCTGCGCTTCTTACGCCAACGCGGGCGACTATGTGCTGCTCTCTCCCGCCTGTGCAAGTTGGGGTATGTTTCCGAACTACGAGGTGCGCGGCAAAGTCTTTAAGGAGTGCGTGCGCGCACTATGACGGCGAGAATGCCAAGGAGAAAAGAGACAAGTGGCGCGCAGCAGAGAGAGCCGCGCGTCAGACGGACAGGGCGAACGGCAGGCGGCAAAGTAGAGCCGCTCTATCCGCGGCAAAAGAGAAATGTGCGCGGTTGGTGGAATCTGATATTCGAGGCTGTGCCCTGTGTCGGGAAAGAGCAGTGGAAGCGGAATCAGCGGCGCATGAACGGCTATGTCTTCTGGGTCACGGTCATACTGGTGCTGTTCGGTCTCGCGATGGTCTACTCGACCACGTCCTTTGCGGGCGATGATCCGCTCTCGGGCGTGAAGAAGCAGGCGGTTTTTGCGCTGGTCGGGCTGGGCGCGATGCTGCTCCTGTCCCGCCTCGATTATCACAGACTGCTCTGCCTGAGCTGGTGCCAGCTCTATGCGCTCAGCACTTTCCTGCTGGTCGCAACGCTCGCGTTCGGGCGGAGCTCGCACGGCAGAACCCGCTGGATTCGCCTCGGCCCCGTGAGCTTTCAGCCCTCGGAGCTCATGAAGACAGCTCTGGTGCTGTTTTTTGCGGTCTATCTGGTCAACTATTACCGTCGGCTGTCAGAGGGTCCCGGGCGCGTTTTCCGGATGATGGCAATTTTCGGCGGCATCCCGGCGGTGCTGATTGCCCTTCAGAATCTCAGCACCGGCCTTTTGCTCGGTGCCATGGTCTTCCTGATTACACTGCTCGGCGTGAAAGACAATCGAGCGCATCTGGGGATTGCGATGGTGGTAGCGCTGCTCTTTTTCCTCGCCGTGCACTATTACAAGAAGTTTCCGTTTTTGCATCCCTATCAGATTGCGCGCATTGAGTCCTGGCTGAACCCCGAGGCCAATGCGAACGGCAGCGGGTTTCAGGTGCGACTCGGCAAGTATGCCATCAGTGCGGGCGGCTGGTTCGGCGCCGGGTTCGGCAGAGGTGTGGTCAAGCAGAACGGTCTGCCGGAGCCTTCGACCGACTTTATCTTTCCGGTTATCGGCGAGGAGCTCGGCATGGTCGGCATGGTCGTATTGCTCCTGCTCTACGCGATGCTGCTCTTTTGCATCCTCCGGATTGCGCTTCGCGCGCCGGATCGCTACGGCGCCCTGCTCTGCGGCGGCGTGGCGGTTCACATCCTGCTGCATATTGCGATGCATGTCGCCGTGGTCACGGGCCTGATGCCGAATACCGGCGTCACGCTGCCCTTTATCAGCAGCGGCGGTACCTCTCTCGTGAGTTTCATGGGGGAAATCGGGTTGGTTCTTGCGGTTTCCAGGGGCATGCGCCCGGAGCGACTGACATGAAGCGGCTCAAAAAACTGGGAATTATTCTGGCGCTGCTGCTGGCGGTCTCGCTCGCAGCGGCGTTTGTCTGTATCCGCGTCAAAACCGTCACGGTGCAGGGCAACCGGATTTACAGTGAAGCGGCGGCGCGAAAGGCGCTGCTGCCGCAGGCGGAGGGCGAGCGCAGCGCCGTGCTTCTGTTCCGGCTGTGGCGCGGCAAAAAGAAGCAACTCGCTTTTCTGACCGGCTATGACATACGCTTCACCTCGCCCTTTTCGGTGGAACTCGTGTTGCACGAAAAGCAGGTGCTCGGCTATGTGCGCTATATGAGCGCGGCCTTTTATTTTGACGATGAGCTTCGCGTCGTGGAGAGTGTCCAGAAACCGATTTCCGGGTATCCGGAGATTGCGGGACTGCAGACGGGCGACATAGCGGTCGGCGGGATGCTGCTCGAGGCCGATCCGAAGGGGAGAACCATAGTCCGGCAGCTTCTTCTGAATCTTCGGAAGAACGATATCCGCACAGAGCAGATTGTCTTTGACGCGGCCTATCAGGCGACATTTCGCTGCGGCGGCATCACCGTGCTCTTCGGCGGTGAAAAAGAAGCCGAGGAGAGATGCAAAGACCTCGCGGGCATTCTCAAGAAAGCGGGCAATGCTTCCGGAATACTGGATATCCGGAAGCGCGCGCCGAACGGAACCTATGCGCTGCAGGCGCAGAATCCGTAAAATCCGCAAAGTTGCTTGCACTTTTCGGGAAAAATAAGTATGATAGACCATATTATCCAGTATGAGACAATCTGTGAATAAGCAGTTACAGGAGGCAGGTACCTTGTTAGAGATCAAACTGAACGAAGACGATAATACTGCAAAGATCATCGTAGTCGGCGTTGGCGGCGCGGGCAACAATGCAGTGAACCGCATGATCGACGAGAACATCGAAGGGGTAGAGTTTATCGGCATCAACACCGATAAGCAGGCTCTCCAGTTCTGCAAGGCCTCGACCGTCATGCAGATCGGCGAGAAGCTGACGCGCGGTCTCGGTGCCGGCGCAAAGCCGGAGGTCGGCGAGAAGGCGGCAGAGGAGAGCACAGAGGATTTAACCGAGGCGCTGAAAAATGCGGACATGGTCTTCGTGACCTGCGGTATGGGCGGCGGCACCGGCACCGGTGCGGCACCGGTCATTGCGCGCATCGCGAAGGAACTCGGGATTCTGACCGTCGGCGTCGTGACGAAGCCGTTTAACTTTGAGGGCAGACAGCGCATGAACAATGCGCTCGCAGGCATTGAGCACCTCAAAGAGGCGGTCGACACGCTGATTGTGATTCCGAACGACAAGCTCCTTGAGATTGTGGATCGCCGCACCTCGATGCCGGAGGCTTTCGGGAAGGCGGATGAAGTGCTCGAGCAGGCAGTGCAGGGCATCACGGATCTCATCAATATGCCGGGTCTTATCAACCTCGACTTTGCGGATGTGCAGACGGTCATGACCGACAAGGGCATCGCACACATCGGCATCGGCAAGGCGCACGGCGACGACAAGGCGCTCGAGGCAGTCAAGATTGCCTGCGCGTCCCCGCTGCTTGAGACCACGATTGACGGCGCAAGCAATATCATCATCAATATCTCGGGTGACATCAGCCTTATCGAGGCAAATGAAGCGGCGAGCTATGTGCAGGAGATGGCGGGCGATGATGCCAACATCATCTTCGGTGCGATGTACGATGAGAACGCGCAGGATGAGTGCTCGATTACCGTCATTGCAACCGGTCTCGATCAGACGGCGAGCCAGAACGCACAGCAGCGCACGGCGACCACGGGCGGGTACCGCAGAAACGCGACCCAGCAGACGGCGGGCACCGCAAAGCAGAGCGGACCGATTCACGTCGCACAGCAGCCGGCAGCGGCGCAGCCGGAGGTTCAGCCGCAGCAGACGGCAGGTTACAACGGCACGATGAATCCGCTGTTCCAGCAGCAGGTGCAGCCGCAGTATCAGCAGCAGGCACAGCCGCAGTACCAGCAGACAGCGCAGCCGCAGCAGCCGGTACAGCCGCAGCAGGGTGCTTACAGCTTTGAGCCGCGTCAGAATAAGAATGTGTCGATTAATATCCCGGACTTCTTAAAGAGCCGGAAGTGAGCATAAAAAAAGAGAGCTTCGGCTCTCTTTTTGTTTTGCGGAAAGTGCCGGGCAGGCGCAATCAGCTGTTTTTCCGGTACAGAATCAGCAGACCCTTTAAAAGCAGGAGATCGTCAATCTCGATCCGGTGGGAGCAGAGCGGCGTCACAAAGCGCGCGAGGCCGCCGGTCGCGACAATGGTAGCTTTGCTGCCGAGTTCCGCTTCCATGCGGGTGATGATGCCGTCCAGCATGCCTGCGGTGCCGTAGAGGATGCCGCTCTGCATGGCTTCGATTGTATTCTTTGCGAGCGCCCGGCCGGGGGACTCGAGATCGATCGAGGGGAGCTGCGCGGTGCTGCCGCTCAGGGTGTTCAGCGAGACGCGAAGGCCCGGGTGTATGATGCCGCCTACATAGTCGCCGTTTTGGTCAAGCGCGGTGATTGAGGTCGCCGTTCCCATATCGATTACGATAATCGGAAGCGGGTAGTTCGCCTTCGCGGCAACCGAGTCGACAATCAGATCGGAGCCGATGTGCTTCGGGTCGTCCATGCGGATATTCATGCCCGTCTTCATGCCGGCGCCTACGAGTTTGCAGGAGAGGCCGGTGACCTTGCGGACCGCCTCGGTAATCACGGCGTTCAGCGGGGGAACCACGCTCGACAAAATGGCGCCTTCGAGGTCTTCGGCCGCGATGTGATGGAGATCCAGAATGCTCTTTAAGCTCACCGCATACTCGAGGTCCGTTTTCCGCGTGTCGGTCGTGATGCGCTCCATAAAGTGCGTACTGGCCTCGTCTATGCCGCCGATGACGATATTGGAGTTGCCCATATCAATGGCGAGTATCATGCTTTCTTCCTTTCCGCGCCGAAATATGGTATAATTTCCCGCGCAAAAACAGTATATTCTAGGGTTTTATAACACAGTTCGGCGGGAAAAACAACGACAGGAGGCGCAAGTGGCAGGCGAATTTGAGGAGATTCAGAAGCGGCGGACGTTCGCAATTATCAGCCATCCGGACTCGGGAAAGACGACGCTGACCGAGAAATTATTGCTCTACGGCGGCGCCATTAATCTGGCGGGATCGGTTAAGGGAAGAAAGACAGGCAAGCATGCGGTCAGTGACTGGATGGACATCGAGAAAGAGAGAGGCATCTCGGTCACGAGCTCGGTACTGCAATTCAACTATGAGGGCTTTTGCATCAACATTCTGGACACGCCGGGACACGAGGACTTCTCGGAAGACACCTACCGCACCCTGATGGCGGCGGACTCGGCGGTCATGGTGATCGATGCCTCGAAGGGTGTGGAGGCACAGACCCGGAAGCTCTTCAAAGTCTGTACGCTGCGCCACATTCCGATTTTCACCTTTATCAACAAGATGGACCGCGAGGCGCGGGATCCGTTCTCGCTGACCGACGAGATTGAAGAGCTGCTCGGCATACGCACCTGTCCGGTGAACTGGCCGATCGGCTCCGGCAAGAACTTTAAGGGTGTCTTTGACCGGAATACGAAGAAAATCACGACCTTCCAGGCGGCACATGCCGGCATGCAGGAAATTGCGACGAAGGAAATTGATTTCTCGGATCCGGCGCTCGGGTCTGTAATCGGCGAGGATTATCTCGCGCAGCTCACGGAAGAGACCGAACTTCTCGACGGTGCGAGCGACGAACTCGATATGGCGCGCGTGTCCCGCGGCGACCTGACACCGGTGTTCTTCGGCTCGGCGCTCACGAACTTCGGCGTCGAGACCTTCCTCGAACACTTTCTCAAGATGACCACGCCGCCGCTTCCGCGGAAGACCAAGAGCGGTGAAGTGAACCCGATGAAAGATCCGTTCTTCTCGGCGTTTGTCTTCAAAATCCAGGCGAATATGAACAAGGCGCATCGCGACCGCATTGCCTTTATGCGCATTTGCTCGGGCGAATATCAGGCCGGCATGGAGGTCACGCATGTGCAGGGCAAGCGGAAAATACGCCTGAACCAGTCGACGCAGATGATGGCGGACGAGCGGAAGATTGTCGAGACCGCCTATGCGGGCGATATTATCGGCGTCTTCGATCCCGGTATCTTTGCCATCGGCGACACGCTCGAAAATGCGCGAGAGCCGATTGAGTTCGAGGGCATTCCGACCTTCGCGCCGGAGCACTTTGCGCGCGTTCGCCAGATTGACACGATGAAGCGAAAGCAGTTCACGAAGGGCATCGAGCAGATTGCGCAGGAGGGTGCGATCCAGATTTTCCAGGAGCGCAATACCGGCATGGAGGAAATCATCGTCGGCGCGGTCGGTGTGCTGCAGTTTGAGGTGCTTACCTATCGCCTGAAGGCGGAGTATAATGTAGAGGTGAGACTGGATACCCTGCCCTACGAGTACATCCGCTGGATCGACGAGCCGGAAACCGTGGATGTCGACAAGATTCAGGGCACCAGCGACATGAAAGCGATTCAGAATTTGAAGGGAGAACCCCTGCTGCTCTTTGCACACCCCTGGAGTGTCAGAATGGTGGAAGAGCGGAATCCGGGGCTCAAGCTTCTCGAGTTCGGCAAATCCTAAAGAAGTAAGAGAAAAGCAAAGAGAAGGAGGCGGCTGGTATGAATCACAAGGAACAGATTTCGGCGTGGGTGGATGCGCACAGAGAGGCGTATTTGGAGGATGTGAAGACCCTCTGCCGTATTGATTCGAGTAAAGGTGAGGCAGAGCCGGACAAGCCGTTCGGCGACGGACCTTACCGCGCACTCTGCGCGGCGGAGGAGATGCTTCGGGGCTATGGCCTCTCTACCAAGAATTACGAAAACTATGTGCTCGCGACGGATCTCGGCGAAGGCGAGCGCGAGCTCGATATTCTCGCGCATCTCGACGTGGTGCCGGGGCAGGGCGATTGGACCGTGACCGAGGCTTTCAATCCGATTGAAAAGGACGGCGTTCTCTACGGGCGTGGCGTCGCGGACGACAAGGGTCCGGCGGTCGCTGCGATTTATGCGCTCCGTGCGGTCAAGGAGCTCGGCATTCCGCTCAAAAAAAGCGTGCGCCTGATTCTCGGCACCGATGAGGAGAGCGGTTCCGGTTGCATTGCGCACTACTATGCGACCGAGAAGGAAGCACCCTGCACCTTCTCGCCGGACGCGGAGTACCCGGTGGTCAACATGGAGAAGGGACGGCTTGCGGGCGAGTTTTCTCTCGACTTTCCGGCGGAGGAGAGCGGTGCGCGCCTCATTTCGCTGACCGGCGGTAGCATTGAAAACGCGGTGCCGCCGCGCGCGACAGCCGTGCTCGCGGGTGTGCCGCGCATGGTGCTCGATGTGACCGCGGATACGGTGCGAAAACAGACCGGCTTAAAAATCGAAATTTCGGCGCTCGGCGCGAAAGAGGGTTCGGCGGCCGAGGAGCAGGGACATGTGACACTGCAGAAAGTCGAGGTCAGCGGCAGAAACGCCCACGCGGCCGCGCCGGAAGCCGGCAAGAACGCTCTGACCGGGCTTCTTCTCTTCCTCTCCCGGCTGCCGCTTGCCAAGAACAAGCTCACGGAGGCCATTCACGGACTTGTGGCGCTTATGCCCTACGGCGAGACCGACGGCAAGTCGCTCGGCATTGCATTTGAGGATAAGGAGAGCGGCCCGCTGACGCTGGCTTTCTCCAAGCTTTCGATTGACGAGACCTCTCTGCACGGCCTCTTTGACTGCCGCTATCCGGTCACGATGGACGGACAGAAGCTCGTGAAGACCTGCGAGGAAGCCTTCGGGCGCTACGGCCTCGTCTTTGACGGCAGACGGCTCCGCGCGCCGCATGCGGTTTCGGCGGATTCCCCCTTCGTTCAGGAGTTAAATCGCGTCTTTGAGGCCTACACGGGTCTGCCGGGCGGCACAGTCGCAATGGGCGGCGGCACCTATGTTCACGACTTGAAGAACGGCGTCGCTTTCGGCGCGTTTTACCCGGGCAGCGACACGCGGATGCATGCGCCGGATGAGCAGGCAAATCTCGAGGAGCTTCTGACTTCTGCGAAGATTTTCGCGCAGGTCATTGTGGATCTCTGCGCCTGAATGAGCTATCAAAAAAAGTAATAGAATCGGATAGAGATATGGTATGAGGAAATACGCGCGTCCGCGTTGACAGGGCGCGCGTATTTTTTTACAATGCCACATATCAGTTGAGGAGAGGAGGCGGAGATGTCAGACGAAATTATACGGATCAGCCACCTTGTAAAGGAATTCAAGACAGCGAGCGGCACGGTCCACGCGCTCGACGATGTCAACTTGAGCATACGCCGCGGTGAGATTTACGGTATCATCGGACTCTCGGGCGCCGGCAAGTCAACCCTGGTCCGCTGCATCAATTATCTGGAGCGCCCGACCTCGGGCGATGTGTTTTTTGAGGGGCAGAGCCTCTCGGAGATGAAGGAGAGAGAACGGCGCGAAGTGCGCCGCTCGATGGGCATGATTTTCCAGCAGTTTAATCTGCTGGAGCAGAGAACAGTACTTCGAAACATCTGTTTTCCGCTCGAGCTGATCGGCGTCCGGCGGACGGAGGCGGAGGCGAGAGCCAGACAGCTTTTGACGCTCGTCGGGCTTGCCGACCGGGAGAAAGCGTATCCCTCGCAGCTCTCGGGCGGACAGAAGCAGCGTGTCGCGATTGCGAGAGCCATCGCGTCCGAGCCGAAACTTCTGCTCTGCGACGAGGCAACCTCGGCCCTGGACCCGAACACGACGGAGTCTATCCTCGGCCTGCTCCGCGACATCAACCGGAATCTCGGAATTACGGTGGTCATCATCACGCACCAGATGTCGGTGATTGAGTCTATCTGTGACCGCGTTGCGATTATCGATCAGAGCCGCATCGCCGAGGAGGGAGAGGTACAGCGCATCTTCTCCGCGCCACAGTCGAAGATCGGACGCGAGCTCATTCTGGGCGGCGATGTGCGGCAGGAACAGTTCGGTGCTTCGAAAAAGATACGCGTGACCTTCGACGGGCGCTCGGCCTTTGAGCCGGTGATTGCGAACATGATTCTCAGCTGTCAGCTGCCGGTGAACATTCTCTTCGCGGCGACCAAGGAGATCGGCGGGCAGGCCGCGGGACAGATGGTTCTGCAGCTACCCGAGCACGAGGCGGATGCGATGAAAGTCATCCACTATCTCCGGGAGCACGGTGTCAATCTGGAGGAGGTGAAGAACAGTGAGTTTTGATTCGCAGATTCTTACGATGCTGCTCACAGGGCTCGAGGAGACTGTCTTTATGGTCGCGCTCTCCTCGCTGCTTTCGTATCTGATCGGCATCCCACTCGGCATACTCCTGATTGTCACGGACAAGGACGGGATTCAGCCGAACAGCATCATCAATACCGTACTCGGGGTCATCATCAACCTGATGCGCTCGGTGCCGTTCATCATCATGCTGCTTGCGGCTCTGCCGCTCACGCGCTTCATCGTGCGGACTACGCTCGGCCCGAAGGCGGTCGTCGTGCCGCTCGTTCTTGCGGCGGCACCCTACATTGCCCGCATGGTCGAGAGTTCCTTAAAAGAAGTCGGCGCGGGGGTGGTCGAGGCGGCAAAGTCAATGGGTGCGAGCAATTTCCAGATTGTTTGGAAGGTCATGCTGCCCGAGGCGAAACCGTCGCTTCTCATGGGCGCGGCGATTTCCATCACGACGATACTCGGTTACTCGACAATGGCCGGTTTTGTCGGCGGCGGCGGTCTCGGCACGCTTGCGATCAACTATGGCTACTATCGCTATCAGACCGATGTGATGCTCGTGACGGTTGTGGTGCTGGTCATCATCGTCCAGCTGATTCAGGAGAGTTTTTTGTGGATGGCGCGGCACGCGGATAAGCGCGCGCGCTGACGGAACAGCTTGTTTTCCCGCGAATTGCGGGTCATCAAAAAGAACAGAATTTCAGGGAGGTAACTTATTATGAAGAAAAAGGTATTTTTTGCGGCGGCACTGCTTGGACTTTCGTTGCTCACGGCTTGCGGCAGCCAGAAGAAGGCGGAGAGTAGCGCGGCGGGAGACAGCAGCGCTGCAGGCAGCAGCGCAGCGGCAGACAGCAGTGCGGCTGCGGCTTCCGGCGACAAGGTCATCACGGTCGGCGCTTCCCCGTCCCCGCATGCCGAGATTCTCGCGGCGGCTAAGGATGCGCTGAAGGCAGAGGGCTATGAGCTCAAAGTGGTAGAATACACCGACTATGTGCAGCCGAACCTCGCGCTCGAGTCGAAGAGCCTCGACGCAAACTACTTCCAGCACCTGCCCTACCTTGAGAACTTCAACAAGGAGAGAGGCACGAAGTTAGTCAGTGTGGCGGCAATTCACTACGAGCCGTTCGGCATCTATGCCGGCAAATCGAAGGATCTGAAGAACATTCAGGACGGCGCGAAGATCGCGGTCCCGAACGATGTGACGAACGAGGCGAGAGCGCTTCTGCTCCTTGCGGATCAGGGCCTCATCAAGCTGAAGGACAACACCGACATCAACGCGACGAAGCAGGATATCGTCGAGAACCCGCACAAGATTGAGATTATCGAGGTCGAGGCGGCACAGGTTCCGCGTTCCCTGCCGGATGTGGACTTCGGTGTCATCAACGGCAACTTTGCCATCGCAGCGGGCTTAAAGGTTTCGGATGCGCTCGCGGCAGAGTCCGCTGACTCGGTCGCAGCCAAGACCTATGCGAACATCATTGCGGTCAGAGAGGGCGATGAGAACAGCGACAAGACCAAGGCGCTGGTCAAGGCACTCACGACGGCGGAGATTAAGCAGTTTATCGAGAACAAGTATCAGGGCGCAGTGGTTCCGATTTTCTGACAGTTGTCGGCTCGAATATCAAAAGAGAGAACCTTCGGGTTCTCTTTTTTTATGCCTGCGACAGCTGCCCCCGAAATATGAATTTCGTCTGAGGACAGCGCGCGGATTGCGCTGTTATAACGGCAGTGTGCGCCGACTTAGAACGGATATTCCGTGCGCCGATAGCAGATAGCGTAAATCGCCATATCCGTTATCGGCATATCGGGCAAGTATGGCTAGGCTTTTGGGGGGAAGAATGCTATAATATGCCTAAATCTTACAGCCTTATTTTGCGTGCCATTGTATAAAAATGAGAAAAAGGCCGGAGGGCGTAAGGATGTCATCAGCAATGTGGGAATCTTCAGACAGTTTATGGAAGGAGAAGTGGCATGAAATTCAGCGAACTTGAATATCGCCGTCCGGATGTCGCGCGCATTCAAAAGGACTACAGGGAGCTCGTCGAGAGAACCGAAAAGGCGGAGACCGAAGAGGAGATTCTGGATATCTGGGAGGCACACCAGCGCCTCGGCAGAGAGTATAATCTCCCGGACAGAACCGTCTATATCCGCAATACCATGAACGTCAAAGACGAGTTTTATGCGGGCGAGAAGGCTTACTTTGACAGCGTTTCGCCGGAGTATTACAACACGATGAATCAGCTCTACAAGGCGCTCCTCGAGCACCCGAAGAAGCAGGTTCTCGCCGATAAGTTCGGCAAGATTATTCTGGAGAAGATGCAGGTCGCGCTGAATGCCGCGGACGAGAGCGTCATTGATCTCCAGCGCGAGGACAACGCACTTGTCGGTGAGTACGACAAGCTCTATGCGAGCTACATGGTCGACTTTCAGGGCAAGCAGGTCACGCTTCCGCAGCTCGCGGTCTATATGATGGACGGCAAGGACGCGGCAACCCGCCGCGCGGCGCGCGAGACCGACGGCAAGTGGTTTGACGCGCACCATAAGCAGCTCGATGATATTTTCAGCCGCATGATCAAAAACCGCAACGAGCAGGCACGCCGCATGGGTTTCCGCGATTACTCCGAGCTCTCCTACCTCCGCATGGGCCGCATCGGCTATGACATGAAGGACATCGAGAACTACAGAGAGCAGGTGGCACGCGATATTGTTCCGGTCGCAAAGCAGCTCATGGAGCTCCGCATGAAGCGCGTCGGCATCGAGAATCCGAAGCTCTACGACCTCGACATCTGCTTTAAGGACGGCAACCCGGAGCCGGCGGGCAACACCGACTATATGCTCGGCATGTGCAAGAAGATGTACGACGAGCTGAGCCCCGAGACCGCCGAGTTCATCGACTGGATGTTTGAAAACGAGAGCTTTGATGTCCTCACGAGACCGGGCAAGCTCCTCGGCGCGTACATGTACAATGTGACCGATTACGGTCCCTTCGTCTTCGCAAACTGGAACGGCAGCGCCTTTGACGTCGAGACCATTACCCACGAGATGGGCCATGCGTTCCAGGCCTATGTCGGCAACAAGATGGGCCTCATCCTGGAGCTCGTTGAGCCTGCCATGGAGACCTGCGAGATTCACTCGACTTCGATGGAGTTCCTGACCTCGCCCTTCCATCACCTGTTCTTCGGCAAGGACACGGCGAAGTACCAGTTACAGCATGCGGAGGATGCGATGCTCGCAACCTGCTACGGCTGCCAGGTCGATGAGTTCCAGCACATTGTCTACCAGAAGCCGGAGCTCACGCCCGCGGAGCGGAATCAGGTCTGGCTTGACCTCGACAAGAAGTACCGCCCGTGGATTGACAACGACGGCCTTCCGTTCTATGCGGACGGCGGCGCTTGGCAGAAACAGAAGCACATCTATGAGTTCCCGTTCTATTTCATCGACTACTGCCTCGCGAGAACCGCGGCGCTCCAGTTCTTTGCGCTCCACTTAAAGGACCCGAAGGAAGCATGGAAGCGCTACGTGGAGCTCGTGAAGAAGGGCGGCGGCGAGACCTATTCCGACCTCTTGCAGCAGGCCGGTTTCCGGAACCCGTTCGGCGAGGGCAGCATGAAGGAGATTGCCGACACGCTGGCAACTTGGTGCAAGGAGCATCAGGTCTGAGAAAAGGACGCAGGGGGAACTTGAAAAATGCAGGACAGCAAAGTACTGACAGCAGAAGAGAAACAGCTCGAAATTGAAAAGATTCAGGCGGACAAGAGATTCGTGGGACACCCGGTCGGTGTCCTCACAATCGGTCTCAAGTTCATGTGCAATTCGTTTTCGTATTACGGCCTCACCTCGATTCTGATTTACTATCTGTACGCGGCACTTCCGGCGGGCCTCGGTCTCACGAAGACAGAGGCTTCCCAGCTCCTCTCGCTTTACTATGCACTGGTCATTATCTGCGGTGTCATCGGCTCCTATATGGCAGACCGCGTCTTCGGACCGCGTATGGCTATCCGACTCACCTGCATCGTGATGCCGATTGCCTATCTGCTGCTCGCAATTCCGGGCCTCGGCATTGTGGGCTATGCGGGCGCACAGGGCATGATGCTCTTCTCGAGCATGCTCGGCGGCCGCAGCATGGATGCGCTGACCGCGAAGCTCTACAAAAAGGGCGACACGAGAAAAGACAGTGCGTTTGCAATTACCTATGTCATTTCGAACATCGGCGCCTGCGTCCCGGGTATCACCGGAACCATTGCGCTGGTCGCAGGCTATCACACCGCTTTCCTCGCCTGCGCGGTCTTCTCGCTGATCGGTTCGATTTTCTTCGTGGTGAGCGAAAAGAAATCTTTCGGCATCATCGGCACCGAGCCGGATGATCCGCTGCCGCCGGCAGAGCGTCGCACGGCGGTTCTGAAGCTGATTGCGGGCGTCGCGGTGGTCGCAGCTCTGCTCAGCTTTCTGTTCACAAATCGCATTATCACCATCACCCAGTTTGCGAATGCGGTAAGTAGTGTAGGTGTGGTTGCGCCCGTGGCGTATTTGTTGTATATTATGTTGAGCTCAAAGACTACGAAAGAGGAACGGGCTCGTCTGGTTTACATCATTCCGATGTTTATTGCGGTTAGTTTTACGTTACTTGTGAACTATCAGGCGACCACGGTGCTCGCAATTTATGCGGAAACTAACGTAAACCGCAACCTCTTCGGTTTTGAAATCACCCCGGCGGCGTACTGGACACTCAATGCGTTCTTCGCCGTCATCTTCGGTGCGGTTCTGACCGGAATCTGGGGAAAGCTCGGTAAGAAGCAGCCGTCCACACCCGCGAAGATGGGCATCGGCACGGCGCTCTACGGCATTTCGATTCTCTTCATGATTATTCCGTTCAAGCTGTTCCCGCCGGATGTCAAGGTGAGCCCCATGTGGCTGGTTGTCTTCTTCGCGATTATGACCATCGGTGAGGCGATTGTGACCCCGGCCGGTGAGTCGGCGGCGTCGCATGTGGCACCGGCTGCGTTCTCTACGCAGATGATGACAGTCTGGGCCATGGGACAGTCGACTGGCGCGAGCCTGAGTTCGCTCGTGGTAAACTTTTACCGCGAGGGTTCCGAGAGCCTCTACTTCCTCGCCATCGGCGCGGCAGTGACGCTCTGCGGTGCGATTGTCGTGATTTTCAGCAAGAAGCTCGCCAAGGGGATGGGCATCAACGCTGTCCGCGAAGGCGAGAACTAAAGCTTACAGTATCCGCAGCCCGGAGGGCGCTACGGCGCTCTCTGCCTGCGATATGATATTTCGAGAGAGGAGGAACAAGGCAGATAACCCTGTGGGGCAGCGAGGTGCGAGCTCGGTTCTGTCCGTAAAATGACAGGGAGTAACTAGGAGGGGGAGCAAGTAATACTTGCAGTTACTTTTGTTTTTCTATCAGAATTACCGTTTTAATTCAGACAGGAGGATTTTATGGAAGCAGCTGTAAACACAGAGCTGGATGCAAAGAGAAAGGAGGAGCAGGCTCAGATCGATAAGATTCAGAGTGAGCATTGCTTCATCGGGCATCCGTTTGGTATCGGAATTGTGAGCTTTAAGTTCTTCATGACCTCGCTCACGAGCTACGGTATGAGCGCAATTCTGATTTACTATTTCTACGCAACATCGCCGGAAGGCCTCGGCCTCACGAAAATTCAGGCGTCGCAGATGATCACCCTGAACTCGGCACTCGGTTCGATCTTCAGCGTCATCGGTTCCTACATGTCGGACCGCGTTTTCGGTAACAGAAAAGCTTACCGCTTCGTCTGCTTTACCGGACCGTTCCTGTATTTCCTGCTTGCAATTCCGGGTCTCGGCATGACAGGTGTTATCCTGCAGTATGCACTCGGAAACGTCAACGCAATGATCTGCGGAAGCTCGCTCTACACGCTGATGGGCAAGCTCTACGCAAAGGGCGATAAGAGACGTGACGGTGCGTTCGCAATCACCTACGTGCTCTCGAACATCGGTGCTATGTCGCCGGTCGTCGCAGGTACGCTCGCAAAGGTTGCAGGCTATCACTTCACCTTCTTTGTGCTCGGTATTCTCGGTGCACTCGGCTCCCTTATCTATCTCATTTTTGAGAAGAGAGCCTTCGGCCCGATCGGCATGGAGCCGGACGATCCGCTTCCGCCGGCCGAGAGAAAGAAAGCTATCATCTACCTGATTGTCGGAACCCTGGTGTTCTGCGGTATTCTGGCTGCGCTGTTCCTGAGCGGCGTCGCAACGATTGCAAACTTCTCGAACACGGTCAGCACCCTGACCCTGTTCCTGCCGGCTGCTTATTTTGTCTTCATGTACAAGAGCAAGAAGACCACGAGAGAAGAGGCGCATAAGCTCCTCTTCATCATCCCGATGTTCATCGCAAGCTCCTTCGCAATGATGGTCTGGTATCAGGCTACCACGATTCTCGCAATCTATGCGGAGACCAGCGTTGACCTCAACTTCTTCGGCCACGAGGTCTCCCCGACCATCTACATGACGCTCCAGGCTATCATGGCGATTGTCTTCGGTTCCTTCATCACCGGTCTCTGGAGTAAGCTCGGTGACAAGCAGCCGTCCACGCCGTGGAAGATGGGCTTCGGTACCATGCTCTACGGTGTCGGCACCCTGATCATGATTCTTCCGTTCCAGCTCTATGCACCGGGCGTGAAGGTCAGCCCGTTCTGGCTGGTTGCATTCTACATGGTCGTTATCATCGGTGAGGGAATCTCCTATCCGGCTGGTAGCGCATCGGCTTCGGCACTCGCACCGGCAGCTTTCGCGACGCAGATGATGCAGACCTGGAGCATGTCGATGACCGCAGGCGCAAGCCTTTCGAACCTCGCTTCGAACTTCTACAAGGAAGGCAGCGAGACGATCTACTTCCTGCTCATCGGCGGCAGCACATTGCTGGTCGGCCTTGTCATCGTTCTCATCTCGAAGAAGCTCGCAAAAGAGATGGGTCTCTCGAACCAGGCGGCATAAAAAACAGCGGTGACGAAACAATAAACGGTGTTTTAGGCTTTGGCACATTCACAATGTGGCTTGCGCTGTCGGGCCTGTCCCCCCTTTGGGACAGGCCCGGCAGCGTTCTTTTTTACAGAAAGGAGCGCGTCATGGCAGGGAAACCGGCACTTGACAATGAGGCTATTTACAGGGATCGAAGCTTCCTCGGGCATCCGAAAGGCTTGCTCACAATCTGTCTGCGGTATTTGTGTAACTCCTTTTCCTACTACGGTTTTACGGCAATCCTGATTTACTATCTCTACAAAGAAGCGCCGGTTGGCCTGGGCTTCGATAAGACCGAGGCGGCACAGCTCCTGTCGCTCTACTTTGCGCTCGTGGTTATCTGCGGTGTGGTCGGCTCCTACATGGCGGACCGTGTCTTCGGTGTCCGGAAGGCCCTGCGCATCATGAATATAATAGCGCCGATTCCCTACATGATACTTGCGATTCCGGGTTCCGGTGTCATCGGCTACGCGGCGGCAACCGGCCTGTTGCTCTGCAACAGCATGATTGCGGGCCAGTCCATGAACACCCTGACCGCAAAGCTCTATCAGCAGGGCGATGCGAGGCGAGACAGCGCCTTCGCGTACATCTACATCATTGCAAACATCGGCTCCGCAATTCCGGCCGTGACCGGAACCATTGCGCTCATGTTTAGCTACCACGCTGCATTCGCGCTCTGCGCGGCGGCATCTGTGGTCGGTTCCACGATTTTCCTCTCGACGGAGCGCCGCGTGTTCGGCAGCATCGCAGAGGAGCCGGCAGATCCGTTCCCGGAGGCGACTAGAAAGAAGGCGGTCTTTGTGCTTGCCGGCATCGTCGCAATCATCGCGGCGATACTCACCTATCTCTTCAGCAACCGCATCATCACCATCAAGCAGTTTGCAAATACGGTGAGCTCCGTCGCGGTTTTCCTGCCGGCCATTTACCTGGTTTACGTGATTTCGAGTCCGAAAACCAAGCCGGAAGAGAAGCGCCGCGTGCTCTTTATTATTCCGATTTTCATTGCCTACTGCTTCACGAACCTGGTCTCTTACCAGGGTAACACCGTGCTCAGCATCTATGCGGAGACTTCGGTGAACATGAACTTCTTCGGCAAGGAGATCACCCCGGCTTCCTTCGTGACCCTGCAGTCGATTTTCTCTATCCTCTTCGGATCTCTGATTACGGGTCTCTGGACAAAGCTCGGCAAGAAGCAGCCCACCACCCCGGGCAAGATGGGCATCGGCACGCTTTGCTACGGCATTTCGATTTTGATTATGGTCCTGCCCTTCCAGATTTACGCACCGGGTGAAAAGGCTAGTCCACTCTGGCTCATCAGCTTCTACGCGGTCTACACCGTCGGCGAGGCAATCTGCTGGTCCGCGGGAACCTCTGCGGCGACCATCGTCGCACCGGCGGCCTTCGCAACGCAGATGCTCACCATCTGGTCCATGGGACAGTCGACCGGTGCCAGCCTCTCGGCGCTTGCTGCGAACTTCTACAAAGAGGGCAGTGAGTCCATGTATTTCCTGGTCATCGGTGTCGCAGTTGTCTCGGCAGCTGTGATTATCCTGGTACTGCAGAAGCCTCTGGCACACGGCATGGGCATCGACAAGAAGGACTGAGCCTGTCCGCAAAGTAAGATACAAGAGTAAGAATGTCCGCACACCGGCGAAATGCCGGTGTGCGGACATTCTTTTTTTATATTTCGGGAATAGTACACAAAAATCTGTAAATAAAGCCGGGGTTGTACTTGTAAATGCTGAAAGATATGATACGCTTATGCAAAACAGCACGGATTATGCATAAAACCGGGCGCGCATCAAGGAGGAGAGGAGGTTCGTTTTTCACGGGCGTTTTGTTCGGCATTGATTCAACTTTGAACAGGAGGTTTTCGGTATGGAAGCGCTTGCAACGGCAGAGAAAGACAGGGCACGGCAGGAAGAAATCAAAAAACTGCAAAACGAGACCTGCTTTATCGGCCATCCCTTTGGTGTCGGTATTGTCAGTTTCAAGTATATGATGGGCAGCGTCACAAGCTACGGCTTCAGCGCGATTTTCATCTATTATCTCTATGCGGCTACGCCGAAGGGACTGGGCCTCACCCAGCTCGAGGCTTCGCAGTTCATCACCCTCGACATTGCGCTCGGCTCCATCTTCGGCGTCATCGGTTCCTACATGGCGGACCGCGTCTTCGGAAACAGGCGAGCCTATCGCTTCTGTGCAATTACGGCGCCCATGTACTATTTTTCCTTTGCGATTCCGAACGTCGGTATGCTCGGCCTGATACTCTACTGTGTCGTCGGCTATGTGAACAGTGCGGTCGCGGGAAGCTCTCTCTACTCCCTTCTCGGCAAACTCTATGCCCAGGGCGATAAGAGAAGAGACGGTGCGTTCTCGGTCATCTATGTGCTCTCGAATATCGGCTCCATGTGCCCGGTTGTGATCGGCGGCATTGCCCTGGTCGCGGGCTATCAGGTCACCTTCTTCATCCTCGGTGTGATCGGCGCTCTCGGAAGTATCGTTTACCTGATACTTGAAAAGCGCGCCTTCGGCCCGCTCGGCATGGAACCGGACGATCCGCTGCCGCCCGCACAGAGAAAGAAGGCGGTTGCCCTTCTCATTGCTTTTTTTATCGCGTTCGGCGGCATTCTCTTCCTGCTCTTTGACTTCAAGCTCCTCACAATTACGAGCTTTGCAAACATCGTAAGCGTGTTTACGCTCATTCTTCCGGTCATCTACTTTGTCTATATCCTGAGAAGCAAAAAGACGAGCGATACGGAGAGAAAGCGTCTGCCCTATCTGATTCCCATGTACATCTCGAGTGCGTTCGCCATGATGGTCTGGTATCAGGCGACCACGATACTTTCGATTTATGCGGAGACCAGCGTGAATCTGGTGTTCTTCGGACATCGCGTGGCCCCGAGTATCTACATGACCCTGCAGGCCATCTTTGCCATTGCAATCGGTACGCTCTGCGCAGGTATCTGGAGCAAGATGGGCAGACACCAGCCCTCGGCTGCCTGGAAGATGGGCTTCGGAACCATGTGCTACGGCCTCGGTCCGCTGCTCATGATACTTCCCTTCCAGCTCTATGCGCCCGGCGTCAAGGTAAATCCGTTCTGGCTGGTCGGTTTTTATCTCATCGTAATCATCGGTGAGGCGATTTCGTATCCGTCGGGCAACGCGGCAGCTTCGGCGCTCGCGCCGGTCGCGTTCTCGACGCAGATGATGACGGTCTGGGGCTTCTCCGGCACAGCGGGAGCAAATCTCTCGACCTTGGCTTCGAACTTCTATCACGAGGGTTCGGAGAGCCTCTACTTCCTCGGCATCGGCGGCAGCACCCTCCTGGTCGGCCTCGTTCTGGTCATCTTCTCCAAGCGCTTTGCGAAGGGCATGGGTCTCAACGAGAATCCGGAAGCGGCATAAGCCTTATCTACCCCATATCGTCGAAATGACGGTATGGGGTTATTCTTTTTTTAGAATTGTTATTTTATAGACAAATATATGGGGAGATATAAGATAAATATCCTTGATTTTAAACAATAGAGTGCTACAATATGGGTAGAGAGAGGTAATTATTACCAGTTGCATGGAACCAAAAAAGAGATCAACGGCAATTTCGCTGATGAAAATCGGATGGGAAAGGAGGTCTGTTTCTTATTCGCTTGTTGAAGTAACTTTTTCATTTCGATAGGAGGTTCTTGTTATGGAAGCAGTTGCAACAGCAGTGCTCGATGAAAAGGAGAGAGAGCGGCAGGAACAAATCAAGAAGCTGCAAAATGAAACCTGTTTCATCGGCCATCCCTTTGGCGTCGGCGTCATGAACTTCAAGTTTATGATGGGCCAGATTACCGGCTACGGTATGACAGCCATCTTTATTTATTACCTCTATGCGGCGGCACCGGCAGGTGTCGGACTCACGAAGGTGCAGGCATCGCAGATTATCACCCTGGATGCGGCACTGGCCTCCATCTTCTCGATTGTCGGTTCCTTCATGGCGGACCGCGTCTTCGGAAATCGAAGGGCCTATCGTTTTTGTACCATCACCGGACCGTTCTTCTATTTTTCGCTCGCAATCCCGAGGCTCGGCATTGTCGGCGTGGTTCTCTACTGCTGCATCGGCTATCTGAACAGCATGGTCGCCGGCAGCTCCATGTACTCGCTGCTCGGCAAGCTCTATGCCCAGGGAGATAAGAGGCGAGACGGTGCGTTCTCGATTCAGTATGTGCTCTCGAACATCGGCGCTATGTTCCCGGTGGTCATCGGTTCCATTGCCCTGGTGGTCGGCTATCAGAAGACCTTCTTCATCCTCGGCATTGTCGGTGCCCTGGGAAGCGCGGTCTACCTGGCGCTCGAGAAGCGTGCTTTCGGCCCCATCGGCATGGAGCCGGACGACCCGCTGCCCCCGGCACAGAAGAAGAAGGCGATTACCTGCCTTGTGCTCGGCGTTCTGGCCTTCGGCGGTCTGCTCTTCCTCCTGTTCACGAATGACATTCTGACCATTTCGAGCTTCTCGAACATTGTCAGCGTTGTGACCCTTTGCCTGCCGGCAATCTACTTTGTTTACATGCTGAGAAGTAAGAAGACCAGCAACAGCGAGCGGAAGCGCCTGCCCTATCTGATTCCGATGTTCATCACGGGCGCGTTCTCGATGATGGTCTGGTATCAGTCCGCAACCATACTCGCAATCTATGCGGAGACCTCGGTCAATCTGAATTTCTTCGGTTTCCAGGCACCGCCGAGCGTCTTCATGACGATTCAGGCGATTATGGCTATTGTGATCGGCATCATCTGCACCGGTCTCTGGAGCAAGCTCGGCAGAAGACAGCCCTCCACCCCGTGGAAGGCAGGCTTCGGAACCATGTGCTACGGTCTCGGTGCCCTCATCATGGTGATTCCCTTCCAGATTTATGCACCGGGCGTCAAGGTGAGCCCCTTCTGGATGATCGCCTTCTACTTTGTCATGATCATCGGTGAGGCGGTTTCGTATCCGGCGGGAACTTCCGCAGCTTCCCAGCTCGCACCGGCGGCGTTCTCCACGCAGATGATGACCATCTGGGGCTTCTCGGTCACCGCGGGCGCAAACCTCGCGAACCTGGTTTCGAACTTCTACCACGAGGGTTCGGAGGGCGTTTACTTCCTCGGCATCGGCCTCAGCACGGCGCTTGCCGGCCTTATCCTCCTGTTCTTTGAGAAGCGTCTCGCAAAGGGCATGGGACTCTCGGAAGGCGGAGAGGCCGAGGCGGCATAACAAAAATGAAACAAACCGTGTGTTATCGGAATTTGCGATAACAAACCGGAGAGAGCGACAGTGAAAAGTATCGGAAAAGGCGGCTGGCATTGCCGCCTTTTTCTGTCAGAAGGCTGACGGAAAACAGCAGAAAACAACAGAATACAGGAGGAGAAATCATGGGAAGCGGCACGATGAACAGCGGCAGCGATCCGAATGAGGCGCTCTACCGCGACAAGAGTTTTCTCGGGCACCCGAAAGGCTTATTGACGGTCTGTGTCAAGAATCTGTGCAGTTCGTTTGCGTATTACGGTTTTACGGCGGTTCTGATTTACTACCTCTACACAGAGGTCTCGAAGGGCGGCCTCGGTCTCGAAAAGACGGAGGCAGCGCAGCTTCTGTCTCTCTATTTTGCGTTGATTGTCGTCTGCGGCGTGGTCGGAAGCTACATGTCCGACCGTGTCTTCGGCGTTCGAAAGTCCCTGCGCATCGTCGTCACGATAGGCCCTCTTCCCTACATTATTCTCGCGATTCCGGGCTCCGGCCTGATCGGGTATGCGGCGGCGATGGGCATCCATCTGATTGGCAGTATGGTCGCGGGACAGGCGATGACGGCGCTGACCGGCAAGCTCTATGCAAAGGGAGATGAGCGCCGCGACGGTGCTTTCTCGTATGTCTATGTCATCTCGAACATCGGTGCGGCGATTCCGAGTATCAGCGGAACCGTAGCTCTGATGTTCGGCTACCACGCGGCGTTTGCGCTCTCGGCAGCTGCGGCGATTGTGGGTTCCGCCTTTTACCTCATCATGGAGCGCAGGGTATTCGGCACCATAGGCGAGGAGCCGGACGACCCGATGCCGGAAGCGGCGAGAAAGCGTGCCATCTACATTCTGATTGCCGGCGTTGTGATTACGGCGGTGACGCTCTATCTCTTGTTCAGCAGCGGAATCCTTACCATTACGCGCTTTGCGAACAGTGTGAGTTCGGTTGCGCTCTTCCTGCCCGTGGTCTATTTCATTTATGTGATCACGAGCCCCAAGACCAGACCGGATGAGAAGCAGCATATTCTCTTCCTCCTCCCGATGTTCATTGCTTACTGCTTCACGCTGCTCATCAGCTACCAGGGTCAGACCATACTCTCGATTTACGCGGAGACCTCGGTTGACCTGAATCTCTTCGGTGTCCAAATTACCCCGGCGGCCTTCCAGACCTTGCAGGCGGTCTGCTCCGTGATTCTCGGCACGGTCATGGCAACGCTCTGGGCGGCGCTCGGCAAGAAACAGCCCTCGACACCGGCCAAAATGGGCATCGGCACCATCTGCTACGGCCTTGCGATTCTGATCATGATTGCGCCTTTCCGGATTTATGCGCCGGGCATGAAGGCAAGTCCGCTCTGGCTGGTCGGCTTCTATGTTGTGATGACGGTCGGTGAGGCCATCTGCTATCCGGCGGGTACTTCGGCGGCAACCGCGGTGGCGCCGCTCGCGTTCTCGACGCAGATGATGACGATTTGGTTCATGGGTCAGTCGACCGGCGCAAGTCTCTGCGCGCTGGTCGCGAACTTCTACAAGGAAGGATCGGAGATTCCGTACTTTGTGAGCATGGGCATTCCGGTCGTCGCGGTTGGCCTGCTTGTGTTGCTCTTCAGCCGACGGCTCGCAAGAGGCATGGGACTCGGCGCGGAAACGGCGAGCGAATGAGTATGACGGCGCACCCTGTATGGCAGGGTGCGCCGCCGTTATATCGAAAAGAAATGACTGCTGAGAGGGGGCGGGGTGGAATTTGCTTGGCTGTTATGCTAGAATAATAGACGAAAAAGGTGCTTACAGCATTCATTTTATGCAAAAATAAGACCCTTTGGGAGAGGATTTATGGAAGAATCGCAGAAACAGGAGGCGATGGCAAAAATCCGGGCGGAGCGAAGTTTTCTCGGCCGTCCGAGGGGTATCGGTGTCCGAGTTTCCGCTACATGACCAACGCAATTGCGAACGATGGCATGATGGCAGTGCTCGTCTACTACCGGCTCTCGAAGAAGCTTGCAATCGGCATGGGTTTCCGGGAGAAGCAGTGAGACAGTTTTGATTCACTTCGGTAAGCCTCAGCGGAAGACGCTGATCCTGAATACAACAGTCACAACAGGAGGAAAAAGCAATGAATTACGATGCGAATATCAAGAGAATCCGCGAAATCATGGTGAGACTCCGCATGCTGGAGACCGCGAACAACATCATGTTCTGCGATCAGTGGCACGCAGGTCCCGAGGCCGGTTTCGACCAGACTACCAATGTTGAGATGTATCTGAGCGAGCTCAGCCAGCAGCTGGTCGAGAACGACGAAGTGAAGCAGCTGGTCGCAGACTTCGCTGATTTCGATAAGAGCCAGTATAAGAGCGACATTGACCGCGGCATGGTGCGCTACCTGAGTGACCGCTACAAGAACGCAACGCTGATTCCGCTGGAGCTCGGCGAGGAGCTGGGCCGCATTAACAACGACGGCAGAAAGGCTTGGCACGAGTGCAAGAAGAACAACGACTTCCAGAGCTTCAAGCCCTATCTGCAGAAGCAGCTTGAGGTACAGAAGCGCGTCGCAGAGGCGATTAACCCGAACGAGTCGGTGTTCCAGGTTCTCGTGAACTGCTGGGATCCGGACTGGAGACTCGATGAGATCGACAAGATTTTCGGCGAAGTGAAGCCCGAGATTGTTTCGCTCCTGAAGAAGACCGAGAGCTACAGAGACAGCATTGACACCTCCGTCATCGACTGCGATGTCGACAGAGCGACGAAGGAGAAGATTGTCAGAAAGCTCATGGACTACTACGGTTTCAACTGGAACCAGGGCATTCTCTACGAAGAGGAGCATCCGAGCTGCGTCTGCGCAGGCCCGAGAGATTCCCGTCCTTCGACCAACTACTCGAGAAACCTGTTCTACACCCTGCTCGGCGCGGCACACGAGACCGGACACGGCATCTACAACTACGGCTCCTCCCAGGAAGTCGTGGATGCGGGCCTCTGGGGCGGCATCGACGGCAGCATGCACGAGTCCCAGTCTAAGTTCTACGAGGATCAGGTCGGCCGCTCACTCGAGTTCTGGACCGCTTTCTATCCGGAAATCCAGAAGGAAGTGCCGAAGTTCCGCGACATCCCGGTCGAGACGGTTGTCAGAGCACTGAACAAGCCGAACCCGGGCTGGTCCAGAATGCAGGCGGACGAGCTCACGGTGCCGTTACACCTGATTCTCCGCTATGAGATGGAGAGAGACTACTTCTCGGGCAAGCTCACGATTGACGATATGGAAGAGGCGTGGAACACGCGCTATCAGGAGTACCTCGGCGTGACCCCGAAGAGCGCTTCCGAGGGCATTCTGCAGGATGTTCACTGGAGCACGGGCTTCATCGGCTATTTCCAGGGCTATGCGCTGGGACTTGTCTACTCCTGCCAGTATCGCAACAGCATTCTGAAAGCGCATCCGGATGCATGGAAGAAGCTCGCAAAGGGCGATATCTCCGACATCAACAGCTGGCTTGCGGAGCACATCCACAGCTACGGCCAGACCTATACGACGAGAGAGACCATCATCAAGGCGACCGGCGAGGATGTCAACACGAAGTACTATCTCGAGTATCTGAGAGGCAAGTTTACGAAGATGTAAGCGAAAAGCGCTTTTGACAATGCGTTGACATTGGAGCACTTTTGCGGGATCTAAAAAAGTGCAGGGCATATTCCCTGCACTTTTTCATTCGTCGTCTCATCCACCGAAAGGAGGCATTCTATGAATCAAGCTGGGCAGGTAATTCTGAACGGAGAACCGCGTCTGGTGTACGGACAGCCGGAGCTGAACGACAAGGACGCGCTGCTTCTCACCTTTTTTGGAGATGGATTTACAGAGAGTCAACAGGAACTTTTCTTCGCCGAGGCGAAGCGCATGGCGAAGTACATGATGGCAACTTCCCCCTGGGATGAGTATGCGGACGCGGTGAAAATCTATGCGATCGGCGTCTACTCGAATGAGAGCGGCGTGCGCGCGGACCATGCGCGGACGCAGGCAGAGGCAGATGCGGACACCCGTGACAGCGCCTTCCACGCTTCCTTCTGGACCCTCGGCATGCAGCGCTTGGTAGAGTGCAAAGAGGAGGATCAGGAGAAGATTCGTCAAATTTATCGAGAGAAGCTCCCGGCGACGGACTACGCGATTCTCATGGTGAACTCCGAGGTCTACGGCGGTTCGGGCGGCGAGATCAGTATTGTCTCCCGGAACGACGAGTCGCTCGAGATGCTCCTCCATGAGCTCGGCCATACCATCGGCATCCTTTCCGACGAGTACTTTGCCGGCAACAGTTATGCCGGCGAGTATGTCAACATGTCGGCGGAGTCGGACCCGAAGAAGGTGCGCTGGAGCCGCTTTATCGGAAAGAACGGCATCGGTGTCTACGAATACGATAACGGCGGCGACGGCTGGTATAAGCCGCACCAGAACTGCAAGATGCGCTATTTAGGCAGGCAGTTCCCCTTCTGCGAGGTCTGCAAGGAGGCACTCCGCGACCAGTTTGCGGCCCATGCGAATGTGACGAAACTTTTCTGGCAGCAGTACGCCGACACCCTGCGGGAGGGCGCAGAGCCGCTCGATTTGAGGCAGTATGTCATTGTCCGGAGATGCGAGAAGAAGGAGACCGGCACCGAGCTCGGCGACCGCCTGACCTTACGTTTCTTCGATGCGGACGGCAAGCCGCTCCCGGCGCAGCCGAACACTGCGGGCTCTTACCGCCTGCGCGCAGAGCTTTCTCACGATGCGGTCTACGGTGACGCTGTGCTGGAGACGAGCTTTGAAATCGAGCCGCCGGATCTCATTGACCTCACGGTCGAGAACAAAGTCTGCGACGGCAAGCCGATTGTGGTGAAGGCGACGCTTCACGACGCGCCGCCCTCGGACCTTCACTATTCTTACCGCGGCACCATGCCCTATGCGGCGGAAATCACGCATCTCTACGAGAGCGAGGAGCCGCCGGTGCTGCCGGGCCGCTATACCCTGACCGTCACGGCGACGGAGAAAGGCAGCGGACGCCTGGTGAGCCGGAAGAGTCGGGAATTTGAGATTTCGCTGCACACGAGTTGCATTGCCGACCACAACACGCTCGAGTATCCGGGCGCACAGCCCTATTACAACAACCAGACCATCGTCTTCACGGGAGAGGGCTACCGCGCGGAGGAACTGGACAAATTTGAGGAAGATGCGAGACGCTTTGTCGAATACTTCCGCGCGCTGCCGCTCTACAAGGAGGCGGATCTGTACTTTAACTACTACACGGTGCAGGCGGTCTCCGAGGGCACACACATCGGCAAGGAGCCGAGCAACACCTATTATCATGTGAGCCGCAGCGATGAGGACAAGCTGGTGCAGACCGAGGCGGGTACCCGCGCCGCGATGTATATGGCAAACAACGGCGTGACCTCGTTCTATAAGGCGGTCATTGTGCTCGTGAACGGGGTCTACGATGTGACCGGCACCACGGTCACAAACAAGCGCTTTATTGTCTATGCGCCGACCGATGAGAAGGGCATGCGCTTTGCGGCGATGGAGCTTTTAAACTATCTGTCCGGCAAGCCAGAGGGCGTGCGCGCCGTGACGGAGGAGGAGAGAGCCGTGCAGCGGCGGGAATTCTTATCGGCGCTCTACCGCGAGTGGGAGGAGTACGACTACGCACCGGTGCTGAGTCAAGCTTACAAGGAGGATTTCCCGGCCGTCGGCGAGCCGGTCGACCTGACGCCGCACTTCCACACCTATGTGAACGGCAGAGAAGTCGCCGTGCCGTATCGGATTCGCTACTTCACGGAGGAGAACGGAGAGCGCGGTGCGGAACTCTGCGAAGCGCCGAAGGATCCCGGCACCTACCGCGCCTTTGCGGAGCTGGTGCTCGATGAGGGCAAGGACACCTGCACGGCGGAGCTCGACGGTCAGAAGTATGCGCTGCCGCTCGCGCGCTACGAGACGAGATTCAAGATTCGCGTCTGCAACTGCACGTCCAAATAAGCGGAAACGGAAAACGGTGAGAAAGAACGGAATGTACGAAAAGAGGACAGGAACGATTTCCTGTCCTCTTTTGCGTTCCGAACATGAAAGTTCGTCACGGTTGCAGCGCATTCTTGACGGCCTTCATGATGCCGTCGGAGCTCGAAGTCGCACCGCTTGCGGCGTCGACCTCGGCGGTCTGCCGGTCCAGAATTTCCTGAATGACCTTCTTTTTCGCGTCGTAGAAGTACTCTTCGTCGTCATCCGTCTTCAGAATTTCAATGGCGGTAATTTTGCCGCCGGCGACCGTGACCTTTACTTTGATATTGCCGTTGTAGCCGACGCCTTTGCCCTCGTACGCGCCGTCCGGGACAGCGGCGGCAATGCCGCTGCCGCCTGCGGTCGCCGTGCCTGTGTCTTCGGCTTTGCTTGCCGACGCGGAAGCGGCGGAATCGCCGTTCACGCTTTCGGCAGCGGAAGTGCTTTCCGTCTGTGTCGTGCGGAAGGCAAAGAGAAGCACGAGGAACATCAGAAGGCTGATACCGCCGTGCAGGCAGATCACTTTGCGCCGTCTCGCCGCGCGTTTTACCGCGTAGTCCGGTGCGGTCGGCAGCGGTTTTTTGAGAAAGGCCTTTGTGAGCCGGAGCATGAGATAAATCCCGTAGAGCAGCGTGTAGAGCGCAAACTGCACGAGATACTCGCCCTTTCCCTTGCGAAGACCGCCGGTGTAGATGAGGCAGATGTGCAGGTAGAGCAGTCCGTAAAAGAGGTAGGAGAGCCGCTGCAGCTGTTTCCAGCGTTTGGCGTTCATCTTCCGCCGCACGACCTGAAACGAGGTGACGGTGAGCGGCAGAAGGAGGAGTATCATTGCGAGCGAGAAACAGGCCGCAATCAGCTCATAGCTTTTTAACTTGCCTGCGTTTGTAAAGAGCAGGACAAAGTAGTGTTGTCCGTAGGCAATGTTGTGCGAGAGGGTCAGAATCGAGGCCGCAATCGCAATCTGCGCGCGGAGGCTCATCATGACGCGCTGCAGACGGCTCTTTTGCGGCAGCACAATCGCATACATGACCCAGAGGAACAGCGCCCCCGCGAGTACGCCGCGCCGCAACAGGCGGTTGACCAGGTAGGCAAGCGGCGGTATGGTCAGCTGTTTCGGCAAAAAGATGCTGAGGAGCGAGAGCAACACAAAAAACAGATAGAAAAAAACCGGCCGGCGCCGGATCTGCTTCTCCAGAAGGGAGAAGCAGAGACCGGTGACGGCCAGACAAAGCACTAAACTCATTTTGCCTCCACGGTGAAGCTGAGATCCGGATAGCCGTCTGCGGAGAGCGTGACCGGGTAGGAGGAAGCGCCGTCAAAGATCTTGACATCGCCGTTCTCACCTGCGGTCGTCGCGTCGAGCTTCACGCTGCCGTCCTCGTTGAACGCGGTTGCGCCGAACTTTCTCGCTCTGCCGCCCTTATACTCGGTCTCGCCGACCTTTGCCGCGGAAGTGGTATTCAGGTAGTCCGCGACGGTGAGGCCCTGTGCGTTCTCTTTCAGCGAGAGCTTGTTGTCCGCAAAGCTGAAGTCATCTGCCGTGAGGCCCGAATCCACCGTGCAGCTGAACGAGACATCCGAGAGCTTGTCATTCGAGAAGACAAACTGATAGGTGCCCGGCTTTGCCTCCTTCGGAAGCGTGAGGACGCCTGCGGTTGCGGTGTCAACCTTGACATCGGAATCCGCACGGCGGTAAATCACGCGGGAGAGCTTGTACTCGTCGGAACCGGTGCTGAGCGTGTAGTGAATCTTGCTGCCGTCGGCTGTGTAGGTGACTTTCTCATCGCCGGTGACCTTGTAGTCGGCCGGAGCGAGGTTCTTCACGAAGAGATCCGTGTCGACCTCGACATCGTCGCCGTCCTTCACGAGATAAGTGACCTTCTTGATGGTCTTGCCGCCGATGTCGGCGAAACGCGCATACTGCTTGGCCGCCTTGTGCGCCTTGTCCTCGAAGGCTGCCGCGGAGAAGGCAATTTCTTCCGGCTTTAACCAGAGGTTATCGAGGTGCTTTAAGCCGTATTTTGCGCCGTCCGAGGTCTCGAGCACAGCGCCCTGCAGCGTGTCCGGATCGACATCGACACCCTTTAAGTCGAGCTCGTAGTTGCCGTAGTTCGAGGTGGTTGTGATCGAAGCCTTGACATCCGCCGCCTTCGTGACCTTGCCGAAGGTCTTCGAGAGCGTGCCGTCGGAATTCAGAACCTTGTACTCCGCAGGCTGTGCGCTCTCCTCGCCGGTCACATTGCCGACAAGAGTCAGAATCGGGTTCTTGGCCTCCTTCTTTTCCGCAATCGCCTTCTTGGCGTCCTCGTAGAGGGGCTTTGCGATGGCGACATTGACGTCCGCGACACCGTTGTAGACAGAGGTCTCGCCCTGCTCCTCGGCAAAGGCACCCTTATATTTCTTGTACTTGCCCACGGTCGGAGAGGTGACCGCGTCGTACTCGCCTTCTTTCCGGAAGCCTGCCGCCTCGACGGCATCCGCCTTGTCAAGCTGCGCCTTGGCGTCCTTCGCGTACGCCTCCGGTTGAATGTCTTTCAGCTCGCCGTAGTAGTAGTCCGCGTAGGGCACGTTCATTTTGACGAAGACATATTCGTCGGACGAAAGTGCCGGAACCTCGGCCGCCGCCTCGGTACCTGCCGCTGCGCTCGAAGCTGCGCTGCTGTCTGCGCTTGCCGCCGTTGTCGCACCCGTCTTGCCGCCGCAGGCTGCGAGGAGCGCTGCCGCCGCGAGTGCCGGAAGAACGCGATAAAGCTGTTTTCTCATGAGAAAAATCCCCCTTTGTTGTGCTTTGCTATTAGCTGCTTCTAATGATATGTTATTATGCACTAATACCGGGAAAGTCGTCAAGCAAAAGACGAATTGCGCGTTTACTTTTGATGACCTTACGGGTATACTTTGAAAAAAGCCGCGGCAGGTCTGCGGCGGAGAGGAACAGAGATATGGAAGATTTCGAGTACGAAGAGGGACCGGTCGGCAGCGAAGATCTGATCGGAGAAATTGCGAATATGTATCCGGAGACCCAGGACTTTTTGTCGAGTCTCGGTATGCATTGTTTCGGTTGCGCAGCAGCCGGTGCGGAGACGCTCGCCGAGGCTTGCCGCGTACACGGGCTGAACACGTTTAAGGTCAAACGGGAGTTGAACCGGATTATCACGGAAAATCCGGCTTGACAGCCGCACAACATTCGACTAGAATAGCGGAAAATCAAGTTACAAACCGTTGATGCGGAGATAACGGCGATGATGCTTCTACAGAGAGTCTGCGATGCTGAGATGCAGATGAAAAACAAGTCGTCAAATGGACCGCTGAGGGCGCAGGGAAAGCCATGGGGCAAGTATTCTGCGACGTGAGGGCATACGTCAGTTGCCGGGGATATGTTGGTATCCCGACAAGGGTATGGTTTTACCATAAAACAGGGTGGCACCGCGGAGTTTATGATTTCGTCCCTGGCAGCATGTTGACGCATGTCTGCCGGGGATTTTTTTGTGCCGGCGGACAGCGCGGACCAAGAAGGAGGCAAAGCATGAAAACATTTCCGAGTCTGGAGACGCTGAAAGAATACCGGGACAGCGGACAGTACAGGATGGCGGCGCTCGCGACGGAGCTCTACGCCGATCTAAGAACCCCGGTCGAGGTGCTGCGGATACTGCGCGGACAGAGTTCCCACTGTTTTCTCTTTGAGTCGGCGGAGGATAAGGAGCGCTGGGGGCGCTACAGCTTTCTCGGCTACGATCCGGGCCTCACAATCCGCTGCCTCGACGGCGAGATTGAAATCAGAGAAGAGAAACACCGCACGGCGCACCCGAAGAACGAAATACGGGCGCTACTCGATCAGTACCGCGCGCCGCGCATTCCGGAACTCCCTCCCTTTACCGGCGGCCTGGTCGGCTACTTTGCTTACGATTATGTGAAATACGCGGAGCCGACCTTGCGGCTCGCGGACGGGGACCGCGAGGGCTTTCAGGATGTGGACCTCATGCTCTTTACGAAAATCATCGCCTTTGACCACCACCGGCAGAAAATCATCCTGATTGTCAATGTGGCGCTCGATAAGTTAGAAGAAAACTATGCGGCGGCGCTCGAGACCTTGCGGGAGATGCGGAACCTTTTGCAGAGCGAACCGCCGGTCGAGAAGACGGGCGGACATGTCACCTCGGACTTCCGCCCGCAGTTCACGGCGGAAGAATATGCGGCGCTGGTCGAGAAGACGCGACATCATATCTGCGAGGGTGACATTTTCCAGCTGGTGCTGAGTAATCGACTCGAAGCGAACTTTTCGGGTTCGTTATTCAATACCTACCGGGCGCTCCGGACCCTGAATCCCTCGCCCTATCTCTTCTTCCTGTCGAGCCCGACCTTAGAGGTTGCGGGCGCTTCGCCGGAAACGCTGGTCAAACTGGAAGACGGCGAACTGCACACCTTCCCGCTTGCGGGCACGAGACCGCGCGGCAAGAGCGCGGCGGAGGATGCGGCCCTCGAGCAAGAGCTGCTCGCGGACGAAAAGGAACTCTCCGAGCACAATATGCTCGTGGATCTCGGCAGAAACGACCTCGGAAAAATAAGCCGCTTCGGGACGGTCACGGTTGAGCGGCTTCGGGAAGTGCTCCGTTTCTCGCATGTCATGCACATCGGTTCGGCGGTCCGCGGTGAAATCCGCGAGGACTGCGATGCGCTCGATGCAATCGATGCGGTGCTCCCGGCGGGGACGCTCTCCGGTGCGCCGAAGTATCGCGCGATGGAGCTGATCGCAGAGATGGAGAAGGAGAAGCGCGGCATTTACGGCGGCGCAATCGGCTATATCGATTTCAACGGAAACCTGGACACCTGCATCGGCATACGCCTCGCCTATCGGATGAAGGACAAGGTCTATGTGAGAAGCGGCGCGGGTCTGGTCGCAGATTCGGTGCCGGAGAAGGAATATGCGGAGTGCCGCAATAAGGCGGCGGCCGTGCTGAGAGCCCTTGAGGAGGCGGCAGATGATACTTTTGATTGACAACTATGACAGCTTTTCCTATAACCTGTACCAGTTAATCGGGAGCCTCACCGGGGAAATGGAAGTCATTCGGAACGATGCGCTGACCGTCGAAGAAATCGCGGCAAAACAGCCGGAGGCGATTATTCTCTCGCCGGGGCCCGGCCGTCCGGAGGACGCCGGTGTCACAGTCGAAGTGATACAGAAACTCGGCAAAAAGATTCCGCTGCTCGGCGTGTGCCTCGGTGAACAGGCAATGTGCCTCGCCTACGGCGGCAAAGTCGGCTATGCGAAGCAGCTGATGCACGGCAAGCAGTCGAAAACCGTGCTGGACACCAACAGTGTCTTGTTCCGGGGACTGCCGGAGCAGGTCGAGGTAGCGCGCTATCACAGCCTCGCCGCCGTCGAGGAGACGCTGCCGTCCGTGCTCCGCGTGACGGCACGGACGGCAGACGGCGAAATCATGGCGATTGAACACAAGAATTACCCGGTCTACGGCGTGCAGTTTCACCCGGAATCGATTCTCACGCCGACGGGTACGACGATGGTCAAAAATTTCCTGCGGGCGGCAAGAATCCTCGCATAAGCAAAACAGCAAAAGGAGAACCCAGACGATGATTAAGGAAGCGATTATCAAAATTGTCAACAAAGAAGATCTGAGCTACGACGAAGCCTATGCGGTGATGAACGAGGTCATGAGCGGCGAGAGCTCGCAGGTGCAGAACGCGGCCTTTTTGGCAGCCATGTCCACAAAGAGCGCAAAGGCAGAGACGACGGATGAGATTTCCGGCTGCGCGGCTGCAATGCGCGCCCATGCAATGAAGGTGGCGTACGATAAGCCTACTTTGGAAATTGTCGGCACAGGCGGCGACGGCGCCAAGACCTTTAATATCTCTTCGATTTCCGCGCTGGTCGCGGCAGCAGCCGGCATCAAGGTCGCAAAGCACGGCAACCGCGCGGCGTCCTCCGACTGCGGCTCGGCGGACTTTCTCGAGGCCTCCGGCATCAACATCAACCAGGATCCGGAACTCTGCAAGAAGCTGCTCGATGAGATCAATATCTGCTTCCTCTTTGCGCAGCACTACCACGCTTCGATGAAGTATGTCGGCGCAATCCGCCGCGAGCTCGGCTTCCGAACGGTCTTTAATATCCTCGGGCCGCTCACGAATCCGGCGTCCCCGCGGTATTTTGTGCTCGGTGTCTACGACGAGTACCTTGTGTGGCCGCTCGCCAATGTCTTGAAGCGCCTCGGCGTCGAGAGAGCGCTCGTGGTCTACGGTCAGGACAAGATGGACGAGATTTCGGCGAGCGCGGCGAGCACGGTCTGCGAACTCCGTGACGGCAGCTTTCACTCAGCTATCATTAAGCCCGAGGATTTCGGGCTGCAGCGCGGCAAAAAAGAAGAGCTGGTCGGCGGCAACCCGGCGGAGAATGTGCGGATTGCGCGGGAAATTCTCTCGGGTGAGGAACGCGGCACGCGCCGCACGGCAGTGCTCTTAAATGCGGGCGCGGCGCTCTACATCGGCGGCAAGGCCGAGAGCCTCAAAGAGGGCGTACAGCTTGCCGGGCGTCTGATTGATGAGGGCAAGGTGCTTGAGACCTATGAGAAGTATATCCGTCTCTCGAATGAGGCGGCAAAATGACGGGTACCGTTCTGGATGCACTCGCGGCACATGCGCGGGAGCGCGTCGAAGAGAAGAAGAGAAAGCTGCCGCTCGCGGAATTGAAGCGGCAGCTGGAAGAAAGAGAAGCGCTTAGCGGTTTTCCCTTTGAAGCAGCGCTCCGGGAACCGGGACTCTCGGTGATTGCCGAGGTCAAGAAGGCCTCGCCCTCGAAGGGCGTGATTGCCGAGCATTTTCCCTATCTCGAAATCGCAAAGGCCTATGAGGCGGCCGGGGCATCCTGTATCTCGGTGCTGACCGAGCCGAAGTGGTTTCTCGGGGATGACCGCTATCTCCGCGAGATTGCGGCAGCGGTTTCGCTTCCCTGTATCCGGAAGGATTTCACGGTGGATCCTTATCTCATCTACGAGGCGCGCGAACTCGGTGCCGCGGCGGTGCTCCTCATTTGCGCCCTGCTCGGACGCTCGGAACTCGAAGAGTATCTCGACATCGCGGAAGAATTAGGACTCTCGGCGCTCGTCGAAGCGCACGATGAGGAGGAAGTAGGAAGAGCGGCAGAAGTCGGGGCGCGCGTAATCGGCGTCAACAATCGCGACTTAAAGACCTTTTCGGTCAATATGGAAAACAGCCTCCGCCTCCGCGCGGCGGCGCCGGACAACTGCATTTTTATCGCAGAGAGCGGCGTGCGGACACCCGCTGACACGCGGGCGCTCCGGACAGTCGGCGCGGACGGCATTCTGGTCGGCGAGGCGCTGATGCGCGCGGAGAATCAGGCGGAACTACTGAAGGCACTCCGGAAAGGCTATGAGGAGGCCTGAGATGGCGACAGAACTGAAATTCTGCGGGATGCGGCGGGAGGCGGATGTCCTCGCGGCAAATGCCTGCCTGCCGGACTACATCGGCTTTGTGTTCGCAGCGGGCGCAAGACGCGCCGTGAGTCCGGAGCTTGCGAGAGAGCTCCTTGCAAAGGCGGATCCGCATATCCTTGCGGTCGGCGTCTTTGCGGACCAGGATCCGGCATACATTGCGGAGCTCGCGGCAAGGGTGCCGCTCGATGTGATACAGCTGCATGGCAGTGAGTCGGAGACGACGGTCGAAGAGATACGGCGGCGCACGGGAAAAACGGTCTGGCGCGCCTTTCAGATTACGGCGCCCGCGGTGCTGACGGCGGCGGAAGCGACCGGGGCCGACGGCATTCTCCTCGACAGCGGCAAAGGGAGCGGTAAGACCTTCGCCTGGGAGTGGCTCAGAGATTTTTCACGCCCCTATATGCTGGCGGGCGGCTTGGATATAGAAAATGTCGGCGAAGCCATCAAAACACTTTCGCCGCGCGGGGTCGATGTGAGTTCGGCACTCGAGACAGACGGGCAAAAAGACCCGGAGAAGATGAGAGCTTTTGCGGAAGCTGTCCGCAGAGCGGATTCGGAGACAGAGAGGTAAAACCATGGCACAGGAAACAGAGAGAGACGGGCGCTTTGGCGTCCACGGCGGACAGTATATCCCGGAAACCCTGATGAATGCGGTGATTGAGCTCGAAGAAGCTTACAAGCGCTACAAAGACGACCCCAAGTTCAACGCAGAGCTCACGGAGCTCCTGAACGAGTATGCGGGGCGGCCGAGCCGTCTCTACTATGCGAAGCACATGACCGAGGACCTCGGCGGCGCAAAAATCTATTTCAAGCGCGAGGACCTGAATCACACCGGCGCCCACAAGATCAACAATGCGCTCGGCCAGGCGCTGCTCGCCAAGTATATGGGCAAGAAGCGTCTGATTGCGGAGACCGGCGCGGGCCAGCACGGTGTCGCGACCGCGACGGTCGCGGCGCTCTTAAACATGGAGTGTGTCGTCTACATGGGCGAAGAAGACACGGTGCGCCAGGCACTCAATGTGTACCGCATGCGTCTGCTCGGCGCCGAGGTTGTGTCCGTGAAGACCGGAACCAGAACCTTAAAGGACGCGGTCTCCGAGGCGATGCGCGAGTGGACCGCGCGGATTGAGGACACGCATTACTGCATCGGCTCCTGCATGGGACCGCATCCGTTCCCGACCATGGTGCGCGACTTCCAGGCGATTATCTCGAAGGAGATTAAGGAAGAGATGCAGCGGAAAGAGGGGCGCCTCCCGGATGTCGTGATCGCCTGTGTGGGCGGCGGCAGCAATGCAATCGGCTCCTTCTACCACTTTATCGGCGACAAGTCCGTGCGGCTCATCGGCTGTGAGGCGGCGGGCAGAGGAATTCATACGAGAGAGACGGCAGCAACCGTCAATGTGGGTTCGCTCGGCATTTTCCACGGCATGAAGTCCTATTTCTGCCAGGACAAGTACGGTCAGATTGCGCCGGTCTACTCCATTTCGGCCGGACTCGACTACCCGGGTGTCGGGCCGGAGCACGCCTACCTCCACGATCTGCACCGCGCGGAATATGTGCCGGTTACGGACGATGAGGCGGTGGATGCGTTTGAATATCTCGCGCGGACCGAGGGCATTATTCCGGCGATTGAGAGTGCCCACGCGGTAGCCTATGCGAGAAAACTCGCGCCGACCATGGACAGAGACAAGGTGATTGTCGTCACGCTCTCCGGGCGCGGTGACAAGGATGTCGCGGCAATTGCGCGCTACAGAGGGGAGGATCTCCATGAGTAACATCAGACAGGCGTTTCAAAACGGCAAGGCGTTTATTCCCTTTATCACCTGCGGGGATCCGGATCTCGAGAGCACCAAGCGGAATGTGCGGGCGGCGGTCGCGGCCGGTGCGGACCTCGTGGAACTCGGTATCCCGTTCTCCGATCCGACGGCAGAGGGGCCTGTGATTCAGGCAGCCAATCTTCGCGCGCTCTCGGGCGGCGTCACGACCGATGCGGTCTTTCGGATGGTCGCGGAGCTCCGCGAAGAGCTCACGACGCCGTTCGTCTTCATGACATATGCGAATGTTGTCTTTTCCTACGGCATTGCGCGCTTCGCGGCGTGCGCGGCGGAAGTCGGCATTGACGGCGTCATCCTCCCCGATGTGCCGTTCGAGGAGAAGGAGGAGTTTGCGCCCGCATTCCGGGCGGTCGGTATCGACTTCATCTCGATGATTGCGCCGACTTCGATGGCGCGCATTCGGGAGATTGCGGCTGCGGCCGAGGGTTTCCTCTATGTGGTCTCTTCGCTCGGCGTGACCGGCGTGCGGCAGGAGATTAACACAGACCTCTCGGGCATGCTCACATCGGTGCGACAGGCAAACCCGTCGCTTCCGGCTGCCATCGGCTTCGGCATTTCGACACCGGAACAGGCCAAGCGCATGGCGGCAGTCGCGGACGGCGTGATTGTGGGCTCCGCGATTGTCCGCATCATGGCGGAAAAAGGGCGCGAGGCCGACGAGGATATTGCGCGCTATGTGCGGGAGATGAAAACAGCAGCAAATACTTTCCAATAAGCGCTAAATGTGTTAAAAAGGAACCGTACGAACAAAATACGAAACAGATACCTAAACTGTCGGAAAATAACAAATAATAGTGAAAATTTTGAAGTCATACTTGACAGTCCTTGGTGTTTTGTGACAAAATAGCACCCTGTAAGCCTTGCGTCCGGCTTCGGGACTTGCCAGCTGAATTCGTAGAAACGAGCAGCAAAATAGTGCGAAGGTGGAACAGAATGAGAGAAAAGGGTAGCAGAAGAGGCATGGAACACCGGCTCTATCTGACCATGACAGTCTTGGTCACGGTGATTCTTCTCTGCAGTTTGGGATTTACCCTTGCGATGGATATCGCCAGAGAGCGGAAGGCGTTGGATCGTAAGATTACCGATACGGCAACCTATGTCGCCGAGCTTCGGGGCGTTCACAACATGCTCGAAGCGGGATATCCGGACCCGGAGGTGACCGAACAGCTTGAGGCGATTACCGAGTTTGTCTCAGGCATCGACTCCATTTTGATTGCAGATCGCAACGGCTTGCGCTTTTATCAGACTAGTCGTCATATGGCAGGCGATATGTATGTGGACGGAGACGAGACGCGCGCCCTCACGGGGGCGGCGCCGTACATCACGACCGTCCAGGGTACGGACGGCCTGTTGCACTGCGCCTTTCATGCGATTCGGAATGCAGAGGGCGTGACGGAAGGTTTCGTCATGGTTTCGGTTGCTGTTTCAAAAATCACGGGACAAAGTCAGCAGATTATGCTGGTCTATATCGCGATGTTTCTCGCAATGTTGTTGCTCAGCATTCTGCTGACCGGCGCCTTTTTCCGGTTCCAGCGGAACATGCTCCTCGGCCACGAGCCGGTGGAACTTCTGAGTCTCTATGTGAAACAGGATGCGGTCATCAATTCTCTCGCGGAGGGCATTGTCTCGGTCGGACAGAACGGAAAGATTCTGTTTGCCAACAAGCCGGCGGAGCTCTTGCTCGCGGGGCAAAACGGCGCACTGGTCGGAAAATCCTTAAAGAAGGTGTTTCCGGACACGCACTTCGAGCAGATTCTCGAGGACGGCATTGCCGTCATGAATCAGGTGTATGTGAGCGGAGACCAGACCCTGCTGATCAATGAGATGCCGGTGGCCGAGCGCGGCGAGCAGCCCGGCGGGGTGCTCCTCATTCTGCAGGACAGAACGGAGGCACTTCGTCTCTCCGACGAGCTCTCCGGCGCGCACAATATGATGGATACGCTGCGCGCCTTTAACCACGAGTTTCTGAATAAGCTGCACATCGTTCTGGGCTATTTGCAGTCGGGAGAAATTGACAAGGCAAAGGAATTTATCATAAACTCTAATCTTGTCTCCAGTCAGTCTGTCCGGGATACGGCAAATGCACTCCGCGTGTCGGAGGTCTGTGCGCTGGTCATCGGCAAAATGATGCATGCGGCCGAGAGCGGCATACGCCTGAGCCTCGAGCCCGGCAGCAGTCTGATGGAGCGGGATCTTCTGATGGAACCCGGCGAATATGTGACCGTTATAGGAAACTTGCTGGAAAACGCCATCGAAGAACTCAAGGAGAGCGGCGAAAAGAACGGGGAGATTCACCTCGGCGTTTTTGCCAAGCCGGGGGTCAATGTGATAAGTTGCGAGGACAGCGGCAGGGGCATAGACCCCGCAATGCTGGATCGTATCTTTATCAGGGGTGTCAGCACGAAGGGAAAGAACCACGGCACGGGTCTCTATCTGGTCAAACAGGTGGCGGACAAGTACGGCGGTGAGGTCTCTGTCGAGACAGAGCCCGGTGAGGGCAGCTGTTTTACGATAACCCTGACCGCTTTACAGAGCGCAGAGCGTCGGAAAGGAGTAGAGTGATGTATCGAGTATTGATTGTAGAAGATGACCCGATGGTAGCATCCATTGACCGGAGTTATGTCGAGAGAACCGCAGACTTTACGGTCATCGCTGTATGTAAAAACGGAGAGGAAGCACTGGAACTCTTTCAGACCGAGGAAATTGACCTCGTCGTGCTGGACTACTACACGCCCGGCATGAACGGAGATGAGTTCTTGGATAAGCTCCACGAGACCGGCATGCGCCCGGAGGTCATCATGGTGACTTCGGCTAACAGCGTGGAGATTGTGCAGGAGCTCTTGTCCCGCGGCATCAGTGATTACCTCGTAAAGCCCTTTGAGTACGACCGTTTCCGCGAGGGGCTGGAGCGCTTCCGCAGAAGAAGAGAAGTGCTGCAGGACGCCGGAACGGGGATGCGTCAGGAAGAGATTGACCGCATGCTCTCGCGCGGCGCCGCCGAGCGACTGCAGGATTCCGAGCCGCTGCCGAAGGGAATGAACCGCCAGACGCTTTCTCTGGTGCGCGAATATCTTCGGAATCACCTCGGACAGCGCTTTACGAGCGAGGCGATTGCGACGCAGATCGGTCTGTCCCGCATCACGGTGCGCCGCTATGTGAGTTTCCTCGTGGAGCGCGGCGAGCTCACAAGCACCATTGATTATCAGACCGGCGGCAGACCCGGTATTCTCTATCAATACCGCGAATTCCAATAAAAAAAACAGAATCATTCGGACGATAATCGTGAAAAGAGCGGGTTTCCGGAAACGGAAATCCGCTCTTTTCGTTTTTTGTAAAAAAAAGCTTGCAAAAATTTATGGAAAATTTATAATTATACCGATACAGTTTCCAAACGTGAAAGGGGAAAATTATGGAAACACTCATGGGTTACTTTGGCAAGTACGCCGCAGCAGAGGCGGGTAAGCTTGCAAGCTTCCAGTTCGAGTATCTGACGACACTCGGATTTGCGGCGCTGGTTATCTTCTTCGGACGCTTCCTTGTGTCGAAGTCCAAGGCTCTGCAGAAGTATGCGATCCCGGCACCGGTTGTCTCGGGTCTCATCTTCTCGCTGGTCATTTCCGGCATCAAGGGTGCGGGCATCATGGAATTCACCTTTGACGCAAAGATTATGAAGGACCTTTGCCAGAACCTCTTCTTTCTTTGCGTTGGCTACGGCTTCAGCGCGAAGATGCTGAAGAATGCGGGCGGCAAGCTCTGCATCATGATTGCGTTTGCGGCTTGCCTGCTGATTACGCTGCAGAACATCCTCGGCGTTGCGCTCGCACATGCAATCGGCATGAATCCGCTGCTCGCACTGCAGTGCTCCTCGGCTTCGATGTCCGGCGGCGTCGGCACGGCTTCCGCGTTCGGCCCGATCTTCGAGAAGATGGGCGCGGCGGATGCAACGACGGTCGGTGTTGCGGCCGGTACGCTCGGCAACATCATGGGCTCCCTGATCGGCGGCCCGGTTGCGGCTTACCTGATCACAAGCAAGGGCCTCAAGTCCGACCCGAACGATAAGCCGGAGGCACAGAGAACCGGTGCAAAGCCGACCCTCGACAACACGCGCATGATTTACGCATTTGCGACCTGCCTGCTGCTTGCGGCACTCGGTATGCCGATTTACATGCTGCTCGACTCGATCCCGATGATTGAGATGCCGAAGTTCATCGGCTGCCTCTTTGCGGGTGCCATCGGCAGAAACGTGATGGAGGCGCTCGGCATCGACACAAGAGTGCCGGAGACCGAGGCGATTGAGCACATGTTCCTCGAGCTCTACCTCGCACTCGTTCTGATGACGATCGACATCACGAAGCTTGCACCGGTTGCGGGTCAGATGGGTATCATCCTCGTCGCGCAGGCAGTCATGATGGCTATTTTTGCAATCTTCATCTCCTTCAACCTCTTCGGCAAGGACTACGGCGCAGCGGTCATGGCGGCAGGTAACTGCGGCTGGGGTTGCGGTTCCGGTCCGAACGCCGTCGCAAACGAGAAGGCCGTCATGGATCAGTACGGTTACCACGATGTCGCGTGGGTGCTCTATCCCTCCTTCGCCGTCATCATCGACGATATTTACAACCCGATTTGCCTCTCGCTGATGGGAAGCTTCTTCGGCAAGTAAATCAAAAAATGAAACTCTGCGGCACCTCCCGTTTCGGCGGGAGGTGTTTTTTGATTGTTGCAAACTTGAAGCATAGAAATACAGATGATATAATCAAAAAACGCTGAACCTACCGACTGTATTCTGCTTGCTTTTTTCAGCGTTTCCGAATTGATATTGATTCCGAAAACAGAGAGGAGCCGCAGAATGAAAGAAATGTCTGCCGCGAGGAAAAAGCGCGCGGTGATAGCGCTTTGCCTTGCTTTTTTATGCACCTTTTCCGCCTGTGCGGTACAGCGCGCACGTGCGAAAAAAGCGAAGAAATTCACCTGGCTTACGATGGGAACCGGGGACACCGGCGGCAGTCTGTATGCGAGCGGCGCGGATATCGCGAACGCTCTGCAGAAGCGCAGTGAGACGCTCCGCTTTAATCTGAAAGCTTCGACCGGTTCGCCGGAAAATGTGAAGAGGCTGTTGGCGGGCGATGTGGATCTCGCGCTGATTACGGCGGATGTCGCGGCAGAAGCGAAAAACGAGCCGGGCGGCGAAGCTCTCCGCGTCATCGGGGCGGTTTTTCCGAGCGTGAGCCAGTGGATGGCTTTGGAGGAGAGCGACCTTATGCGGGTTTCGGATTTAAAAGGGCTGCCGGTCGTTGTGGGACCCGAGGGGTCTGCGACGGAGCGCGCCGCGCGCGTCGCGTTGAAGGCGCTGCAGATACCGGAAGAGGGCTTTTCCGTGAATGCCGGCATCGGCTCCGGGGCGGATCTCGTCCTCTCAGGGCGGGCAAAGGCGGTACACGCGCTCTCCGGCATTCCGGCGCCGGGACTGGAAAAGCTCGCGACCGCTAAAAAGAGCAAGTTGCTCCGCTATGACGCAGCGGAAATTCAGAAAATTCTCGCCGCCGAGCCGCAATATTTTGCGACTGTAATTCCGAAGGGCAGTTATCCCGGCCAGGACGAAGATATTCCGAGCTTCGGCGTCAAATGCCTGCTCTGCGTGCGCGCGGATATGGATGAGGCGCTTGTCTATCAGCTTACAGAGCAACTGTATGCCGCACTGCCCGAACTTTCGAAAAAACGCCCGGGATTTGCGAATGTCACCGACAAAGCATTTTATCTGGAAGAGTTGCCGTTACCGTTGCATGACGGCGCCCTGCGATATTACCGAGACCAGGGTCTCACGGAGGAAAAATAAAAATGAAATGCCCGTTTTGCAATGCGCCCGATACGCGCGTCATTGATTCCCGCCCCGCGGACGAAAATGCGACCATACGGCGGCGTCGGCAGTGTGAGCGCTGCGGCAAGCGCTTTACGACCTATGAGAAGCCGGAGACCATGCCGCTCATGATTATCAAGAAGGATAACTCGCGGGAAGCCTATGACCGCGCGAAGATTGAGCGCGGCATTGTGAGTTCCTGCCACAAGCGTCCCATCAGCTCGGCACAGATCACGACGATGACCGATGCAATCGAGACCGCGCTCTTTAATCGCGAGGAGAGAGAAATTCCCTCGACGGTTATCGGCGAGATGGTCATGGAGCAGTTAAAGAAGGTGGATCCGGTCGCCTATGTGCGCTTTGCCTCGGTCTACCGGGAGTTTGAGGATGTCAACACCTTTATGGCGGAGATCAACAAGCTCATCTCGCAGAAGGAGCAGGCATGAGTGTCTTTTTCCCCGAAGAAGAAGTGCGCTCTGTCTATGACTTCCCCTTTGAGAGCCTGACGGCGCGCGGCATACGCGGCATTGTCTTTGACATTGACAATACCCTGGTGCCGCCGGATGCGCCGGCAGATGCGCGCTGCCGTGCGCTGATGCAGCGTCTGAAGGCCGCAGGGTTCCGGATGTGTCTGGTCTCGAACAACAAGGCCTCGCGCATTCTCCCGTTTGCAACGGCTGTGAACCTCCCGTATGTGGAGCGCGCCTTAAAACCCCGGCGGTACGGGTACCGGAAGGCCATGGCGCGCATGGGCACATCGCCCGGCGAGACCATCGCAATCGGCGACCAGCTTTTCACGGACATCTGGGGCGCCAACCGCGCGGGGATGCACAGTCTTCTCGTACAGCCGATGGAGCCGCGCGAAGAGATACAGATTCGTCTGAAACGACTCCTCGAGCGCCCCGTGCTCGCACTTTACCGGAGAAAGAAGGGAACCGGGAAATGATCGACGCAAAGACCAAAGTTCTCGGACTGCTCGCGCATCCGATCGGGCACAGCCTGTCCCCGCTGATTCAGAATACGCTCGCGACAGTTTGCGGGGAAAATGTCGCGTATCTGCCCTTTGAAGTCAAAAATCCGGACGAACTCGGCGCGGCAATCCGCGGCGCGCACGCGCTCGGCATAGCGGGGTTCAATGTGACCGTTCCCTATAAGGAAGCTGTGATACCGTATCTCTGCGGCCTCAGTGAAGAGGCGAGACTGATCGGTGCCGTGAACACGCTGGTTCGGACCGAGGAGGGCTATGTCGGACACAACACCGACATTGCCGGCATGGCGGCCATGCTCGCGCGAAAAAATCTGCGGACAGAAGGCGCGCATATCCTGTTACTTGGTGCGGGCGGCGCGGCGCGGAGCGCGGCAGTGCTCGCTGCGACGGGCGGGGCTGCCGAACTGGTGATTTTGAACCGGAACACCGCGCGCGCGGAGGGACTCGCAAAGGCTGTGCGTGACATCAATCCGTCCCTGACAGTGCGGGCGGCGGCACTCGAGCACTGGCGTGAGCTTCGGGGCAACGACTATCTCTGCATTCAGTGCACGAGTGTCGGCATGTGGCCGAACGCTGAAGAGAGCATTGTGGAAGACCCGCGGTTTTTCGAGAAGCTCTCGGCGGCCGCAGACATTGTCTATACGCCGGAGGAGACAGGGTTTTTGCACCTTGCCCGCGCGGCGGGAAAACCGGTCGCCGGCGGCCTCGCAATGCTGATTTCCCAGGGGGTGCATGCCTTTTCGCTCTGGACGGGCAAGCGGTGCACGGCGGAACAGGAGAAGCAGCTCCTGACGCTCGCCAAAGGAGCGCTTCCGGCCTAGGGAAAAGCGGAAAAAAGCTTGCGAAAAGTTTTTGCCTATCGTAGAATACAGTAGACTATTTGGGAACGAATGGATGGAGGGTTAACTTATGATTTCTGCAGGTGATTTCAGAAACGGCATCACGCTCGAGATTGACAACGCGGTCTATCAGATCATTGAATTCCAGCATGTGAAGCCGGGCAAGGGCGCAGCGTTCGTGCGCACCAAGATTAAAAACGTGATGACAGGAGCTGTGACTGAGCGCACCTTCCGTCCGACGGAGAAATTCCCCGCCGCACGCATTGACCGCGTTGAGATGCAGTATCTCTATGCGGACGACGACATGTACAATTTCATGAACACCGAGACCTACGATCAGATTTCGCTGAACAAGGATCTGATCGGCGATGCGCTGAAGTTCGTCAAGGAGAACGAGATGGTCAAGGTTGTCTCCTACAACGGCAATGTGTTCTCGGTCGAGCCGCCGCTCTTTGTGGAGCTGGAGGTCACGGAGACTGAGCCGGGCTTTGCGGGCAACACGGCAACCGGCGCGCAGAAGCCGGCGACGGTCGAGACCGGTGCACAGATTTCCGTGCCGCTCTTTGTCGGCATCGGCGATCGCGTCAAGATCGACACCCGCACGGGCGAGTATCTCGGCAGAGCGCAGAACTAAAAGACAGACTTGCGAAGGGCAGCCCGATGCCGGGCTGCTCTTCTTCACATTGGGGGAAAGATATGGCAGTGAAAACAATCTTGGAAGAAATGAACGAGAGTGTGGCGCGCGCCTTTGCGGCAGTCGGCTATCCGGAGGCCGGCGCTTCTGTGCAACTCTCAAACCGCCCGGATCTCTGCGAGTACCAGTGCAACGGCGCCATGGCGGTCGCAAAGAAGGCCGGCAAGCGGCCGCTCGAGGTCGCCGAGGCAGTTGCCGCGGAACTGAAGAAAGAGAGCCTTTTCTCGGAAGTCGGCGCCGTGCCGCCGGGCTTCATCAACCTCCGCGTGAGCCCGGACGCGCTCGCAACGGCGGTGCGTGCCCTCCGGGAGCAGCCGCAGTGCGGCGCAGTGCGCGATGAGAACAGAAAGATTGTCGTCGACTACGGCGGCGCAAATGTCGCAAAGCCGCTCCACGTGGGACATCTGCGCTCGGCCATCATCGGCGAGGCCTTGAAGCGCATGGGCGCATTTTTCGGAAACGAGATGATAGGCGATGTGCACCTCGGCGACTGGGGGCTCCAGATGGGACTTATCATTGAGGAGCTGCGCCGCCGGAAGCCGGAACTCCCGTATTTTGACGAGAGCCATACGGGCGACTATCCGGAAGAAGCGCCGTTTACGATTTCCGAGCTCGAGGAGATTTACCCGACCGCGAGCAAGCGCTCCAAGGAGGACGAGGCCTTTGCCGAGGCAGCCCACCTTGCGACCTTGAAACTGCAGAGCGGCGATCCGGGTTTTACGGCGCTCTGGAAGCACATTCTCCGCATCTCGAAGGCGGATTTAAAGAAGAACTACGATGCGCTTGCGGTCTCGTTTGAACTCTGGAAAGGTGAGTCCGACGCGCAGCCCTTTATCCCGGCGCTTCTCGAAGACCTTGAGAAGCGCGGCATTGCGAGAAGCTCCGAGGGCGCGCTCGTCGTGGACATCGCGGAGCCCGGCGACAAGAAGGAACTGCCGCCCTGCATTGTCCGGAAGTCGGACGGCGCTGCGCTCTATGCGACGAGCGATCTGGCGACCCTCATTGACCGCGAGGCGACCCTCTCGCCGGACTGCTACATCTACATTGCGGACAAGCGCCAGGAACTCCACTACACGCAGTTTTTCCGCGTCGCGCGGAAGGCGGGCATCGTTCCCCCGGCGCACGAGCTCATCTACATCGGCTTCGGCACGATGAACGGCAAGGACGGAAAGCCCTTCAAGACAAGAGAGGGCGGTGTGATGCGCCTTGAGACCTTGATCCGGGAGATTCGGGAGGCAGTCTCGACCCGCATCGCGGAGAATCCGGAGATTTCGCCCGAGGAGGCAGAGAAGACCTCGAAGACGGTAGCACTCGCCGCGCTGAAATATGCGGATCTCTCGAACCAGGCCTCGAAGGACTATGTCTTTGACCTCGAGCGCTTTGCATCGTTTGAGGGAAACACCGGCCCCTACATTCTCTACACGGCGGTCCGGATTAAGTCTATCCTTAAAAAGTATGCGAACCAAGGCGGCGCAGCCATCACAGCGGCGGATTTACGACCGGCGGAGAGCGAGAGCGAAAAGGCGCTCTTCCTCGATTTGGCGCGCTATCCGGAAGTGCTGCGCGCGGCCTGGAAGGAACTCGCGCCGCACCGCATCTGCCAGTATCTCTACGAGCTCTCGAATCACTTCAATTCCTTCTACCATGCGGTTCGCATTCTGCAGGAGCCGAACGAGGAGAAGAAGCGCGCTTACCTCGCACTGATTCAGACCGCCGAGATTGTCATTGCATATTGTCTCGGTGTGCTCGGCATGGAAGTGCCGGAGCGCATGTAAAAATGCGACGCTTGTATGGAAAAAAAACCACGCTTTGCGTGGTTTTTCTTAATTGTGCCGTTGTCGGCATGTTATAATATTAACGCAGAGAGTAACAGAATCTGAAAGAAAGAGGGTAGTCAGATGGGATTGGCAACTTTTCGAGGTGGCGTCCATCCGTTTGAGGGCAAGGAGCTCTCGATGGACAGAGCTGTCACAGTGCTGAAACCGACTTCCGGCGAGATGGTGTATCCCCTCTCGCAGCACATCGGCGCACCGGCCAAGGCGATTGTCAAGGTCGGCGATGAGGTGCTGGTGGGACAGAAAATCGCCGAGGCAGGCGGTTTTATCTCGGCGGTCGTGGTCAGCTCCGTGTCGGGAAAAGTAAAGAAGATTGAGCCCCGCGTCACGGCAGGCGGCGCGAAGAGCATCTCAATCGTGATCGAGAACGACGGCCAGTATACGGCGGTCGAGGGCCTCGGCGAAGACAGGGATGCGACAAAGCTCAGCAAGCAGGAAATCCGGGACATTGTGCGGGAAGCCGGCATTGTGGGTCTCGGCGGTGCGGGCTTTCCGACCAATGTAAAGCTCACACCGAAGGACGAGTCGAAGATCGACTATATCATTGTGAACGGCGCAGAGTGCGAGCCCTATCTGACCTGCGACTATCGCATGATGATGGAGGAGCCGGAGCGGCTGATCGGCGGCATCAAGGTCATGCTGCAGCTCTTCGAGAACGCGAAGGCGGTGATCGGTGTCGAGAACAACAAGCCGAAGGCCATCGAGAAGCTCCGCGCACTCGTGAAAGACGAGCCGAAGATTTCGGTTGAGGCGCTCCGGACCAAGTACCCGCAGGGCGGCGAGCGCTCGCTGATTTACGCGGTGACCGGCAGAGAGATCAACTCCTCGATGCTTCCGGCGGATGCGGGCTGTGTCGTGGACAATGTGAACACGGTCATGGCAATCTACGATGCGGTCTGTAAGAAGACGCCGATTCTGGAGCGCGTCATCACGATTACGGGCGACGCAATCAAGGAGCCGCAGAACTTCAAGGTCAGAACCGGCATGAACTACAACGACATCATTGAGGCGGCCGGCGGTTTCAAAGCGGACCCGAAGAAGATTCTCTCGGGCGGTCCGATGATGGGACAGGCGATGTACACGACCGATGTCCCGGTCACAAAGAATTCCTCCTCGCTGACCTGCTTCCTCGAGGACGAGGTCGAGAAGAATCCGGAGAGCCCGTGCATCCGCTGCGGACGCTGCGGCGAGGTATGTCCCGAGTTCCTGGTTCCGGTGCTTATGATGAAGAGTTGCATGAACGGCGACAGCGCGGGCTATGAGAAGCTCTACGGCATGGAGTGCATCGAGTGCGGCAGCTGTTCCTACATCTGTCCCGCGAGACGCCCGCTGACCCAGGCATTCAAGCAGATGAAGCGCCGCATCGGCGAAGAGCGGCGGCAGAAGGCTGCCGCAGAGAAGGCAGCGGGCGGAAAGGAGACAAAGTAAGCGATGAATGTATTAAACGTTTCCGCCTCTCCGCATGTGAGAGACCGCGCTTCGACGCGGGAGATTATGTTGGATGTCTGTATCGCGATGATTCCGACCGCGGTCTACGGCGTGGTACAGTTCGGCATCCATTCGTTCTTCGTGATTCTGGTGACCGTTCTGGCGGCGGTGCTCTCCGAGTACCTCTGGCAGCGCGGCATGAAAAAAGAAGTGACAATTACGGATTGCTCGGCGGTTGTCACGGGACTCATTCTCGCGCTCAACATGCCGCCGGAGATTCCGCTCTGGATTCCGGCGCTCGGCGCAGTCTTTGCAATCATCATCGCAAAGCAGATGTTCGGCGGTCTCGGCCAGAACTTCATGAACCCGGCGCTCGCCGGCAGATGTTTCCTGCTGATTTCGCTTGCGAAGTACATGAACAACTTCACGTCGAAGCCGATTAACTTCGATGCGACGACGGGCGCAACACCGCTCGCTGTCATGAAGACCGCCTTAAAGGCCGGCACCCCGGCGACGGCGGATGTGAATCTGTTCCAGCTCTTCGTGGGACATATTCCGGGCACCATCGGTGAAGTTTCTGCGATTGCCCTGCTCCTCGGCGCGGCCTATCTGCTCTGGAGAAAGGTCATCAGCTTTGAGATTCCGGTCATCTACATTGTGACGACCGCAATCTTTGTGTTTATCTTCGGCGAGCACAGCCTGAACTACGTTCTCGCGCAGGTGCTCGGCGGCGGTCTGATTTTCGGTGCGTTCTTCATGGCGACCGACTATGCGTCGACGCCGCTCACCAAGAAGGGCCAGATGATTTATGCCGTCATCATCGGCATTCTGACCGGCCTCTTCCGTATCTTCGGTACGGGCGCCGAGGGCGTTTCTTACTCCATCATCATCGGCAATATGCTTTCGCCGCTCATTGAAGGCGCTACGATTCCGAAGGCATTCGGCAGAAGGGAGGCAAAAAAAGCATGAGCAAGACAAAAGAGACTTCGTTTGTGAGCGATGCACTGCGCCTCATGCTGATCACGGTGATTGCAGGTCTTCTGCTCGGCATTGTCTACACGGTGACCTACGAGCCGATTCAGGCAGCACAGAATGCGGCGACCATCGCGGCTTACAAGCAGGTATTTCCGGATGCCGCGGACTTTAAGGAGAATCCGGACAGCGACAAGCTGATTGCGGCAGATGCGGCTTCTCTTGCGGAGCAGGGCTTCGGCAATGTCATGATTGACAAAGTGGTCGATGCGGTCGATGCGAGCGGCAATGTCGTCGGTCACATCATCAACGCAGGTTCGAAGGACGGCTACGGCGGTCTGGTCTCGATTTCGGTCGGCATCCAGGCCGACAACAAGACGGTGAACGGCATTGCGTTCCTTACAATCGCGGAGTCGGCGGGTCTCGGCATGAATGCGCGCGACACCGACTGGTACAAACAGTTCAACGGCAAGAAGGGTGAGAAGTTTACGGTCACCAAGGCCGGTGACGGCGAGCTTGACAACGACAAGATCAACGCAATCTCCGGTGCGACGATTACCTCTCGCGCCGTGACCAATTCCGTCAACGCAGCGCTTTACTTCGTGAATAACGGCTTAAATCAGTGAGAGGGGGAAAAGATTCCGTGAAAGTTTGTTTGGAACGCCTGAGGAACGGTCTCATCACCGAAAACCCGGTCTTCATCATGGCGCTGGGACTTTGCCCCACCTTTGCAGTTACGACCTCGGCGGTCAATGCAATCGGTATGGGACTTTCGTCTCTGGTAGTTTTGATGTTTTCGAACCTGATTATTTCCGCGCTCTCCGGCGTGATTCCGGGGAGAGTGCGTCTCCCCGCGGAGATTGTCGTCGTCGCGTCCCTCGTGACGATTGTGCAGCTCCTGATTCAGGGGTTTGCACCTTCGATTTACACGGCACTCGGCATCTACATTCCGCTGATCGTCGTGAACTGCATTATCCTTGGCCGCGCGGAGGCGTATGCGCTCGGCGCAAAGCCGATTCCGGCACTCTTTGACGGTCTCGGCATGGGCCTCGGCTTTACGCTGGCTCTCCTGCTGCTCGGCTCCTTCCGTGAGATCATCGGCGCAGGCTCGATTTTCGGCGTCAAGCTGATTCCGGATGCGTACCACATTTCGATTTTCGTCCTGCCCCCGGGTGCTTTCTTCGTGATGGCGTTCCTCGTCGCGGGCATGCAGTATTACCAGGACGACAAGCGCGGCAAGAAGAGCAAGCCGCTTTCGCTGGAAGAAGCAAAGACCAAGGTTGTGAAGCCGGTCGCAAAGCCGGCGGCAGCTGCGGTGCAGGCAACAGTTGCAACCCCGGCGGTTGAGGCAAAGAACCCGGCAACGGAGAAGAAAGAGGAGGCGAAGTGATGTCAAAAGTAGCATTGCTCCTGGTCAGCGGTGCATTGGTCAACAATGTCGTGCTCTCCAGATTCCTTGGACTCTGCTCCTTCGTCGGCGTCTCGAAGAAAAAGGACACGGCGGCAGGCATGGGCGGCGCGGTTATCTTCACGATTTTCCTCGCGACCATTCTTTCCTCGCTGGTCTACATGCTCGTGTTGCGCCCGCTCAAGATTGACTACCTGCAGACGATTGTCTTCATTCTTCTGATCGCGTCTCTCGTGCAGTTCATCGAGATGTTCATGAAGAAGAGTATGCCTTCTCTGCACGCGTCCCTTGGTATTTACCTTCCGCTGATTACGACGAACTGCGCCGTGCTCGGCGTGGCACTCGACAACGTGCAGAAGGAGTATAACTTTGTGGAAGGCCTCGCCTGGGGTGTCGGCACCGCAGTCGGTTACGCAATCTCGATTGTCATCCTCGCAGGTATCCGCGAGAGATGTGAGGGCAACGATATTCCGAAGTACTTCCGCGGTCTGCCGATCGTTCTGATCAGCGCAGGTCTCATGGCAATCGCATTCACCGGTTTCTCGGGCATGATCAGCTGAGCGGAGGGAGAGAAATGAATTTTACCATTGTCATTGTCTCGTTTGCGATTGTCGGTATCGTCGGCCTGATTTGCGGCATGGGTCTCGGCGTTGCAAGTGAGAAGTTCAAAGTAGAAGTAGATGAGAAAGAGCTCGCGGTCCGCGAGGCACTGCCCGGCAACAACTGCGGTGCCTGCGGCTTCCCGGGTTGCGACGGCTGCGCGCACGCGATTGCGAGCGGCTCCGCGCCGGTCACCCAGTGTCCGGTCGGCGGCAAGCCGGTCGCGCAGAAAATCGCGGACATCATGGGTGTCCAGGCGGGCGAGGCTGTCAAGAAGGTCGCGATGGTTCGCTGTTCCGGCACCTGCGACAAGGCAATCAAGCGCGCCAAGAACGTGGGCCCGACCGACTGTAACCAGATGTCGGTCATGCCGGGCGGCGGCGATCTCGGCTGTGACTTCGGCTGCCTCGGCGGCGGTTCCTGCGTGAAGGTCTGCGAATTTGACGCCATTCATGTGGTCGACGGCATTGCCGTGGTCGACAAGGATAAGTGCGTGGCCTGCGGTCTCTGCGTCAAGGCTTGCCCGCGTCACATCATCGAGATGACGACCTACAAGGCAAAGTACCACGTGAGATGTATGTCGCAGGAGAAGGGCAAGGCAGTCAAGGATGTCTGCCAGGCGGGCTGCATCGGCTGCACGCTCTGCGTGAAGGAGTGTAAGTTCGACGCCATTCACATGAACGGGAACGTCGCGCAGATCGACTACGACAAGTGTGTGAACTGCGGCGCCTGCGCGAGAAAGTGCCCGGTAAGCGTGATCAACTAAAGTGCTGCGGCAGCAATTCGGCAGCAAGTATAACAGGCATGAAAAGCAGCGCCCTGTCCGCTCGGACAGGGCGCTGCTTTTGCATCTGCGAAAGGATGAAACGCGTTCCGGCAAACAATCGAAGAGACCGTTAACAAAGCATGGTAGTGAAAAAAGCCAAAAATGCGAGACATTTGCACACTTTTGTGAAAGATGTGTTGATATTTTTGGAAAGAGATAGTAGCATTAAGATATAGTTGCGCAAGAAACTATGAGATTCGCAGTCAGTGTAGGATGGACAGTATGGATTGACGCTGCAAGGAACTGCGTTTAATTGCTTTTGGAAGCAAAAACGGAGAAAGGCAGCTCCATCTTCTTGGAAACCGGTCGTCACATCGGCCAAGTGCATAATCGGAGGAAACGATTGTCTGACAGTGGGACTAGGGTCTTCAACTTGGAGTTTTGAGGTGGTGAATAATATATATGATAACTAAGCTTATGCCCCGCGCGAGCATCTGGATTCTGCATTTGTTTATCGCTGCGGATTGTGGTTTCATGGGTGTTTTTCAGCAGTGGAGAAGGCGCTGGTATCATGCTTGGCCGTATTTGAGTTACAGCTTTTTGCGCTTTCTGATTCTCGGCATATTGCTCACCTCACATGTGAAATATGCGAGATTGAATCGGAAGCTCTGGTATGCATTTTTGCTTGCGGACGGCATCCTGCTCGTTTGTTTTTGGAGGGGATACCTCCTGTATCCCTGGGAGATATTGCTGACGGTCATGGGTGTGCTATTGGCACAGCTGTGGGGCACGCACAGGCAGCTCGGGCAGAGGCGTGAAACGATTGACATCTGATACTGAGAAGAATGAGAAACGGGAAGCGCTTTGCCCTGCTTGGAGGAAAGCGCTTCCCGTTCTTGTCACAGTGGGAAAGAAAATTACCGCTCCGATATCTGTACGACCAAGCGATGCGGCAGGCAGGCAATAATCTCGCCGGGGCGGGAGATGCGCCCGGTGTGCACGCAGACTTTGTCGGGGCAGTTGGCCTCGCTGATCCAGGCCTCGCCGTCATGAATCACGAGGGTATTTGTGCCGCCGTCCGAGGTTTGAAATACATCCTCGCGGTTTTTGGAGAGCGGATAGTCACCGACCACCGTGCCATTTTGGGAGACCAGGACGCGCATGCCGTGTTGACCGCTGCCGAGCCGTTGCCAGAGAAGTAAGAGTAACGCTGCGAGGCAGAGGACGGCAATGAGAATCAGTTCCCGTTTTCTTTTTTGTGTCATGGGGTTTCCTCCCCGGGGAGCCCTAAGCGGCTAAGAGACGAATTCTGGTAACGGGCATCTTGGGTCACTTCCCGTCCAAACCAGGCGGGCGGCAAAAAACGCGCCGCACTCGCCTCGTCGGGAAACTCCACTTCGACCAGCCAAAGTCCCGACAGCGCCCCGTGGAACACATCGAGTTCCGCGGTGAGCTCGGTGCCCGGGAGCGGGATTCGATAGCGCGTTTTTTCGATGCGGAGACCGTCACATTTTTCGAGGAGGTGGGCAAAGCTCTCCGCCGTGAGCGGAAGATTATACTCCGTCCGCTGTAGAAGGCCGTTGCCCTTATAGGTCAGAACATACGCCTCGCCCTCGCGGCGCACGCGCAGGGTCGGCGAAGTCGAGAGATAGCCCTGTAAAAACGCTTTGTGCGGATAGCGCTCGAGACCGTCCGGTAATGCAGGCGGCAAAAATTTCCGCTCGATTTCAATGTGTTCCATGGAGTGCAGTCCTTTCCTGCCGTGTTCCGACATAGCGTGACGGAGACGCCGGTTCTTTTTCTTTCAGCTTACAGGGTTTCCGCATGTTTTTCCAGAGAGAGTTACGATTCGATCGTTCGTTACCGGGCGTCGTGTGTTTTCTTTGCGGCGGGGATCTGTCTTTGCCGCAGGGGACGAAGCATCCGCATGGGACACAGCTTCCTATCGCGGGTGCTGTGTTTGCCTTTCGTCGATTTATTTCGGAGATGCAGAGCCGACAGAGCGCGGCGTTCGGCCACGCTGCGCGTTGACGGATGAGTGCTGTGCACGAGGCGCAGAGATTCTCTTTTGTGACAGAATAAAAACAGTAAGACCGGGCACTGTCCGCGAGGATACGGCGCCCCGGTGTCTTGTAATTTTGTATGCTTACGGGTACAATATAAATAGAACGATAGTTCGGACGGTGAGGTCCGTTTTGAGAAAGGAAAGAGTCATGGCAGAGCAGATTGTAAGAGAAGATGTGGAAAAGCTGATTCAGGCGCCGAGCGCCTGTGCGGAAGTCGTTGCGGCGGGAAAGCGCTATTTAGAGGCAGTCGGAACGGCAGACGAAGCGGCGGCACGCGACGCACTGATCGGAGAGCTCAAGGAGGATGTCTGCAGTATTGACGATCTGATTGCCTTTGCGTCTTCGCCGTCCGGCGAGGCGGTTTTCGGTAAGGAAGCTGCGGCGGCAACCGAAACGGCGGCGAAAGCGGCAAAGGCAAACGGGGAGCCGAACTGCCTCTGTGATGCCTGCCAAGCGGGGGCACGCATTCTCCGGGAAGCCGGAGAGGCGTGAAGCGGGATGGCAAACATACGGGAAGAGTTTTCGCTGTTACAGCGCGAGTGCCTTGCCTGCGGCAGCGCGGAAGCAGCCTATCTGCTCCTGCAGCCGGCCGATGAGCACGATTTGGAGGGCATGGAAGAAGAGGCAAAGTTTCTCGCCGCATTTGAAGAAAAGGAAAAGCGCGCCGATCGCGGCCTGCTGGTCGCAGTCCGGGTCAATGACTGGATGCGTGAGCTCGCTCCCTGGGAAGCGCCGCAGCCCTCGGGCAACAGTCTCTTCGGAGACGGTGCGCCCGTTTTCCTCGAGAAGCTGCTCGCGCTGATTCCGGCACTTCGCGCGCGCTACGATTTGCCGGAAGACTGTCCCGTACTGCTCGGCGGCTATTCGCTCGCCGGTTTTTTCTCACTCTGGGCGTCCTACCGGACGGATGCGTTCGCCGCGGTCGCCGCGGCCTCGCCATCACTCTGGTTTCAGGGATTCATGAAGTACCAGAGGGGCAGAACCCCGCGCGTCAAGGCGCTCTCCTTAAGTCTCGGCGACAAGGAGGAGAAGGCCCGGAACGAGATGATGGCGAGCTGCGGCAACTTAATGCGGCAGTACCATGAACAACTGTCGGAGCGCATGCAGCCGGGCACCCTGGTGCTCGAGTGGAATCCGGGAGGTCATTTCGACGACAACGCGAAGCGCACGGCGCGCGCCTTTTATCTCGCGGAGAAGATGCTCTCCCGCAACGCCGGAAAAGCATTGTGACAAGCGTGCCTCTGTGCTATACTGTTCTACTGAATATGTCTCTTTTGCAAGTAATATGCTAATTCAGAGAACAGATTATCCAGGAGGACGTCCAGATGGGATTTCAGGTAGAGCAGAAAGAAAACAACATGGCAGTGATTACGGTGACTGTGCCGCAGGCAGAGTTTCAGAAAGCAGTCACCGCAGCATACAACCGCGAGAAGGGCAAGTATCAGGTGCAGGGTTTCCGGAAGGGTCATGTGCCGCAGGCAGTCATTGAGAAGTTCTACGGTCAGGGCGTGTTCTTTGAGAGCGCTGTGAACAGCTGCATCAACGATACCTATCCGGAGGCGGCAAAGGAGAGCGGCCTCACGATTGTGTCCCGCCCGGAGATCAATGTGACCGAAATCGGCACGGACAAGGACCTCGTCTATACGGCGACGGTTGCGACGAAGCCGGAAGTCAAGCTCGGCCAGTATAAGGGCGTCGAGGTACAGAAGGCGGATGCGACGGTGACCGACGAGGACCTCAATGAGGCACTGCAGAAGGAGCTTGAGAAGAACGCCCGCCTCGTGACGGTCGACGACCGTGCGGCGGAGATGGGCGACAATGTCAAGATTGACTTTGACGGCAGCATTGACGGCGTGCACTTTGACGGCGGCAAGGGTGAGAACTATCCGCTGGTGCTCGGCAGCGGCAGCTTCATCGACGGTTTTGAGGAGCAGATTGTCGGCCACAAGACCGGTGACAGCTTTGATGTCAATGTGACTTTCCCGACCGAGTATCACGCGAAGGAACTCGCGGGCAAGGAAGCGGTCTTTGCCTGCAAGCTGCTCGAGATTCAGAGAAAGGATCTCCCGGAGCTGAACGATGAGTTCGCGAGCGAGATTTCGCAGTTCGAGACTCTCGACGAGTACAAGGCGGATTTGAAGAAGCAGCTCGAAGAGGCGAAGGCAAAGAGCGCGGCGGCACAGAACGAGAACAACGTGGTCGAGAAGGTCGTCGAGAACGCAGAGCTTACACTTCCGGCACCGATGGTTGAGATGCAGTGCGAGCAGATGCTCGATGACTATGCACGCCGCATGCAGTCTCAGGGTCTGCCGCTCGAGCAGTACCTGCAGTACACCGGCATGACGGTCGAGAAGCTGAAAGAGCAGTTCCGTCCGCAGGCCGAGAGAAACTTAAAGACCAGACTGGTGCTCGAGGAGGTCGTGAAGGCCGAGAACATCGCGGTCAGCGAGGAGGCAATCGACGCCGAGATCGCGAAGATGGCCGAGGCTTACAAGATTGCACCGGAGAAGATGAAGGAGTATGTCGGCGCGGAGCAGAGAGAAGAGCTGGCGATGGATTTAAAGATCCAGGAGGCAGTCGACTTCCTCGTCGCGGAGGCAAAGCTCCAGTGAAAGTCAGGAGAAATCAGATGAGTTTAGTGCCATATGTGGTGGAAGAGTCCAGCCGGGGCGAGCGGAGCTACGATATTTTTTCCCGCCTCTTAAAGGATAGAATCATCTTCCTCGATGAGGAGGTCAATGATGTGAGCGCGGGCCTCGTGGTCGCGCAGCTCCTGTTCCTCGAGTCCGAGGATCCGGACAAGGACATCAACCTCTACATCAACAGCCCGGGCGGCAGCGTGACGGCGGGCATGGCCATTTACGACACCATGCAGTATGTGAAATGCGATGTCTCGACCATCTGCATCGGCATGGCGGCGAGCATGGGCGCATTCCTGCTCTCCGGCGGCACCAAGGGCAAGCGCTATGCGCTCCCGAACGCGGAGATTATGATTCACCAGCCCTCCGGCGGTGCCCAGGGGCAGGAGACGGAGATCCGCATTGTCGCCGAGCAGATTTTGAAGACACGCAATAAGTTGAATGAGATTCTCGCGGCGAATACCGGGAAGGATCTCGAGGTGATTGCGCGCGACACCGAGCGTGACAACTACATGACGGCGGCGGAGGCCAAGGAGTACGGCATCATCGACGAAGTCATCGCGCATCACTGAGTAAAAGGAGAAGAAAAGAAACATGCCCAATAAGAACGGGGAACGTGTGCGTTGCTCTTTTTGTGGCAAGACGGAAGATCATGTGAGAAAACTTCTGTCGGGACCGAACGGCGTCTACATTTGCGACGAGTGCGTGGCGCTCTGCAACGAGATCCTGCAGGAGGAATTTCCGGAGGACGACGCGGCGGCAAGCAGCTTAAAAGGCATCAACCTCCTGCGTCCGAAGGAAATCAAGAGGTTTCTCGATGAGTATGTGATCGGTCAGGAGACGGCCAAGAAGGTGCTCTCGGTCGCGGTCTACAACCACTACAAGCGCATCATGTCCAATACGGACTCCGACGTCGAGATTCAGAAGAGTAATATCTTGATGCTCGGTCCGACGGGTTCGGGCAAGACCTATCTTGCGCAGACCCTGGCCAAGATTCTGAATGTGCCGTTTGCGATCGCGGATGCGACGACGCTCACAGAGGCGGGCTATGTCGGCGAGGACGTCGAGAATATCCTGCTGAAGCTGATTCAGGCGGCGGGAGATGATGTGAAACGTGCCGAATACGGTATTGTTTACATCGATGAAATTGACAAAATTACCAAAAAGAGCGAAAATGTATCTATCACCCGGGATGTCTCGGGCGAAGGTGTGCAGCAGGCGCTCTTAAAGATTCTGGAGGGTACGATTGCCTCGGTGCCGCCGCAGGGCGGACGGAAGCACCCCCACCAGGAGCTCATTCAGATTGATACAACCAATATTCTCTTCATCTGCGGCGGCGCGTTCGACGGACTTGAGAAGATTGTCGACTCCCGTCTCGGCAGCGGCGGTCTGGGCTTCAACTCCCAGGTGGTCGCGAAGAATGCGCGGGAGGTGGACGAACTCTTCCACCAGGTCATGCCGCAGGATCTTGTGAAGTACGGTCTGATTCCGGAGTTCATCGGCCGCGTGCCGATTACGGTCTCGCTGGATTTGCTCGATGAGGATGCGCTGGTGCAGATTCTGACTGTGCCGAAGAACGCGCTGATTAAGCAGTACCGGAAGCTTTTTGAACTCGACAATGTGAAACTCGAGTTCACGGAGGGAGCGGTGCGCGAAATCGCTCACCTCGCGCTGGAGCGAAAGACCGGTGCCAGAGGTCTTCGCGCGATTGTCGAAGACGTGATGATGGATTTGATGTACGAAGTGCCCTCCGATGAGTCCGTCGGCATTTGCACGGTCACGAAGGAGATGGTGCGGCATGAGGCCGGACCGCAGATTGTGCACCGCGAGTCGAGCATTCAGAGGGATCGCGAGAAGCCCTCAAGGCCGGGCGAGATTGCCTGACGGCGCACATATACAGAGAATAGAGTACAGAAACAGAATAGTGTGTGAACACGAGACTTGTGACAGGAAGGCGGGCATATGCCCGCCTTTTGAGTCATTTGCGGCACGAAGATAGGAGGAGGTCATGAGGACAAGGAGAAGATACCCTGTGGTTGCGATGCGCGCGCAGGTTGTCCTGCCGGGCGGCGTGGCTCGTTTTGACCTGAGCCGCAGCCGGACCGTCGCAGCTGTCGAGGAAGCCATGGTGCGGGACGGTCTGATTTTTCTGGTGGCACAAAAAAATCCGGAGGCGTTGGACCCGGGCGTGAGCGGCACGTACCGCTACGGCACGCTGTGCCAGATTCGTTCCCTCACGCGGACGTCGCGGGACACGCGGCGCGCCATGTTGTTCGGGATACGGCGTTGCAGCGTGGAACAGCTGGTTCTGGAGGGGGATATTTATGAGGCGGAATTGTTCAATGCGCCGCTTCGGGAAATCGAGAAGGACAGCAATGAGAAAGAAGCCATGCTCCGCGCGCTGAAGGGCTATCTGCAGCTCTACGCGAGAGAGGACAAGGCGTTTGCGGAGAAGTACCTGCCGCGGCTCATCTCTGAGACAGGCCTCATGCAGCTTCTGCGGAACAGCTCTTCGCAGCTCCCCTGGGCCTGGGGCACGGGGCAGCGCCTGCTCGAGTGCAATACGGGCGATGAGTTTTACGAGGTTCTGACCGGTGAACTCTCGCGCGAAATCGATGTCGTGCGGATGCGCCATGAGTATGAGCAGAAGCTTCGCGTGCGTCTCGACCGGAGTCAGCGCGAATTTATGCTGCGGGAGCAGCTTCGCATCATCGAAGAGGAACTCGGAGAGGATGCAGGTATTGCGGGCGATGTAAAAGCCTATGCAGAAAAGATTGACGCACTGCCTGCCGGGGATGAGGTAAAGCAGGCGCTTCGCCGGGAGACTTTGCGCCTTCGGCATCTGCCGCAGGGGACACAGGAATTTGCCCTGCAGCAGAATTACCTCGACACGGTGCTGGCACTGCCGTTTGACCGCGTCACGGAGGACACGGCGAATCTCGCCGCGGCAAAGCGCGTGCTCGAACGGGATCACTACGGTCTTGAAAATGTCAAGGAGAAGATACTGAACTGCCTCGCCGTCAGGAAGCTGAACCCGACGGCTTCGCAGGACGTACTCTGCCTCGTTGGGCCGCCCGGAACGGGCAAAACGTCAATTGCCGAGAGCATCGCGCGGGCACTCGGACGGCGCTATGTGCGCATCAGCCTCGGCGGCATTCAGGATGAAGCCGAACTCCGAGGCCATCGCAGAACCTATGTCGGCGCGATGCCGGGACGGATTGCGGAGGCTCTCCGGCGCGCGGGCAGCAAGAACCCGCTGATTCTGCTGGATGAGATCGACAAGCTCTCGAAAGACTACCGGGGTCAGGCGGCCGTTGCGGCGCTCCTCGAGGTGCTCGACAGCTCGCAGAACCGGAGTTATCGCGATCACTATGTGGAACTGCCGATGGACCTCTCACAGGTCTTTTTCCTCGCGACGGCAAATACGACCGAGGGCATACCGGCACCGCTCATGGACCGCATGAATCTGATTTACCTCAGCAGTTACACGGAGGCCGAGAAATTTCACATTGTGCGGCGCTATCTCCTGCCGCGGGCGCGCCGGAACGCGGGCCTCACGGCAGAGCAGTTTTCACTGACGGACGGCGCTGTCAGGACGCTGATCCGCTGTTACACGCGGGAGGCGGGCGTGCGCGGCATTGCGCGGGAGCTCCGCACGCTCACGGAAAAGTGCGTCAGGCAGCTTCTCCTAAAAGAGCGGGAGCGCTTCGCGGTTACGGCGGGAAATCTCGAGGACTATCTCGGCAAGGCGCGTTTTCCGGCAAATCGGAGTCACCGGCGGGACGAAGTCGGGGTGGCCCACGGGCTTGCGTACACCGCTGCGGGCGGCGTGGCGCTCTCGGTTGAAGTCGAGGTCAATGTCGGCAGAGGGCTCTTCCGGCCGACCGGGCAGATGGGCGCCGTGATGCGGGAGTCTGCGGAACTGGCACTCGTGGTCGCAAGACAGCTTGCGGTAGAGCGCGGCACGCCGAGCGGCTACTTCCGCGAGCACGACTTTCACCTGCACATTCCGGCCGGGGCAATTCCAAAGGACGGGCCGAGCGCTGGAGCCGCGATGGCGCTTACGCTTCTCTCGGCCTTCCGGCACGAGGCGGTGCGCGCCGATCTTGCGGTGACAGGCGAAATCACGCTGCGCGGTCATATTCTGCCGGTCGGCGGTCTGAAAGAGAAGGTGCTTGCGGCGAGACGGGAGCGCTTCGCGGCGCTCGCATTGCCGTACGAAAATCGTGCGGAGATTGCAGCGCTGCCGAAAGAGGTTACGGCAGGGTTAAAATTGTACTATATCAGAGAGTTTCGGGAACTTGCAGCGCTTGCGCTGACAGGACGGGGAGAAGAGACAGATGGAGAAGAAAACGACAACAGTACGCCCCTCAGTGGCAGGTGCCTTTGGGAAAAAGCGGCCGAGCGTGAAGAAGGAGAGGGTGAAGAAGAAGGGAATTGAAGTTCCGTCGGCGGTGTACCGCCCCTTAATCGGCGAAGACGGCAACAGTCAGATTAAGGATGCGGTGTTGCAGTTTGTGCTCGGTGTGACGAGCGCGCTGCCGGAGAGCGCTCTCCCGGAATTTGCGTTTGCCGGAAAGTCGAATGTGGGTAAGTCGAGCCTGTTAAATGCGCTTGTGAACCGCAAGGCGCTCGCGCGCACCTCGGCCCAGCCCGGTAAGACGCAGACCATCAATTTTTACCGCGTGAACGGTGCGGTCTACTTTGTCGATCTGCCGGGCTACGGCTATGCGAGCGCGAGCGAGGCGGTCAAGGCGAGCTGGGGCAAGATGATAGAGCGCTATTTGCACGAGGACAAGCAGCTCCGTGCGGTCTTCCTGCTCCTCGACCTCCGCCACGCGCCCTCGGAGAACGATGTCCTGATGTACAAGTGGATTATAGACCAGGGTCTGCCGGCCGTGCTGGTCGGCACCAAGGCGGACAAGTTAAAACGGAGCCAGCTCGAAAAGCAGAAGAAGCTGCTTCTCGAGACTTTGGGAGCGCCGAAAGAGACGCCGCTGATCCTCTTTTCCTCGGTCACGAAACAGGGAAGAGAGGAACTGCTGCGCCTCGTTGCGGAGATGGCAAACCGGGAGTCAGTCCGCCTGCAGTAATTCTTTGAGCAGCAGGCGGTACAGTTCGCCGGAGCAAAGGGAAAAGCGGCGGCACATCTCGATGGCCTGCGCCTCCTCCGGCGCGGTGAGTTCGACCGAAAAGAGGGAGCTCTTGCCCTCGGTCACCTCGCAGTGCACGCGGTAGCCTGTCTGCTCGGCGGGGTAGTAGTCGGCGTGCACGCTGAGTTCGTTCCGGATTTGAAAGCGGTTTTCCCGGAGAAAGCAGTCGATGTCGGCGAGAATTTCGGGCGAGAGGCGCTTGCCGAAGAAGGCGAGCGTCTGCACGCCCTCTTCGGTGACCGAATAGCGGCTCGCGTTTCGGGTGCTGTGCAGCTGAATCAGACCGGATTCGCCGAGCTCCGAGAGGGCCTGCTTCAGGGTAAAATAGCCGGTGTATTCGCGCGACAGAAAGAATTCCGAGATCATATTTTCGCTCAGCGCGACATTCACCTGCTTTAACAGATAGAGTATCATGAGCTTATAGAGTGTCATGGGTTCGGACAGCATGTGTACCTCCAATCCCGGCAAGTATAGCAAGCTTTGCAAGCAAGGGGAAGTGTGCTAAAATATCTTGCGATAAATGGAGGCACAGAGGAAGGCGATGAGAGAAAGAATCAACCGACTTGCGCGGGGCGTACTGAACTCAGAAGTGCCTGTGCTTTCCGTGCGTCCGGAGAACTTACGTCTCTCTGTGCGGCGCGGGGAGATGCTCAGCGCAGAGTTTCATGCGGACAGCGACAATGGGATACAGCTGAAGGGACTTGCGTACTCGGATGATATTCGCGTTCGGGTGCTGACAGACAGTTTCGGCGGCGTCAGAAACCGGATACGACTCACGGTGGACGCGCGTTACTTGGAAGTGGGAGATGAACTCACCGGTCAGTTGCTTCTGGTGACAGACGGCGGTGAGAAGACGATACCGTATTGTTTCACTGTGACGGATCAGCAGGGCTCGGAGCTTTTGGAGCGCCTGAGAACAACAGAGGATTTTGCAAAAGTTGCGAAGACAGACCGGGAGGCGGCGCTTCGCATTTTTGCGTACCGGGAATTTTGGCGCGCACCCTTCTTGCGAGATCCGGAGCGGAGCGCACTTTACCGCGCCTTTGCAAAGAGCCGCGATGCGGCGTGCGGCATGGATGCTTTTCTGGAGGCGCTCGGCGCGAGACAGGGCGACAGTTTCCGTGCGACCGCGGAGGTCACGACGCTGCCGAGAGCGGCGCGGAGCGGACATGTCTTTTTGGAGAGTCGGGACACCTTGCTCCTGCCGGTTACGGTCGAAGCGCAGGCGGCCTTTCTCTTGACGCCGCAGCGCCGGATTGCGCCGGAGAAGCTGAGCGGTGCGCCGTACAGCTATCGCTTTGACATAGACCGGTCAGCGCTGCACGAGGGCAAGAATCTCGGTGCGCTCCTGTTCCGGAGCGGGGAGACCGAGCAACTGGTGCCGATTTCTCTGAAAGCGGGCGCCGCGGAACGCCGCGGGTTTGCACCGCAGAACCGGGCGGCGGAATTTCGTGAGGGGCGTCACATGCTGCGTTACCGCCATGCCCACGCGCTGTTTTTGCTGACCGGAAGAAGAGAGCAGCTCGGCGAGGCGGAGGCCGCGCTCCGGGAGGCGGAACACGAGAAGGAAATCGATGCACAGCGAGCAGCGCTCTATACGGCGGAGCTGCTCGCCGCGCGCGGCAATACGGCGCGCGCGCAGCAGTATCTCGACGCACTCGACGGAACGTTCTCCGGCATCCGTGTTGCGGGAACGGAGCGCCTGAAAATGTACCTTGCGGACAGCTTAAAGAGCCTCCTCTCCGGCGATGAGCACCGGAAGAACCGGACAGCCGAGCGCGTCGAGCGCGAGATTGTGCGGGAAGGCAAGGCGGAATTGCTGCCGACGCTTCTGCTCCTCGTGCCCGAATACCCGACGGCGCGCGCCGCGAAGTGGGAAAAACTCTTAAGGCATTGCTACCGGCAGGGCAGCCGGAGCGTGTATCTCTATGCACTCCTCGCGCGCGCTTTCCGGGAGCGGCGGGAAGCGCTCACGGATTTAACACCGGTTTCGCTCGCAGCTCTTCGCTTCCTCCTCCGGGAACAGGCGATGACCAAGGCCGTTGCGCGGCGAGTCGCAGTCCTTGCGACCGAGACGGCGCAGCAGCCCGGCGAGACGCTCCGTGTATTGCGCGCGGTCTATGAAAAACTGCCGCAGCGGGAGTTACTCGAAGTCTTTGTGCGCAGTGCGCTGCGGCGCAGGGCAACGGACCGCGAGGCCTATGTCTGGTACTGCGAGGCGGTGCGCCAGGATCTCCGGATTCCGGGACTCTATGAGGCGTTGCTTGCGAGTATGCCCGAGGATGCGGCGGAACCGCTGCCGCACGAGCTGCTCCTATACTTTTTATTTGACAATACGCTCGGCGAGGAGAGCCTGGTAAAGCTCTACCGCAAAGTCTGTGAGCGCCGGAGCGAAGAGCCGGAAATCTGGCGGGAATATCGCCGCGAGATTGAGGATTTCGGGCTTCGGAAGCTGCTCGCCGGTGAGGTGAGCCGGAGCCTCGCGCCGATTTATGAGGCGCTGCTCTGGGACGGCATGATAGACGAAAAGCTCGCCGCCGTGCTGCCCCGCATTCTGCAGACACAGTATGTCGCAGCGCCGCGGGCGGAAGATCGCCGTCTCGTCGCGGTCTATCCGGAACTCGAAGAAGAGGAAAAGGCGGACTTCCGGGCGGGTGAAGCCTATTTGCCGATTTATTCGCCGCAGGCGCTGCTCCTCACCGAGGACAGCGCGGGCAATCGCCGCGCGCCGAAAGGGTTGGAGCGGAAAGCGCTCTTTGATTTGCCGCAGTATCTCGCGCAGTGCGAGGCGCTTCAGCCGGAACAGCCCGCTGTGTTGCTGCGGAAGCTCGACGAACTCCTGCAGCGCGCAAGCGAAGCAAACGAAAACCTGGACGATGAGGGGGTGCGCACGCTGCGCTTCGGTCTCGAACATATGCCGCTCGCCGAGAGCTGCAAGTGCCGGATACGCGCGGCGCTGCTCGCGAATAAGTCGCGCTGCGAGGGCTATCTGCAGCGCAGCGACAAGGCGGATTTTACCGAGAAAGAGCGGGCCGAGATTTTTTCGTTGCTGGTGCAGCGGGAAAAATGGCAGGAGGCCTATGAACTTCTGCAGGAATATCTGCCGCGGGATGTGGAGCCGGATGCCCTGGCAAGACTGGTCTCTTACCTCGTGCAGGCGGACAAGGCGCCGTCGGACGAGTTGTTTTGCAAACTGGCGCTCGCGGTATTCCGCGCCGGAAAAGCCGACCGGGCGATACTCGGGTATCTCGCGGCGCACTATAACGGCGGCATCGGCGAGATGCGCGCTCTCCTGCACGCCGTGACAGAGCAGGGCGCAGAGCTCGCGGATTTGCCGACGCGAGTGCTCGCGGGTCAGCTTTTCCTCGGCGACCGCAGCGAGATCCGTTGGGTCTTTGCCTGCTGCGAACAGCAGGGCGCCGTGGAGCGGGAACTCGCGGAGGCGTATTTCACGGTTTGTGCGGGCGAATACTTGCTCTCGGACATCCCGCTCACGGCCGATCAGGCGCGGGCCATGGAGGATTACGCGGAACAGATGACCAAGGTGCCGCGTCTTTATGCCTGTGCGCTGTTGCACTACTATGTATCGCTTGATGCGCTCGGTGCGCGGGAAAAAACGCTGGCCGAACGCTTTTTACAGATGCTCGCCGAGCAGGATATTTTCCTGCCGGAGAGCAAACAGCTTGCCGGAAAAGTACGGTTGCCCGATGCACTGCTCGAGAGATCCCTTTTCTCGTTCCGGGGTGAAGAAGGCAAGCGCTACATTGTGGAGAGTCGCGTGCTTCCCGGTGAGACAGCCTTTCGCCGCGCGGACTGCACGGAGCTCTTCGGCAGAATTTATCTCAGGAGCAGTGTGCTCTTTTCGGGCGAGACCGAGGAGTACCGCGTTCTCGAAGCCGAGAGCGGAGCGGTCGTGCGGCGCACGGTGCTTCGCGAGAGCACGGAGCGCATTTCGCGCGGCAGCGCCTATGCCCGGCTGAACCGCTTCGGCGAGTTGCTCGGCGGCGCGGAAGAGGAGCTTAAGGCAGAGCTCTCTGCCTATGCCGCTGCGCGCGAGGCGAGAAGCGAGCTCTTCTCCTTCGGCGCGGACAGTATGGCGTCTCTGATGACGCAGAGAGGAGCCGAGGTCGATGCAGTATCTGGGGATTGATCTCTCGAATACGGATGCGAATCTCCTGTTTGTTTCCGACGGGCGGGAGCGAAAGCTCTCGCTCCGCACGGAACTCTGCCGCGACAAGCGGGAAGACCGCTGGTACATCGATGCGGAGGCCTATGAAAAGGCGCTCGCGGGACGGGGCAGCATGGTACAGGGGCTGCTCGCCGAGAGCGAGCGGGACGGGCTTCTGGTTGCGGAGGAAACCGAATACCGTGCGGTGGAACTGCTGGCGCGATTTTTAAAACTCGCGCGGAAGCAGGTGCTCGGAGACGAAAAAGCGGAAGAACTCCGCACGGTCATTGTGTTGCCGGATTACCGGCTCGCGTTTGTGCGGGAGCTCGCGGCGCTGTTGCCGCAGTTCGACTTTCCGGCAGAGAGAACGCGCCTCGTAAGCCGCGAGGAGAGCTTTCTCGCCTTTATCTCGGCGGAACCGGACCTGCGCGCCGCGGGCGAGGTGGGACTCTTTGACCTCGCGGAGAAGTCGCTCTGTTTTTATATGGCGCGTGAAAAGAAAGAAAAGGGAAGAAGCTGCCTCTATGCGGAACAGCGAAAGCTTCGCGATGCCTTTACGCTTCGCATGCTCTCGACGCCGCAGGGAGAGCGCATGGCCGATCAGGTGCTGTCGGTCAGTGCCGAGCGGCTTCTCCGGAATCGCCATTTTGCAAGTGTGATTCTGACCGGCGAGGGCTTTAACCGCATGAGCTGGTCGGAGGGCTTTCAGCGCACAATCTGCAAGGGACAGCGTAAGCTGTACCAAGAGAAGGAACTGTTTGCGCGCGGCGGGGTTGAGGCCTGCCGTCTCGCGGAGAACAGCGGCACGGCGCCGCGCCTGATCTGTGCGGGCCGGGCGGCTGCGCAGATTTCGCTCCCGGTGAAACAATACGGCGAAGAGCGGGAGCTGGTGCTCGTCGAGGCGGGCGAATCGCTGCTCACAGCGGGCGGTCGCTTTCGTCTGCTGCCCGAAGACAGAAAAGAGCTGCTGCTCACAGTCGGCGCCGGCCCGCGCGGCGCGGCGCAGACCCTCGGCGTGCCGCTTGGCTTTTTGCCGGAGCGGGAGGAGAAGAGCTGTTATGTCGATTGCGCATTCCGCTTTGGGGATGAGCGCACCGTTTCGCTGAAGCTTCGCGACGCCGGGTTCGGAGAGATTTATCCGCCGGGCGGCGAGGTACTCACGCAGGAGGTGGAACTGTGGGAGTAATACTGGTTGGCAAGAATAATCCGAGAGAGCGGCTCTATCTCGAGAATCTGGGCATTCACGCGGAGACCGCGGAAGAGCTCTCTTATCTGATTCTCAAGTATCCGCCGCTGTTTCTCGAGGGCTTTGTCGGTGAGGCGTTTTTTACCTTTGTGGAGCGGGGAGCGCTGCAACCGGCGCTCGCGCAGGAGCTCCGGAGTTACCGGGGCGAGAATGCGCGAAACGAAGAGGTACTCGCGCGCTTTCTCGCGCGGAGCGGCTACGCGAGCCCGAGACAGCAGAGCATGTTTTTGCAGGACGCGAAGGAATATCTCGCGCTTCCCCGGGAGAGAGCCGAGTTAAAGCGGGGCGACCTCTTTTTCTCGCTCCGGAAATACGGGAAAGCGGTCGGCGCCTACGAGAGAGCGCTTGCGGACGACAAGCTGGACCGCGCCTCGAAGAGTCGCCTTCTGGACCGCGAGGGCGCGGCGCTCGCGAATCTCTTTCTCTCGGACCGCGCGTTCGACTGTTTTCAGGAGGCCTATGCGCTCGGGCGGGACAGAAATACCATCAAGCGCATGTATTTCCTCGCGGAGACCGAGACGGACGAGACACTGAAGGCGCGTTTCCGGCGGGAACTGCCGGAGATGCGGGACAGCGAGAAAGCGCGTTGGGAAGAACAGTTGCGCGAAGTGACGTCGCGCGGCGCAACGGGCAGAGAAGCAAAAGAGGTCGCAGCCGTTTTTGCCGAACAGGATGAGACAAAGCGCCGTGCGCTCGAAGAAAAAATCATTGCGCAGTGGCGGGAAGAATACCGGAGCATGGTCTAAAGACCGGCCCGGATGAGACAAACGCAGAGAGGACTGAATATGAAAATACTGCCGAAGACTTATACGCCCTCGGAGATTGAGGATAAGCTGTATCAGAGATGGATGGACCGCGGCTATTTCCATGCCGAGGTGGATGAAAAGAAGAAGGCGTTCTGCATTGTCATGCCGCCGCCGAATATCACGGGACAGCTGCACATGGGCCATGCGCTCGACAATACGATGCAGGACATCCTGATTCGTTTCCGGAGAATGCAGGGCTACTCCGCTCTCTGGCAGCCGGGCACGGATCACGCGGCGATCGCGACCGAGGTCAAGGTCATCGAGAAGCTCAAAAAAGAGGGCAGAGACAAGGAGGAGCTCGGCAGAGAGAAGTTCCTCGAAGAGTGCTGGGCGTGGAAGGATGAATACGGCAGCCGCATCATCAACCAGTTAAAGAAACTCGGCTCCTCCGCGGACTGGGACAGAGAGCGCTTCACGATGGACGAGGGCTGCTCGGAGGCTGTGAAAGAGGTCTTCCTGCGCCTCTATGAGAAGGGCTACATCTACCGCGGCAGCCGCATCATCAACTGGTGCCCGGTCTGTCAGACCACGATTTCCGATGCGGAAGTCGAGCACGTCGACAAGGACGGCTTCTTCTGGCACATCAAGTACCCGATTGTCGGCGAAGACGGCGCCTTTGTCGAGATTGCGACCACGAGACCGGAGACCTTGCTCGGCGATACCGCCGTTGCGGTGAACCCGGACGATGCGCGCTACACGGCGCTGGTCGGTAAGATGTTAAAGCTTCCGCTCACGGACCGCGAGATTCCGGTCATCGCGGACAGCTATGTGGATCCCGAATTCGGAACCGGCTGCGTGAAGATCACACCGGCGCACGACCCGAACGACTTTGAGGTCGGCAAGCGCCACAACCTGCCGGAAATCACGATTTTAAACGACGACGCGACGATTCGCTGCCCGGGTTCGCCCTATGACGGCATGGACCGCTACGAGGCGCGAAAGGCCATTGTCAGGGACCTCGAGGCAGCGGGGCTCCTCGTGAAGGTCGTGCCGCACAGCCATGCGGTCGGCGTACACGACCGTTGCAAGACCGTCATTGAGCCGATGATCAAGCCCCAGTGGTTTGTGAAGATGGAGGAGATGGCAAAGCCGGCGATTGCGGCGCTGAAGAGCGGCGAGCTCAAGTTTGTGCCGGAGAGCTACGGCAAGACTTACTTAAACTGGCTCGAGGGTATTCACGACTGGTGCATCTCCCGCCAGCTCTGGTGGGGTCACCGGATTCCGGCTTATTACTGCGACAAATGCGGCGAAGTGGTCGTGGCGCGCGAGATGCCGCATACCTGCCCGCACTGCGGCGGCCACAGCTTCCGTCAGGAAGAAGACACGCTCGACACCTGGTTCAGTTCGGCGCTCTGGCCGTTCTCGACCCTCGGCTGGCCGAAGGATACGCCCGAGTACCGCTATTTCTACCCGACCGATGTGCTCGTGACCGGCTATGACATCATTTTCTTCTGGGTCATCCGCATGGTCTTCTCCGGCATTGAGCAGACCGGGAAGCTTCCCTTCCACACGGTGCTGATTCACGGTCTGGTGCGCGACTCCGAGGGCAGAAAGATGTCCAAGTCGCTCGGCAACGGCATCGATCCGCTTGAGGTCATTGAGCGCTACGGCGCGGACGCACTGCGCCTCACGCTGATGACAGGCAATGCGCCGGGCAACGACATGCGCTTCTACTGGGAGAGAGTGGAATCCGCGCGCAACTTTGCGAATAAGATCTGGAACGCGGCGCGCTTTATCGAGATGAATCTCGGCGAGACCATGCCGGCGGAGCCCGCAGCTTCGGCGCTCCTCGCGCAGGACCGCTGGGTGTTGCATCAGCTGAACCGGCTCACCGGAGAAGTCACCGAGAACCTCGAGAAGTTCGAACTCGGCATTGCCCTTCAGAAGGTCTATGACTTTATCTGGGAGGAGTTCTGCGACTGGTACATCGAGATGGTGAAGCCGCGCCTCTGGAACAAAGAGGACCCGACCCGCGAGGCCGCGCTCTGGACGCTCCGCGAGGTCTTAAGCCGCGCGCTGAAGCTTCTCCACCCCTTCATGCCCTTCATCACCGAGGAAGTGTTCCTGAGCTTAAACGAAGAGGACAGCATCATGGTCTCGCCCTGGCCGGTCGAAGAAGCGCGTTTCGTGTTCCCGGAGGATGCGGCCGAAGTGGAGCGCGTCAAAGATGCGGTCCGTGAAATCCGCCGCATCCGCACTTCGATGAATGTCGCGCCGGGACAGCAGGCAGAGGTCTTTGTGGTATCCGAGGACGAGGCTGTGCTCGACAGCTTCCGCCGCGCGGAGGATTTCTTCCGCGTGCTCGGCCGCGCTTCGGAGGTAAAGCTTCAGAAGGACAAGACCGGCATTCGGGAGGATGCGGTCTCGGCCGTCATCCCGGGCGCCATGATTTACATTCCGTTTGCGGACCTCGTCGATGTCGAGAAGGAGAAGGAGCGCCTCGCCAAAGAAGAGGCGCGGCTCGAAAATGAGATTGCGCGCGCGGACGGCATGCTCCGGAATGAGAAGTTCCTCGCAAAGGCACCGGCCGATAAGGTCGCTGCCGAGCAGGAGAAGCGGAAAAAGTACGAGGAAATGCTGGAAAAAGTGCGCGAGCAGAGAAAGATGCTCGGCGCATAACGAGGGAAAACGATGGCGGAAGAGAGGCGTTGCCCCGATGATTTGCCTATGTGGGGCGAGAAGAAGACTTCCGTACCGGAAGTCAGGGCATTTTTAGATGCGCTCGGCGCGCCGGATCGCGCGTTCCGGGTCATTCATGTCGCGGGAACCAACGGCAAGGGCTCGGTCTGCGCCTATCTGACGGAGGCACTCTGCCGCGCGGGGTACCGTGTCGGTACCTTCGTCTCGCCGCATCTCGTGGACATACGAGAACGCATTCTGATCGACGGGAAGATGGTCTCTTCGGAAGCCTTCCGGGCAGCCGCGGAGACGGTGAAGTGCCAAGGAGAGGCAGAGGTACAGGCCGACCGGAATTTTCCCGCCTACTTTGAATATCTCTACTACATGGCCATGTTGCTCTTCCGGGAGGCAGGTTGCGAAGTTGTCGTACTTGAGACCGGGCTCGGCGGACGGCTCGACGCGACAAATAGCTGCGCGCCCTGCCTTACCGTGCTGACCAGCATAAGCCTTGACCACATGCAGTATCTCGGCGACACAGTTGAGAAAATTGCGGCGGAAAAGGCAGGTATCATCAAGAAAACGGTCCCGGTGGTCTATTTAGACGCAGTGCCTTCGGTCACAGCTGTCATTGCGGCGAAGGCGCGGGAGATGCAGGCACCCGCCTATCCGGTCGCGCCGAACCCGACGGACACGCGTTTCGCCTTTTTGCCGGCTGCGTACCAGCGGGAAAATGCGGCGCTCGCCGCAAAGGCGTTTCAGGTCTTTTCGGAAGGAGAGACCGGGGACGCGCGGCGACGTACGGCGGCAGTCTCCTTTCCGGAGGCCGTCCGCGCGACAGTCTGGACAGGCCGTATGCAGGAAATACATCCCGATGTATTTCTGGACGGCGCACACAATGCCGACGGCGTGCTGCGAATGGCGGAGGCCGGGGCAGCACTTGCGGCGCAGCGCGGTAAGAAGCCGCTCCTGCTGACTTCGTCTGTGCAGGATAAGGAACTCTCTGCGATTGCGGAGACCTTTGTGAAAGTCCTGCGACCGGCTTGCGTTTACATCGCGCCGCTTCACACTTCGCGCGGAACGGAAGTACACGCGCTCGCGGACATCTACCGCAAGGCAGGGGCGACCGCGGTGAAGACATACGGGAGTGTCGGGGAAGCCCTCCGGCAGGCGAGAGGGGAGCAGGCGGAGGACGCGATTTTATTCATCGCGGGCTCGCTCTATCTGGCAGGTGAAATTTTGGCGGAGGAAAGCAAATGATTAATTTTGACGAGGAGATCCGGAACTACCGCTCGAGCCTTGAAATTTCAGCGGTGGAAGATGCGATTGTGCGGAGCGATCTCACGGACATGAAGGATATTTTGATGGAGCTCTTAAAGCGGAGCGGAGAGACAGAAGCATGAATGTACTGGAGCGCAGCGTTCGAGCGGCCAACAGCTGCTACAATCGCGGCCTGCAGCTCGCGAGACAGAGGGATTTATCCGGAGCGGTGCCGTACTTAAAGCGCGCCCTGGAGCTCAACAAAGACCTGACGGATGCCAGAAATCTTCTGGGACTCATCTTTTATGAGATGGGAGAGGTCGGCGATGCGCTCGTGCAGTGGGTCATCAGCATTGACCTCCGGACCGAAAACAACCGCGCGGTCTTTTATCTCGACGATGTCAGACGGCGCGGCGGGCAGCTCGCTTCGTTCTCGAAGATGATCGAGCGCTACAATGTGGCGCTTGAGGCAACGAAAAACGGTAATTACGACACGGCGATTCATCAGCTCGCCGGTATTGTCGCCCAGCATCCGAACTATGTGCGGGCAGGGCTTCTGCTCTCGCTCCTCTATATCGAGGCGGGCGATTATAAGCGGGCGGATCACTATCTCAAACTGGTGCGGAAAACCGACCGCATGAACCAGACGGCGGTGCGCTATGCGGATGCCGCCGAGCGGGAGAAGCGGCGCATCCAGAAAAAGCAGGACAAACCGCGCGAGGAAATCGACAACGGCTCAAGAACCTATTCGCACCGGGAGATGTCGGACGACGAGGTTCTGATTCCCTCGACTTACCGCGAGAGCACAGGCTGGCAGACCGGCCTGAACATTGCCATCGGCCTTTTGATCGGCGCGGCGGCGGTGATTTTTCTCTATATGCCGACCAAGCGGGCCGAGCTGAATTCGAGTCATAACGCCGAACTCCGGGAGATGGACCGGAAGCTCGCCTCCGCAAACAGCGCGCTCCGCGATATTGAGGTGAATCACAGCAGTGCGGAGGAAGAGAAGAGCGCGCTGCAGAGTCAGGTCGATATGCTGACCGAGGGCGAAAACAGCAAGCTTTCGCAGTACCAGAAGCTCGCGGGCATTCTGAACGACTTCCGGAACAATGACTATGCACACGCGGCCGAACTCTATGCGACCCTCGATGTCTCTCAGCTCACAGATATCGACGACGGCAGCGGCGTCTCGGTGCAGCAGATTTATCAGTCGGTTGCCGGAAAAATGAACAGCGAGGGGTATTTGAGCCTCTACAGTCGCGCCGAAGTGCAGTTCCAGGCGGGAAATTACCGGGCGGCGATCGATCTCTACGACAAGTCCCTCGCCATCAATCAGAATTACGAGCCGGCACTCTTCCGGAAGGCGATGGCCTATAAGGCTCTCGGAGACACGGAAAACGCGAATACCTTTTTTGCGGAAGTCATATCGCGCTTCCCGGGCACAGAACTCGCGAGACAGGCGGAGAGCGAGAAAACACAGTAAAGCGGTGTGACAGGACAGACAAAGCAAAAGACCCGAACTCTCTGGAGAGTTCGGGTCTTTGATTGCGGGCGCGAGTTTTCAGTAGGCTTATAGCTGTATGGGCGTGAGCTTTCCGTCTTGCTCGACACAGGTCAGCGTTTTGGTGCTCTCGGGTGTCAGGTTGCCGCCCGAGAGCTCGGTCAGCGCGGCGAGAAAGCGCGCGCTGTCCTCGGCCCGAAAGAGGAGGCAGAGAGACACTTCCGCGAGAAAGTCGAGGGAGAGCACGGTGCCCGCACAGTCCTCGGCGAGGCGGGACACTTTTCCGTAGAGACCGTAGTCGACGGTCAGGGAGAGCTGCACGGCAGGCAGCAATTCCGCGATGACAGCTTGCTCGAGCGCGCCCTTGGCCGCCGCCGTATAGGCGCGGACCAGACCGCCGGTGCCGAGCTTGATGCCGCCGAAGTAGCGGGTCACCGTGACAAGCGTATTGCAAAGCGAAGCCGCGCGGAGCAGGTCTAACATCGGGAGTCCCGCGGTCTTCGCGGGTTCGCCGTCGTCGGAGGATTTTTCAAGCGGCGGATTGCCAAAGAGCACATAGGCCGAGCAGACATGCCGGGCGTCGTAGTGTTCTTTCCGGACGGCCGCCAGGATTTCCGCGACCTCTGCCTCACTCCGCACAAAGAAACTCTGCGCCAGGAAGCGGGACTTCTTTTCTTCCAGTTCGGCTCTGCCGCTCTTCAGTAGGGTATACCGGCATTCGGGCATGAAGGACCTCCTTGTTCTGTCACAGGGTACTGTGACAGGAATATTTCGTTAAAATCTTAGCATAGCATTGCAGACAGCGGAAATGCAAGGAGAGCGGCAAAGGCCCTGCTGGAAGGCGGCGGGGGACTGCTGGAGTTCGGGGGTGACTCATGATATACTAGAGTGAACTCTCAAAATTTTTTCAAAGGAGTGCGCAGTGGATTTTGGAAGAAATTCCGTGGAGCGTGCGCTGCAGGACAAGGACGCGCACCGGAGCAAACTGAAAAATCTGATCTCTCTCACGGCAGTCCGCGTGGTGCTCATGCTGCTGCTCTTGATTGCGGCAATCGCGGTGTCCTTTGTGCTCGGCGCGATCCGCGGCATTGTGGACTCGGCACCGGAGCTCAAGCCGGACAGCATTGCCCCGATGGGCTTTGCGACTTCGGTCTACGATGCGACCGGAAATCAGGTGGAAACGCTGGTCATGGCGGGCTCGAATCGCGAAGAGGCGACTTATGAGGAATTGCCGAAGAACCTGATCAATGCGTTTGTCGCGATTGAGGACGAGAGGTTCTGGCAGCACAACGGCGTCGACACGCGCTCCATTATGCGTGCGGTTGTCGGTGTGATTCGCGGGACTTCGAGTTCGGGCGGCGGCTCGACCATTACCCAGCAGCTCATCAAAAACAATCTCTTCAACGGCGGCCGGGAAAAGAGCTTCGGCGAGAAGCTGACCCGAAAAATTCAGGAGCAGTACCTTGCGATGAAGCTCGAGCGCATCATGAGCAAGGAGGTTATTCTGACGAACTACCTGAATACCATCAATCTCGGCAGCAATGCGCTCGGCGTAAAGGTGGCTTCGCGCCGCTACTTCAACAAAGAGGTCAAGGATTTGACGCTCTCGGAGTGCACCGTGCTCGCCGGTATCACCCAGAACCCCTCGCGCCTCAACCCGATTACGGGGCGGCAGGCAAACGAGGAGAAGCGGAAGGTGATACTCCGCTATATGCTGCGGCAGGGTTACATCACCAAGGAAGAGCAGGAGGAGGCGCTCGCGGACAATGTCTACGACCGCATTGAGAACGCCGACCTGGTTTCCAAGGAGAAGGCGACTCACACCTACAGCTACTTTACCGACGAACTTGTGAGTCAGGTGCAGCAGGATCTGAAGGACAAGTTCGGCTATACCGACACGCAGGCGCATAACCTCCTCTACAGCGGCGGCCTCTCGATTTACACGACCCAGGATCCTGCGCTGCAGGCGATTGTGGACGGTGAGATCAACAATCCCGCGAACTATGCGGTCACCAAGTACGCGCTCGAATACCGCCTCTCGGTGAAGCGCGCAAACGGCGAGGTACAGAATTACAGCGAGCGCAATGTGCTCGCAAACAAGGGGAAAAATTTTGACGGTCTGTACCGGACGGATGCCGAGGCGAAGGCAGACGCCGAGGCCTTCCGGGCGAGCGTCGTGAATCCGGCCGAGGATCAGATTGTCGGTGAGAGCCTTCACATCATCCTCGAGCCGCAGGACTCGTTTGTGTTGATGGAGCAGAGCACGGGACAGGTAAAGGCGCTCTCGGGCGGCCGCGGCGAGAAGACCGTTTCGCTCTCCTTAAACCGCGCGACGGATTCCTACCGTCAGCCGGGTTCAACCTTCAAGGTTTTGTCCGCGTTTGCGCCGGCAATCGATGCCTGCGGGCAGACACTTGGCTCGGTCTACTACGACGGCCCCTATGAGGCGAACGGCAAGCAGTTCCGGAACTGGTACGGCGACGACAACTATCTCGGCTGGTCCAGCATCCGCGACGGCATCATGTACTCGATGAACATTGTCGCAGTGCGCTGCCTCATGGAAACCGTGAGCCCGCAGCTCGGCGCGGAGTACAGCAAGAAGTTCGGCATCACGAGCCTCACGGACTCGGATTACAACCCGGCCATGGCGCTCGGCGGTCTCACCAAGGGCGTCAACAACCTGGAGCTCACGGCGGCCTTTGCGGCGATTGCGAACCAGGGTGTCTACACGAAGCCGGTGTTCTACACCAAAATTCTGGATCACAACGGAAAAGTGCTCCTCGAGAACAATCCGGAGCAGCACCGCGTGATCAAGGACTCGACCGCTTTTCTGCTGACGGATGCGCTGCAGCAGTCCATGCTGCCGAACCGCAAATTTGCGAGCAGCGGCATCAATGTCAATACGACGAGCACGCGCGCCAAGCCCTCGAACATGAGCAGCGCCGGTAAGTCCGGCACCACGAGCAACAATGTGGACGTCTGGTTTGTGGGCTTCACGCCCTATTATACGGCGGGCATCTGGGGTGGTTGCGACGACAACCAGCCGCTCACGGACGGCAACGGCGGCAACTCTTTCCACAAGGACATCTGGCGGAAGATTATGGAGCAGGTGCATCAGGGCAAGCCGGATCCGGGCTTTGTGATGCCTGACAGCATTGTGACCGCCGACATCTGCCGGAAGTCCGGCAAACTCCCGGTCAAGGGTGTCTGCAGCAACGACCCGCGCGGCGATGCGGTCTACACCGAATTCTTTGCGCGCGGCACGATTCCGACCGAGATGTGCGACAAGCACACGACCATGTCGGTCTGCTCTGTCACGGGGCTCTTGCCGACGCCGTATTGCCCGACTACGAGCCGCGTCGTGATGGTGGTGCCGGATTCGGAGGTCGAGACGGATGACTCCCGTCTGACGCCGCAGAGACGCTGTAACATTCACACATCCGCCGTCATCTTCCCACCGTCCCGCACGCTTACGCCGGACGATGAAATCGGCATTCCGGGTCTGAAACCGGGCGACGCGAAGAAGACGGATGAGAGCACTGCAGAGGATAAGAAGGGCAGCGGAAAGGTGCAACCGAAGAAAGCGAAGGAGAGCACCGAAGCGCCGAAAAAGAAAGCACCGAAGGTCACGCCGCGAAAGAAAAAGAAAAGCTGAGACAGGAACCAGGAAATCGGTTTTTTGCGACACGAACGGATGTCACCGCCCTTTTCGCGGGAGGTGACATCTGTTTTGTTTCAAAATAAAAAAATCTGAGAAACTGTGACCTTGGAGAGACGGAAACCGTCTTATAGGGTGAGAACAAGAAAAAGTCCTGCGGGAAAAGCAAGAAAGGATGCGATAGAGATGAAGAAAAAACTGATGACGGCGGCGCTTATGTTGAGTGTGATGCTTGCGGCTTGCGGGCAGGGAAAGGCAGAGACGAGTACGGCCGCAGCGGCAGAGAGCGGTACGGAAACAGAGACCAGAGAAAGTGATGATATCCTGATGGACGGGTGGAGTGCAAACCAGGGGAGCCTCGCACCGGCGGACAATGCCGACGCGATGAAGGCCTTTGATGCGGCTGTGGAGGGGATGACAGGCTACAAGTACGAGGTGCTTGCCGTGCTGGGTTCGCAGCCGGTCGCGGGTACGAATTACGCGTATCTCTGCAAGGGCACTGCGGTGGTGCCGGATGCCGAGCCTTCGTATCTCCTGGTCAATGTCTATGAGGATTTGGACGGTAAGGCAGAACTTCGCGGGACCAGAGAGTTGTTGCCCGTTGCGGCAGCAAAGATGACGGCGGAGTGGAAGTACAACAGCGGCGACAGTGACCTGCAGGCAAATCCCGCGGTACAGAAGGTATTTGAGGCAGCGCTCACCGGCAAGGTGGGCAGCGTCTATGAACCGTTTGTATACATCGGCGGCGCGGGTGAGCCGGAGAACAGCTATACGCTTCTCTGCGGCAACAGAGCTGTCCCGAATGCCGACAGAAATTTTTGCCTGCTGACCGTTCGGAGGAAGGCTGACGGCAGCGCCGAGGTGCTGGATACAGAAAAACTGGAGCTCGGCCTAGAGCCTTCGAGCACAACCGAAGAGCAGAAGAGGTAAAGGCGGCACATGGAAGCGCCGGAGAAAAAGGGGTACCGCGTATGAAACGGCGGAATGCAAAAAAGCTCCTTCGCGCATTGACGGAGATTGACGACAAGTATATTGAGGAGGCAGAGGTCTTCCGAAAAACAAAGGTCCGAAAACTTCCCTCGGCTGCGCAAATGTGAAGAGGGCGGGGAAATCGGCTACGAGCTCCGGAAAGAGAAGGGAGCGTCGACCCGAGCGGAGATTTTAGCGAGTATACGGAAACGACGGAGAAGCACGTTGACGGTATCCGTGTCACGCTCTGTGGTGAAAACGGGCGCTGGTCGCTTGCGAGCTGGACGAGAGACGGCGATTCATATTCCGTCGAAGCAGAGGCACATCCGCTGATAGAAGAACTATCGGAGCTGGTTAAGACCGTGCGCTGAGCGCGGTATAAAGAGAAAAGAGAGAGGCGGGAGCCTCTCTCTTTTATATCCGGGAAAGCGAAGGGAAATGTGGAAAGGCTTCTGTGGAGTGAAGACAGTGACAAGGAAGGAAGGTGTGCGTATAATAAGGATGAGTTGTCAGTAGTTGTTTCATAAGATGAATGTTAAAAAGAGAGAGTCTATGATAAAAAAATTGATAAAACGCAGGCAAATGAGAATCGCACCTGAACGCTTGATTCCCTTGAGTTTTCTGTTAGCCATTATCTTGGGAACGCTTCTGTTGATGCTTCCGTTTGCGACAGCGGAGGGAGAGAGCACAGGGGTTTTGACTGCGCTGTTTACGGCAACGACATCTGTGTGTGTGACGGGGCTTGTGGTTGTGGACACATATGCGCACTGGAGCCTTTTCGGGCAGATGGTCATTCTGTTGCTGATACAAATCGGAGGACTCGGTGTCGTTGCGGTCGGGGCGTTGTTTATGTTGATGGGGAAAAAGAAATTTACGCTCGGAGATCGGAAACTGCTGGGTGGTGCGCTGAATATTGAGCGAAATAGGGGACACTTGGCATTCCTGTTGCGAGTATTTAAAGGGACTTTTTTGCTCGAAGGTATGGGCGCCTTATTCTATGCAAGCAGGTTTATACCGAGGTACGGTATTTTGAAAGGCTTGTGGGCAGCTTGTTTTCAGTCTGTTTCTGCATTTTGTAATGCGGGGATGGATGTCACAGGCCCAAACAGTATGATGGAGTTCAGGGATTCGCCTTTCCTCATGTTTACCACCATGCTACTCATTATTCTGGGTGGAATCGGCTTCGTTGTGTGGTTTGATGTAGTCGACGGCATCAAGCAGGGCTTCCGTCATCGTTTGGGACCGGTCACAACGGTGAGACGGTTTCCGGAGCATACGAAATTGGTACTTCTTGTCACCGCAATACTGATTATTACCGGTGCTGTCGGGATCATGGCGGCAGAATTTAACAATCCGGGAACCATCGGAGATATGAATTTGTGGGACAAATTCTGCAACAGCTTGTTTCAATCTGTAAGTTTCAGAACTGCGGGATTTGCGTCGGTACCGCAGGAAAAGCTGACAGAGATTTCTTGTTTGATAGGATACATTTTAATGTTTATCGGAGGTTCTCCGATAGGAACTGCAGGCGGCGTCAAGACGGTTACTGCTTTTCTGGTTTTCATGAATGCGTACTCCTATATTAACGGAAGAAAAGAGACAGTGATTTTTCATAGAAGCGTATCGGCAGAGATGATGAGAAAAGCCGCGGCCATTGTAGCGGTCAGCGCTTCGGTCTTACTCACGATGACCGTGCTTCTGATGGCAGTTGAGAATATCGAATTGACGGATGCCTGCTACGAGATTACAAGTGCACTTGGTACAGTTGGATTGTCAAGAGCGCTTACACCGAAGCTTGGCGCTTACGGAAGAATTGTGGTCATAGTATCGATGTATCTCGGTAGAATCGGACCGATTTCAATGGCATGTTTCTTTGCAGGCGATGTAACATCTCAGAACAAAATCAGACATTCCAAAGGATCGTTTTACGTGGGATAAGGGGGATTTAGATTATGAAAAAGTCGATTGCAGTACTGGGCTTGGGAAAATATGGCAGAAGTCTTGCCGAGAATCTCTATCTTATGGGGGCGGATGTTCTGGCCGTGGACAGTGATGAAAAGGTAGTGAATGATTTTTCGGGGAAATGCACGTCTGTTGTACAGGCAAACATGGAGAACGAAGAAGAAGTTGTGGCGCTTGGGTTGAAGAATATGGACATTGTCGTTTCATGTACGGGAACAAATATCGCCGCAGCCATTATGTCGGTTGCGGTTGCAAAGGAGCAGGGGGTTCCTCTCATCGTTGCAAAAGCATCGACCGACAGAACGGCTTCGATTCTTCGTAAAATCGGTGTGGATAAGATTCTTGATCCGGAGGGAGAGGGAGGAATGCGATCTGCAAGGATTTTGCTTTCATCCTCATTTAAGGATTTCTGGGAAATTGATGACAACCTGTATGTGGTGGAACTAAAAGTGCGAGAAGAGTGGATTGGCAAAACGTTGATAGAACTTCAACTTCGAAAAAATCACATGATGAACGTGGTTGCCCTAAAAGCAGAGGGGAAAAAGTGGAGGTTCGGGAATCCCGCAGAGCCACTACGACAGGATGAAGTATTGCTGGTTGCAATGGAGAAAAAAGATCTCAGAAAGTGGCAGTAATAAAATTACGTTCATACATTTTCATGTGGTGACATAAGAATAGAATACCCATTAAACCCTGTGACGGTAGAAATGGAATAAATTGTATGAAAGACGCGATTATGAGGTATTGACAAAATTGCGAGGAGGGAAACAGGGGCGTTTGACATTTGGTGGAAAGTCTGTTGGCAGATGAGAAAATGTCGAAATAGAGGAAGGAGTTTCGGTAAAAACAGGATAGAAAACAAGCGAAAGAAGGAATCGATATGACAAAGCAGCCCAAGTATCTGCGCAATATGGTTCCGCAAGTAAAAGAAAAATACGGCGAAGAAAAGGCGCGGGAAATCCTAACGAATGCGGAAAAACGCTATGCCGCGCTCCTCGAAGAAAACAAGGATGACCCACCGGCGTATTCCGGGCAGAAGCGGGAGCGCATTTATCCGTGTATCGCCTTGTTCCATGCCTTGGTGGATGCGGGAACGGAGCGTGAGGAAGCCGCTGCGTTTGTGACCGGTTACTATCGCAGACTCGCCGAGCGCGCAGCCCCCGTCATCCGAACGGTATTGAAGATTCCGGGCTTATACAGACTGGTTCCGAAACTGTTCTTTGATACGGCGCTGAAACACTGTGTCCCCGAAGCGGGGTTTTTAAGCGAGAACCGATTTTTATCGAAAACCGGGATGCGCTTTGATATGGTGAAATGCCCCTATCAAGACAGCTGTGTGCGCTACGGCTGTCCGGAGCTTGTGAAGGGCTTTTGCGACACGGACGATATCTGCTACGGGAATATGCACCCCGGGCTCTTGTGGGGCAGAACCAAGACCATAGGGCATGGCGACAATGTATGTGATTTCAGCTTGCGTATCACGGAAGGGTAGGGAGCAATCAGAGGGCGCCGGAGGGCGAAAGCGCGTTGATTTCCGTCTCTAATTCGCGAATGGCATTCATTACAGTTTCAAAACTCGGAATATCACCATATAGCATGTCCTGCATAGCTTTATAATCTGATTTCAATGCGGCTAAACGGTATTCCGGAGGAATTAATTTCAAACTTCCCGGAATAGCTTCTTCATATTTGGCCCATTTTCGCGGATAAAATTTCATTTTGAAATCCACCACGGTTTTTAGCAAGTTTAGTCTTGCAAGAGCGGTCCCTTTTACGGAAGCCATGGACATACAATACAGATCATAGTAATGCCGTGAGTAACGCTGTGGCATCGGTGAATTTTGGGGCCGGTTTGCTTCATGGTGCAGGATGGTTGCTTTCTCCCAGAAAGTTCGTTCCGGTGCGACTGTCAGAACATCTGTAGTTTTATGTGTAAAAATCTCGGGGTACTTCTCCGCTGCAAAGGGTGTAATCGAAACCATTTTCGCAGGAGTCCAGGCTGCCAGAGCTCCGATTTCCAAGCGAATCACCTGCAAGGTCGCAGCATTCGTAAACAAATGCGGATAGGCAAAAAGAACCGTTTGCTTGTCCTTTTCGTCTATAAAGATGTTTGCCTCATCGCCAAGTATCTCAGAGATTTCTTTTTGAATCTCGGGGCAGAACTTCTCGGCAAGATATGCTTCCGCTCGCGTATTTGCCTCTTTGTTAAAAGCATCTTGCCCTGTATTGGTACGTGTTTCCCAAGGTTCGTCTTTCTTATAACCAAGAATCTGCCAATCCAGAATCAAATCAATGTCCTCAGAAAAACGGTGAATCAGATCAAATATACCCAAAAATCTTTTTCGACGATGGCTTCAGGCAAATGCATCTCGGCAGCTGTATTCCGAAACAGTTCACGACGGTCATTATCTGATAGCCGGGCAACATTGATCATGATGTATTTCCTCCGCATATTTTTCGTATCGTGTCATAAATCCAATCCGTGGCGGCACCGGCTTCTTTCAGACAGCTTTGCTTTTCATCTTCGGAGAGCTTTTCGGAAAGTGTTTGTATGATGTCCGGTGTCACATTGGACTTTTCGAGTGTTTTCAGAGCCTGAATTACTAAAATTGTCATATAAGAAAGGCCTGTTATTTCCCTGTTTGTCCTATGCTTAAACTCCAGCTTTGCGGAGCTCCACGCATAGGTTTTATAGGGCCCGTCACTGGTGTAAGACCAGACCGCAGGTACCTGTGTGGAAAGCCCCAACAGATTGAGGGCGGTATTCCCGCACGGCGCAATGCTCCAGTGATAATTTCGCGCCAATGCCCGGGCTACAGTATTCGGATCGGGCGCAACATATTCGCGGAGCAGATTACTGTACTTCGGCTTCTCGTAGACGCCACGCAGGATTCTTCGAATGGTGCCGGAGCGGTAAAGGCGTTGTAATCCTTGGTGAATGGTTGCGGTATCCGCAATGTCCGCAAAATCAGAGGAAACAAACACAGTGCCACTTTCAGCGGAGAGGATACGTGCCCGCATTTTCCGCATAGGTGTATGCGCATGGTCGCTCATTAAATCGCGGACATAGTGGGCGCCCATCATAGATTTGCTGATTTCCTTGAATTCAAGTTTTATAGAATCCCACACAAAGGTTTTATGGGGACCGCTGCTCAAGTAAGACTTGACAGTGATTTCTTGCGAAGAACAATTGCTGTTTGTAGGCGGCAAATCACTGCAAGGCGTGATGCTCCAGCAGTATTTCCGCGCCAGAGCATATGCCACGGCATCCGGATTCGCTGCAGCACAGTTATCGGATGGCTCACCGGAGATCTGTTTTTCGTAGACTCCTCGTAAAATTCTTCGGAGGATGCCCGTACGGTGAAGGCGCTGTAAACCTTGACGTATGCTTGCGGAGTCCGCAATGTCCGAGAAGTCAGAGGCAACAAAAACCGAACCTTCTTCGGCGGCAAGGACTCGCGCGCGTATTTCCCGCATGTATCCGTTATCCAAAGCGGTTTCCTTTCATGGATGTCACTTCATTTCACAAAAAAATATATAATATTCATGACAAAAACGCAATGATGTGACATGAATGCATTTCCGCGCCCTTTTCGCTTCCCCGCTTGCCATACCACGCAAAGCATAGTAAAATATAACATTGCGTTTTGATTTGCTCAGGCAGAAAGAGAGAGGAATTTTTCAATGAGAAGTACGAGAACGGATGTGAGAAACGTCGCAATCATCGCCCACGTTGACCACGGCAAGACGACGCTCGTGGACCAGTTGTTGCGGCAGAGCGGCGTGTTCCGCGCCAATCAGGAGGTTGTGGATCGCGTCATGGATTCCAACGATATTGAGAGAGAGCGCGGCATCACGATTCTCTCCAAGAATACGGCGGTAAACTATGACGGCGTCAAGATCAACATCATCGACACCCCGGGACACGCAGATTTCGGCGGCGAGGTGGAGCGCGTCTTAAAGATGGTGAACGGCGTGGTCCTCGTGGTCGATGCCTTCGAGGGCACCATGCCGCAGACCCGCTTTGTGTTAAAGAAGGCGCTGGAGCTCTCGCTCGATGTCGTCGTCTGTGTGAACAAGTGTGACCGCCCGGAGGCGCGTCCGGACGAGGTTGTGGACGAGGTGCTGGAGCTCCTCATGGATCTCGACGCGACGGACCAGCAGCTCGAGTGCCCGTTTATCTTTGCGTCGGCGCGCGGCGGCTGGGCAAGAACTTCGATGGACAGCGACAATGCGGATATGAAGCCGCTGTTTGAAGCCATCATCAACCACATTCCGGCACCGGAGGGCGATCCGGAGGCACCGACCCAGATTCTGATCAGCACAATCGACTACAACGAGTATGTGGGCCGCATCGGCGTGGGCAAGGTAGATAACGGTTCGATTCGCGTGAACCAGGAAGTTGCGCTGGTGAACCACCACGAGCCGGATACGCTGCGCCGCGTGAAAATCGGCAAGCTCTATGAGTACGAGGGCTTGAACCGCGTTGAAGTGAAGGAAGCGGAGTTCGGCTCGATTGTCGCAATCTCCGGCATCTCCGACCTGCATATCGGCGACACCATCACGAGCCCCGAGTCCCCGGAGTCAATTCCGTTCCAGAAGATTTCCGAGCCGACCATCTCGATGAATTTCATGGTCAACGACAGCCCGCTCGCCGGCCAGGAGGGTCAGTACATTACATCCCGCCACTTGCGCGACCGTCTGTTCCGCGAGCTGAATACCGATGTCTCGCTCCGCGTCGAAGAACTCACGCCGGACTGCTTCAAGGTAAGCGGCCGCGGTGAGTTGCACCTCTCGGTCTTAATCGAGAACATGCGCCGCGAGGGCTTTGAGTTCGCAGTCTCGAAGGCAGAGGTCATCTATCACTTTGACGAGCGCGACAAGAAACTGGAGCCGATGGAGATTGCCTTTGTCGATGTGCCGGACGAGTTTACCGGTGCGGTCATCCAGAAGCTGACCTCGAGAAAGGGCGAACTGATCGGCATGACGCCGATTCACGGCAACTTTACGCGCCTTGAGTTCAATATCCCGTCGCGCGGCCTGATCGGATACCGCGGCGAGTTCCTGACCGACACGAAGGGCAACGGTATCCTGAACACTGAGTTCGAGGGCTACGGTCCTTATAAGGGCGATATGTTCTACCGGAAGACCGGTTCTATCATCGCCTACGAGAGCGGTGAGGCGGTTGCCTACGGACTCTTCCAAGCGCAGGAGAGAGGACAGCTCTTCATCGGCGCCGGTGTCAAGGTCTATGCCGGCATGGTCATCGGCCAGAGCGGCAAGTCCGAGGATGTCGAGGTCAATGTCTGCAAGACGAAGAAACTCACCAACACCCGTGCTTCCGGCTCGGACGATGCCCTGAAGCTCGTCACGCCGAAGGTCATGAGTCTTGAGCAGTGCCTCGAGTTCATCGACACCGATGAGCTCCTTGAGGTCACGCCGGAGAACCTCCGCATCCGGAAGAAAATTCTGGATCCGACGCTCCGGAAGCGCGCTATGATTAAGCAGAAGCAGAATTCGTAAGATAGAAAAAGGCAGCGGCCGTGAGGCCGCTGCCTTTTTGCTACTGTAGAGCTAACGCTGGGATCGAGAGATGGTGGAAAGCCTATCAACTCACGCGTATAATGATGATACAATTGTTGAAATTCAGATTTATTAACATCTACCTTTGTAGAGCGGTAGATGATTATGGAGAGAGACAAATGAATAAGGTTTCCTTAAAGCCTGCTTTTAAGGATGATCTGCAAACCATATGGGAAATGCAGATCAGTGCTTTTTCGGATTTACTGGATAAATATCAAGATTATGGGATGAGTCCCGGAGCTGAGAGCTTGGAGAAAATCTCTGCACGATATGAGCAGCCGGGGACGGTTTATTATTTCGTTGTTGTCGAGAATGAAAATGTCGGTGTTATTCGGGTTGTCGACAAGAAAGATCATAGCAGAAAACGAATATCCCCGATTTGGATTATGCCTGCGCATAGAAACAAGGGATATGCCCAAGCAGCAATAAGCGCAGCGGAACAAATACATGGTAGTCATCACTGGTGCCTGGATACAATATTACAGGAGGCCGGCAACCTGCATCTTTACGAAAAGCTGGGGTACCATCGAACCGGAAGAATTGAAAAAGTCAATGAACAGATGGACATTGTTTTCTACGAGAAAGATTAAAAATCGGTTATACGAGAAAACAAACCGTCACCTTGTAAATCGGATGCTGCTCTATCGAAATCAAAGCAAGGTGGATGACACCGTGAATAATGCCACAATTAACGCCGATGGCACTAAAAATGGCGTTAATTCCCAAGTAACAAAAGAAACTCTAATGAAAGCAAGCGGGCCTCTCCTTCGGAGATGCCCGCTTTTCTTATCTGTGCTGTGCTATCGTAGAAACTGTGCTGTTCACCCCTTTTCCTTAAGCCTCGCCTCAATCGCCTCGTTCACAATGCGGAGAGCCTGAATCCGCGCGAAGTACTTGTCGTTTCCGGCGAGTATGTGCCAGGGCGCTGTCTCGGTCGAGGTGTAGCGGAGCATATCGTTCACCGCGGTCTCGTAGAGCGCCCACTTTTCGCGGTTTCTCCAGTCCTCGGCGGTGATTTTCCACTGCTTCTCGGGCGTGCGCTCTCTGGCGCGGAAGCGCTTTAACTGTTCCTCCTTACTGATATGAATCCAGAATTTCACCAGCAGAGCGCCGCTTTGCTGCAGATAGGCCTCAAAGTCGTTGATTTCCCCGTAGGCGCGCCTCCAGTCCGCCTCGCTGCAGAAGCCCTCAATCCGCTCGACGAGGACGCGACCGTACCAGGTGCGGTCAAAAATCGCAATGTGACCGCTCTTCGGAAGCCGCTCGTAGAAGCGCCAGAGGAAGTGACGCTTTTTCTCTTCCGGTGTTGGACTCGCAATCGGGAGTGCCGCGTAGCCGCGGGCATCGAGCGGTGAGGAGAGACGCTTAATGCAGCCGCCCTTTCCCGCGGCGTCCCAGCCCTCAAAGCCGACAATCAGCGGGATGCGTCTGGTATAGAGAAGGTTCTGATTTTTGGCGAGCCGCGCGGTCTCTGCTTTCAGGCATTTTTTGTACTCCTCCCGCGTGAGCGTTTGACTTAAGTCGATGTCGGAGAGGCAGAGCGTTGCATCGGCGGTGTCCTCGTTCGGCAGCGTAATAGTCTGCGGCGGAGCGGGGCGGGTCAGCCGTTCGGAGATGGCATCGATCACGGTGCGGAATACCTGCGCGGTCGCGGCGCGGCGGTCCGTGCCGGAGACCAGGGTCCAGGGGGCTTCGGCGGTCGTGGTCTCGGCAAGCATGCGGTCAAAGGCGGCATAGTAGTCGTCGTAGTGCTTTACCTGCTTCCGGTCGGATTTCACGACGCGGAAGGCGGTCTCCGGGTTTTCTGCGAGTGCCTCGAGGCGGGCTTTCATCTCCCGCTTTGAGATGTGGATGAAAAATTTGAGAATCAGATAGCCGTTGTCCGTGAGTGTTTTTTCGAAGCGGCGGATGTCGGCGAGCCGGGTTTCCACGGTGTGCGCGGGGAGTTTGTCCGCAATCGCACGGACCGAGACCTCCTGATACCAGGAGCGGTCCATGATCGAGAATTTGCCCGCCTCCGGAATGGTGTGCCAGTGGCGGCAGAGGTAAGGATAGCGCTGTTCGAGTTCGGTCGGCGGCTGGGTGTTCACGACGGTGAACCAGCGCGGATCGAGATTTTTGATGAGCTGCCCGATCATCTGCCCCTTGCCGGCGGCGGACCAGCCCTCAAAAATCAGAATGACCGGGAGATTTGCGGCGCGGAGCGGTGCATCCAGCGCGGCGAGTCTCGCTTTCAGGGCGGGCATCACAGCCTGATAATCCTCTTTCGCAAGTTTCTGTTTCAAATTCACCTGTTCGAGCATTGCAAGTTCCTCCTTTACTACAGGCAGTGTAGCACAGATTCCGGCGCTGTCCATCGGCTTGCGCGTTTTTCGTAACTCCGTTACAATGTGGGGCATATCATAAGAGGGAGTATCCGGATGAAAGAAATCATATTTTCGCTTGCGCCGATGGAGGGCATCACGGGCTATGTCTATCGGAATGCGCTCGCCGCGTGCTACGGCGGCGTTGCGCGGTTTTATTCGCCGTTTATCTCGCCGGGACATGCGGGTGCCGGCATCACGAAGCGGGACCGGCGCGACATTTTGCCGGAGAACAATACAGGGTTACATCTGATTCCGCAGCTCTTAACGAACAATGCGGAGGATTTTCTCTTTGCCGCGGAAATCCTGAGAGACTACGGCTACAAGGAACTCAATCTGAACCTCGGCTGTCCCTCGGGCACGGTCACGGCGAAGAAGAAGGGCTCGGGCTTTCTTACGGAGCTCCCGGCGCTCAGGCATTTTTTTGAAGAGGTATTTCGCAACTTACCTGCGGATACGAAGCTCGGCGTGAAGACGCGGCTCGGCGTCAAGGACCCGGCGGAGTTTCCGGCGATTCTCGAAATTTATAACGACTTTCCGCTCTCCGAGCTCATAGTCCACCCGCGGATTCAGAAGGAGTTTTACCGGGGAACGGTTCACCTCGACATGTTTTCTCTGGCAGCGGAGGGGGCAAAGATGCCGCTCGGCTATAACGGCGATCTCATCGACGAGGCGGATATTGACCGCATACGGGAGCGCTTTCCGTCGGTCTCCCACATTATGCTCGGGAGAGGACTTCTCCGGGATCCGATGCTCGCCGCGCGCTATCTGAGACGCCTGCGCGGTGAAGAAATGCCGCGCGAAGAGGAAGAGAAGCGGCAGCGCCGTGCTTTTCATGCGGCGCTCCTCGACGGCTACGGAAAGAGTTTCCTCTATGAAAATGCGACGCTCTGCCGCATGAAGGAGGTCTGGGACTATTTGGGACTTGCCTTTCCGGAACACGAGAGAGCGGTGCGGGAACTCAAAAAGAGTAAGACTCTCAGCGAATACGAAGTTCGGGCGGAGCAGCTGCTCACACTCTGAGCGGGAAAGAGCGGAAATGCCGAATTCAAAAAGACTGTATTTCGATAAGACTAAAAATCGAAACGATGAAACTCGAAAAGACGCGATCGAAACGGCATAAATTCGGATAACAAAGCAGATACAAAAAATCCGCAGACAGTCGACTGTCTGCGGATTTTTTTGTCTTCCGTTGGCTTTGCATACGGATGCAGGCCCGAAAGGCAGCGGTCTTTGCGCGTTACAGCAGGGTGATGTTGTGGGCCGCGCAGGTCTCGATCATCTCCTCTGGCCATATGCTGGCCTGCACTTCGCCGATGTGCGCTCTGCCGAGTAAAAGCATGCAGAGACGGCTCTGGCCTATGCCGCCGCCGATGGTATAGGGCAGTTCGCCGTTTAAGAGCGCCTTATGGTAGGGGAGGGCGCGGCGGTTCTCGCAGTGCGTGAGCTTTAACTGTGCGTCAAGGCTCTCCGGCGAGACGCGGATACCCATGCTGGATAGCTCGAGCGCACACTGCAGAGGCTCAAACCAGAAGAGAATGTCGCCGTTTAAGTTCCAGTCGTCATAGTCCGGCGCGCGGAGGTCGTGGGGCTCGCCGTTAGAGAGCGCGCCGCCGATGCGCTCCACAAAGACAGCGCCGCACTCACGCGCAATCGCAGTTTCGCGCTCCTTCGGGGTGAGCGTCGGGTAGCGCTTCAGAAGCTCTTCTGCGTCGATGAAGGTGATTTCCCGCGGGAGGCGGTAGCAGGCATCCGGGTACTTGTACCAGACCTCATGCTGCATGTGCTTGATAATCGTGAAGATGCGCTGCACGGTGTCCTCGAGCACTTCGATACTTCTGTCCTCTTTGCGAATCACGCGCTCCCAGTCCCACTGGTCCACATAGCAGGAGTGGAGGTTGTCCGGCTCTTCATCGCGGCGGATGGCGTTCATGTTTGTGTAGAGGCCCTCGCCCGGCTTGAAGCCGTAGCGCTTTAAGGCAAGGCGCTTCCACTTGGCGAGCGACTGCACCACTTCGATGTTCTCGCCCGGTAAAGAGAGCAGGTCAAAATTGACCGGGCGCTCCACGCCGTTTAGATTGTCGTTTAAGCCGCTTTTTTCGGTCACGAAGAGCGGTGCGGAGACGCGCTCCAGGTTCATCTGTTGACCGAACTCTTTCTGGAACAGGTCGCGGATAAATTTGATTGCCTCCTGGGTCTCACGGACCGAGAGCACGGGATCGTAGTGCTCCGGAATGACGAGTGCCATACCTTGCCTCCAATCTGAGAGAAACAACAACATGAAAAAATTTCGTATCAGCATAGCACTTTGCACTGCGGTGTGCAAGGTTTTTTGTTGTCATAGCTTCTCAAAAGACGCTTCGAATGTTAAAATAGAGTATAAAATTTTTATGAAGACGGAGGGTCGGCAAGGGCAGAGAGATGGAACGGAAACAAAAGAAGATACTGGGTGGCGCCGCGGCAGCACTTTGCGTCTGTTATCTGGCCGGGGCCGCTTTTTTTGCGGGTCATACTTACCCGAATTCGACAGTGGACGGAAAGGATGCCTCGCTGATTTCCTATACGAGAGCGCAGGAACTGATTACGGCGGCGGCGACCGAGGGCTCGCTCGGCATACGCGTCAAGGATCTGAGCTATTCTCTGCACCGGAAGGATGTGCTCGGGGTCGAGAGCCGGGACAACTGGAAGGCAGCGCTGAAAGACGGCTCCTCGTTCGCGTGGCCGGTCGCAATTTTTCAGCGGCATGAGCTTCTGAGCAAAAGAACCGTCGACGTGCACCGCGATGCGGTCGAGAAACTCCTCGAGGAGCAGGGGCTCTTTGAGGTCTCGATTCCGGCGCAGGATGCCAAACTCTCCGACTATACGGCGGATGCCGGCTATTCCGTTTTGCCGGCGGAGACCGGCTGGAGCGCGAGCAAAGAGGACATTCTGAATGCCGTGGTCGAGGCGCTGCAGAGCGATCAGAGCGAGCTTGACCTCACCGACACCTTTGCGGTGCAGCCCGCGGTGACCGCGGACAATGCCACCCTGGCCGACAAGGCAGCCGCGCGAAACGCGCTGGTCAATCACGACTTCACCTTTTTCATCGGGCAGGCAACGGTACAGCTGGACAGCGAGACGCTGAACAGCTGGCTCCGCGAGACTCGGGACGGCACGACAGGTCTTGACTATGCGGCGCTCGAAGACTATGTGAACGGACTGCAGGGACAGTTTGAGCCGCAGCTTGCGGCGCTTTCCGCGGAACACGGCGGCGAGAACTATGTCGTGGACAGCGAGCGCATGATGCAAATTCTCTGCGCAAAGCTCGGCATCAACCGCCCGGTGCGGGAGAGCGAGGCGCAGAAGGCAGCGCGGCTCGCGGCCAATGCAAAGAAGCTGAAAGCCGCAAAGCGCGCGGCGCGGCGCGAAAAGGACAAGGCAAAGGCCGAGCAGCTCTTAAAGGAGGCCGAGGCGCAGCAGACCCAGGCGCCGGAGTACATCGCGACGCTGAAATCCGAGGAAGACAGAGCGGCGGATGCCGCGAGTCCGGTGCTGACGGCCTCTCTCCGGGACGGCATTTTCATCGAGAATCCGGATCCGGATCCGGCGCCCGCCCAGGCCGCGGCGGGGGCGGAGGCGACGGCTGCGGAGAGCCAAACTGCCGCAGGGACGGTTCAAACCGAGAGTGTCAACGGCGATACGATTGCGGTCGGCGCGGCGCCGGTCGAGACCGAGACGGTCGAGAGCCTCACTGCCGAGGGCAACAGCGGCGAAGCGAGCGAGAGCGGCAGCGCGGTGAAGGAGACGCCGAAGTCTCTGAACGGCGAGATTGTGATGGCGAAGGACGATCTCTTTGTCCCGGTGCTCGCGGCCGATCCCGAGTTCCAGCTGGGACACGGCTTGAACTATATCGACATCAGCATCGAGAAACAGCGCGTGATTCTCTTTGAGAACGGCAGAAAGGTGATGGAGAGCGCCTGCGTGACCGGCCTTCCGACCCGGGAGAGAGCCACGCACTACGGTAACTTCCGCATCGCTTACAAGCAGCGGAATCGGATTCTTCGCGGGTCCCAGAATCTCTACGCGGCGTTTGTGAGCTACTGGATGCCGTTTGACGGCGGCATCGGGCTTCACGATGCGAGCTGGCGCGGCAAGTTCGGCGGCAACATCTACCAGTCGAACGGCAGCCACGGCTGCATTAACCTCCCGTCGGCCTTCGCAAAACAGCTTTACGAGCGAATCACGGTCGGCATGCCGGTCTATGTGCACTGAGACTGACTTGACAGCCTGCGTGCGGGTGACTAGAATCAAAACAGAAAACGAGACGGGGTGCTGTGTGCAGCTGAGACCGGAGGACCGGAACCCGAAAACCTGATTTGGGTAATGCCAACGTAGGAATCTCATGAAAGGACAGAGATGCCATCGGGCAGTTCTGTCCTTTTTTGTATGGACAGCTTGAGGAGAAACAATGACAGCATTGGAATTTTCGGAAGTGAGTTTTCGCTATGCCGGGAGCGGCCCTTTGTTACTGGACAGGCTCTCGTTTCAGGTGGAAGCGGGGGAATTTGTCTCGATTCTCGGGCCGAGCGGCGCGGGCAAGAGCAGCCTGTTTCGCCTGATGAACGGGCTTCTCTTGCCCGAGTCCGGCAGCATCCTGGCGGAGGGCGTGCCGATTGCGGAGAAGAAGCGCTACTGCGGGTACATGCCGCAGCAGGACCTTTTGTTTCCGTGGCGGACTGTTGCGGACAATGTCGGGCTGCCGCTGGAACTCGGCGAGAAGCCGCTCGACCGGGAGACCCGGCGGGCGAAGGCAGAGGCTGTACTGGAAGTGGTGGGGCTTCAAGGCTGGGCGGATAAGAGTCCGCTCTCGCTCTCCGGCGGCATGCGGCAGCGGGCGGCGTTCGCGCGGACCTTGCTGACCGGCGCAAAGCTTCTTCTCTTAGATGAGCCCTTTTCGGCGCTCGACTATATGACCCGGCTCTCGATGCGAAAGTGGCTCCTCGACAGGTGGCGGCAGGAGAAGCGGACCATTCTGTTTGTGACGCACGATGTTGAGGAAGCTATCTTTCTCTCGGAGCGCATTCTGGTCATCACATCGCGGCCGGTGCGGTCGCTTAGAGAATTTCGCGTGCCGCTTTCTTACCCGCGCAGCGAGGAGAGTCTCGGACAGACGGCGGCGCTCGACTTAAAGCGGGAGCTGATACAGCTTCTCGCGCGGGAGATAACGGTATGAACAGAGAGACGATGCGGCGGCAGCTGCCCTCCCTTTTGCTGACGGCTCTGTTTCTACTCGCCTGGGAACTGTTTGCGCGGCACATGAACGCGGCCTATATTTTGCCGTCGCCGACACAGATCTTGCGCCGCATCTATGAGCTCCGGAAGCCGCTCCTTCTGGTGCATCTTCCGGCGACCATGGCAGTCGTCGCCGTTTCGCTGCTGCTCTCGCTGCTGCTCGGGATTTTTCTCGCGATTCTCATGGACCAGAGCAAAACGGCGGAGCGGGCGCTCTACCCGCTCCTCGTCGCCTCGCAGACCATCCCGACCACGGCGCTCGCGCCGCTCTTCGTGCTCTGGCTCGGCTACGGCATCTGGAGCAAGGTGCTCGCGGCCGTGCTCATGACGTTTTTCCCGATTGCGGTCACGCTCTCGGACGGCTTTCGCGCGATTCCGCCGGAGATGACGGAGCTCATGCAGACCCTCGGTGCGACGCGGTGGCAGCTCTTTTGGAAGTTAAAGCTCCCGGCTGTACTGCCTTCCTTTTTCACGGCAGTTCGTATGGCAATCCCGCTCTCGGTCATCGGCGCAGCCATCGGCGAGTGGCTCGGCGCCCAGGCGGGCCTCGGCTATTTCTCCCGCCGTATGATGACACAGCTCGACGGCGCGGGCGTATTTGCGCCGATTGTGCTCTTAAGTGTCGCGGCGATGCTGCTCACGGCACTTGCGCGGCAGATAGAGACGAGAGCGCTCAGGTTTCGGAATCATCAGGATAGCGATCCAGAAGAGACAAGGAGGAGAGATTCATGAAGAAACGGTTTGGCGGACAGATCTGGCGGCGCGTAGCGGCTATCGTGACGGGACTTGCGCTTTTGACGGCGCTCACAGCTTGCGGTGGCAAGACCGAAAAACAGGCAAAGGGACAGGAGAAAGCGGAGGATGTGAACATTGTCCTGGACTGGTATCCAAACGCCGTGCATGCCTTCTTATATGAGGCAATCGAGAAGGGTTACTTTGCCGAAGAAGGGCTCAATGTCCATGTGCAGTTCCCGTCGAACGAGAACGATGCCATTTCGCTTGTTTCGGCGGGCAAGGCAGAGTTCGGACTTTATTATCAGCAGGACATTATCCAGATGGTCGCGGACCAGGGCGTCAAGGTGAAGTCGCTCGGCGCAGTTTGCCAGAGCCCGCTGAACATTGTCCTTTCGCTGAAGGACAAAAATATTCTGAGTCCGAAGGATCTCGAGGGCAAGACGGTCGGCTATGCGGGGACGCCGCTCTCCGAGGCCATGATTTCGGTGCTCATGCGGAATGTCGGCGCGGACACGAGTAACCTCACCTTAAAGAATGTGGGCTTTGATCTCATGAGCTCCATGACCACAGGGCAGGTGGATGCGACCATAGGCTGTCTCGTGAACCACGAGGTGCCGCAGCTCGAGGAAGAGGGATTTTCGCTCAACTACTTCTCGCCGACCGAGTACGGCGTCCCGAATTACTATGAACTCTGCCTGATTACGAATGACAGCGTTTTACAGGATAAGCCGGAGCTCGCGGAGAAATTTGTGCGCGCGGCAAAGAAGGGGTTTGCGGATTTCAAGGCAGACCCGGATGCGGCCGTGAAACTGCTGCTCGAAAAGCAGAATGCCGAGAATTTCCCGCTCAGTGAGAATGTTGAGAAAAAGAGCGCAGCAGTGCTGTTGCCGAAGATGGAGAGCGACAGTGCGCCCTTCCTCTCGCAAACAGAGAGCTGCTGGCAGGAGAACATCGACTGGATGAAGCAGGAGGGCCTCATTCAGAGAACGCCGGAACTGAAGGAACTGCTCGCGGCGGGGAGCGGGAACTGAGAGAACAAGGCATCCGAAGGTAAGTTGAGCTGAAAAGCTGTCCGGAATCAAAGAGGATACGAAACAAAAGAAGAGGCAGTCCCGATCGGAGCTGCCTCTTCTTTTGTGTTTGTTTGAGACTAGGCAAGGTCCGAAGACATGGCGCAGGGAAGAAAGGCAGCTTTCTGTGTATTACATATAGTTCATCCAATAAATCGGCGCTATCAGCACTTGAAAATGGATATAATGTTGGTGAGCTACCTACTTTACAATCTTAAATAAAAAAATGTGCACAAACAAAAAAACTGAGTATAATAAAAGAGCAGCGGCAGGGTGTCGCTGTCAACCGATAAAGGAGGAGACAAATGGCAAAGAAACTGCTTGAGACTGTGCCGAATTACAGCGAAGGACGTGACATGGAGAAGGTGGCAAAAATTGCCGCGTGCTTCAAGAACAGAAAGAATGTCCGGCTTCTGGATTGCCAGACTGATGTGAACCACAATCGCTGCGTGATTACCGCAGTCGGCGAGCCGGAAGCGCTCCGCGACGCAGTCATCGACTCGTTTGAAGTCGCTGTGCAGTTGATTGATATGACCAAGCACGAGGGACAGCATCCGCGCATGGGCGCTGTCGACGTCGTTCCTTTTATCCCCTGCCGCAATACGACCGTCGCAGAGGCGGATGCGATCGCAAAGGAAGTCGGAAAAGCAGTCGGCGAGAAGTTCGGCATTCCGGTCTTCCTGTATGAGGATTCCGCAACCGCACCGCACAGAGCAAACCTCGCAAAGATTCGTAAGGGTCAGTTCGAGGGCATGGCGGAGAAGCTTCAGGACAAGGAACTCTGGACCCCGGACTTCGGACCGGATCACATTCATCCGACCGCAGGTGTCGTTGCCATCGGCGCGAGAATGCCGCTCATTGCGTACAATGTGAACCTCGATACGGACAATATGGAAATCGCAAACCACATTGCGGATGCGGTCAAGAATATCCGCGGCGGCTACCACTTCATCAAGGCCATCGGCGTCGAGCTGAAGGATCACTATTCCGGCAAAGCTACGGTCGCACAGGTTTCGATGAACCTCGTGAACTACGAGAAGACGGCCATCTACCGCGCGTTTGAGGCAGTCAAGATGGAGGCGCGTCGCTACGGTGTCAATGTCCTCGAGAGTGAGATTGTCGGTGTCGTGCCGATGCAGTCCCTGATTGACTGCGCAGAGTACTACCTGCAGGCTTGCATGTTCGGACCGATGAAGTTCGACGCGAAGAAGCAGATCATGGAGAACTGGCTCCTTGAGGATGAGGAGGAAGAGGCATGAGCGAAAAGCTGAAAGATATGAGTATCGCCGCGTTTGTGGATCTCACGGCTTCCGATGCACCGGCGCCGGGCGGCGGTTCGGTCTCGGCACTCTTCGGCGCTCTCTCCGCAGCGCTTACGGGCATGGTAGCGGGTCTCACCGTCGGCAAGAAGAAGTATGTTGAGGTTGAGGCAGAGATGCGCGAGGTCGCAGCGGCGGCCGAGGCACTGAAGAAAGAGCTGGTTGAGGAGATTGACCGCGACTCCGAGTCCTTCAACGAGTTCATGGCGGCAATGGCGCTGCCGAAGAACACGGACGAAGAGAAGGCTGCGCGAAAGGCCGCAATGCAGAACGGCTTAAAGTCTGCCGCAAAGGTTCCCTGCCATGTCGCGGAAACCGCGGCGCGCATTTTCCCGCTCGCAAAGACGGTGGTGGAGCGCGGCAATACCAATGCCGTGACCGATGGCCTCGTCGCGGCGATGGCGGCGAGAACCGCTGTGATCGGTGCGGGCCTCAATGTGAAGATTAATCTCGCCTCAATTGAGGATGAGGACTTTGTCGCCGAGTACAGCGCGCGCGTTGCGGCGCTTGAGGAGCAGGCGATTGCGGCGGAGCGCGAGATTTTTGCGCTCTCCGAACTGACAAGAGAGATTTAAGACTGCGCATACGAAAGGAGCGGAGTTGTGAGCATACAGATCCTGAATTCCACCCTCCAAATCGAGGCGGATGCCATTACGACCTTGGCGCTCGCGGCGCTCTTACTGCTTTTGGGAGCGGCGGTGAAAAACCGCGTCCGGATCTTAAACCACTATTGCATTCCCGCACCGGTGGTGGGCGGTTTCCTCTTTATGTTTCTGACGTTCCTCGGCCATGTGACGGGGAGCTTCCAGGTGAGTTTTGACACGTATTTTCAGAGTCCGTTCATGCTGGCCTTCTTCACGACAGTCGGACTCTCGGCGAGTTTTTCGCTCTTAAAGCGCGGCGGCGTCATGCTGATTATCTATTGGCTGATCTCAGGTGTCATCTCGGTCATTCAGAACGTAATCGGCATTGCGGTCGGAACGGCCATCGGACTGCCCGCGCCCTATGCGCTGTTATCCAGTGCCATTTCGATGATAGGCGGCCACGGCGCGGCGGCGTCTTACGGCGCACAGTTCACCGAGATGGGTTACGACCAGGCGATGCTGGTCGGCGCGGCGGCGGCAACCTTTGGCCTCATTACGGCGGTCATGATAGGCGGACCGCTTGGAAGTCAGCTGATTGTCCGGCATAAGCTGACGCCCGATGCGGCGGACAGCTTTCAGGGCAGTGATGTCTTTGAGGTCAACAAGAGCAGCGGCGAGGCGCGGAGCACCCGCGTCATCATGGAAAATGTCACGGTGCTCTTAGTCTGTATGGCGGTCGGCGCGAAGATTTCCGCGCTGATTGGCGCAGCCATCGGTATGTCGTTTCCAACTTATGTCGGCGCGATGTTTGTCGCGGTGCTTGTGCGCAACCTGAACGAGAAGGTCCGGTTTTTCAGCTTTGATTATGCGCTGGTGGACGGCATCGGCGAAGTGATGCTGTCGCTCTATCTCTCGATGGCGCTCATGAGCTTAAAGCTCTGGGAGCTCGCGGGACTGATTGGCGGCGTGCTGCTCGTGGTCTGCTGCCAGGTCATTTTCATGATTTTTGCGGCTTACTTCATTGTGTTCCGCCTGCTCGGCAGCAATTACGATGCAGCCGTGATGTGCGCGGGACTCTGCGGACACGGACTCGGCGCCACACCTTCGGCGATTGTCAACATGACAGCTGTCACCGAGAAGTACGGCATGTCGCACCGCGCGTTTATGATTGTGCCGATTGTCGGCGCTTTCCTGGTAGACATCATCTACCAGCCGCAGACCATTGCATTTATACGCTTTTTTGTCCAGAACATTGCAGCAAAATAAACGGAACCCGCAGGGTAGGATGAAAGGAGAATGCATATGAAAACAGATATTGAGATTGCGCAGGAGGCGCAGGTAGCCAGAATCGAAGATATTGCCCGCGCCGATGGCATCGATGAAAAATATCTGGAGCAGTACGGCAAGGACAAGGCAAAGGTGAGCTATCAGCTCTTAAAGGACACCGAGGGTAAGCCGGACGGCAAGCTCGTGCTGGTCACGGCCATCACCCCGACGCCCGCGGGCGAGGGCAAGACGACGACTTCCGTCGGTCTCGCGGACGGATTAAAGCGTCTCGGCAAGAGCGTTGCGGTCGCACTCCGCGAGCCTTCGCTCGGTCCGGTTTTCGGCGTGAAGGGCGGCGCTGCCGGCGGCGGCTACGCGCAGGTCGTGCCGATGGAGGAGATTAACCTCCACTTTACCGGCGACTTCCACGCAATCGGGGCAGCCAACAACCTCCTTGCGGCGCTAATTGACAACCATATCTTCCAGGGCAACGCGCTGCGCATCGACGACAAGCGTATCACCTGGAAGCGCGCGGTCGATATGAACGACCGTCAGCTCCGCAACATCATCGATGGTCTCGGCAAGAGAACCGACGGCCGTGTCCGCGAGGACGGCTTCGAGATCACGGTCGCGAGTGAGATTATGGCGGTCTTCTGCCTCGCGAAAGACTTAAAGGATCTGAAGGAGAGACTGGCGCGCATGATTATCGGCTACAACATGGACAATGAGCCGGTGACTGCGGGCGACCTTCACGCGGAGGGTGCGCTCACAGCGCTCTTAAAAGACGCGTTGAAGCCGAATCTCGTGCAGACCCTGGAGCACACGCCGGCCTTTATTCACGGCGGACCGTTTGCGAATATTGCTCACGGTTGCAACTCCGTACTCGCGACCAGACTGGCACTTCGGCTGAACGACTATGCGGTCACCGAGGCGGGCTTCGGCGCGGATCTCGGCGCAGAGAAGTTTATTGACATCAAGTGCCGCATGACGGGTCTGCGCCCGGACTGCGCGGTCGTGGTTGCAACCGTGCGCGCGCTGAAGCACCACGGCGGCGTCGACAAGGCAGAACTCAACACGCCGAATGTCGAGGCGCTTAAAAAGGGCCTCCCGAATCTCCTGCAGCATGTCGAGAACATGACGAAGGTCTTCGGCCTTCCGACCGTGGTCGCAATCAACCGCTTCCCGTTTGACTCTGAGGAGGAGCTTGCCTGCATCGCAGACGAGTGCAAGAAGCTCGGCGTCAATGTCGTGCTCTCCGAGGTCTGGGCGAAGGGCGGCGAAGGCGGCGAGGCACTGGCACGCGAGGTCGTGCGTCTCTGCGAGGACAAGGCAGAGAACCACTTCCGCTTTGCCTACGAGGACGGCGACAGCCTGGAGGAGAAGCTCAACAAGATTGTGCGCGAAGTGTACCGCGGCGACGGCGTGGTGCTCACGGCCGAGGCGAAAAAGCAGGCAAAGCGCCTCGAGGAACTCGGCTTCGGGCACTATCCGGTCTGCATGGCGAAGACACAGTTCAGCTTCTCGGACAACAAGAATCTGACCGGTGCGCCGCGCGGCTTCAAGATTACGGTCCGCGAGGTCAAGGTCTCGGCGGGCGCGGGCTTCATTGTCGTGAAGACCGGCGACATCATGACCATGCCGGGTCTCCCGAAGGTGCCGGCGGCAGAGCACATCGATGTCGACGAGAACGGAAAGATCACAGGACTCTTCTGACGCGGAAGAAGCTTTCAAGTAAGACACGAACGGGCGGCGGATCGGCATTACAACCGGTCTGCCGCCTGTTGGTGTCTCTTTACAAAACGAATGTTCTGTGCTATCCTTCCTGCAAGGGGGCGGCTATGAAGAGGAGCGGAACATACAGCACAAAGTCAAGACAGGAAATCATGAAATATCTGGAGACCTCGGCGGGCAGAACCGTGAGCGCTTCGGATATTCTGGATCATCTGCAGAGCATTGGCCTGAATGTGAGTCCGACGACGGTATACCGCAATCTGGACCGCCTGTATGAGGAAAAGAAGATTCTCAAATATGTCGCGGAGAAGGGTGAGAAGGCTGTCTATCAGCTCGAAGTCGAGGGGCGGCACTGTGCGGACCACCTGCACTTAAAGTGTCTCGGCTGCGGTAAAATCATACACATGGATTGCGACTTCATGGATGAGGTCAGAGAGCATTTGATGCGCGGTCACGGCTTTTCATTGCAATGCGAGGGCACGGTGCTCTACGGCTATTGCGAGGCGTGCCGGAAGAAAAAAGAAGGTTTACAATCCTCTTGACTTCCGGTATACTGATTTGTACGCAGGCGTGGTTCAATGGTAGAACACAAGCTTCCCAAGCTTGGGACGCGGGTTCGATTCCCGTCGCTTGCTGCATGGGACCGAAGGGAGACTTCGGTCTCTTTTTTTCGCCGTTTCCGCGGCGCTAAGGAGGAGAGATGGCAAAGACACAGTACAATGCGGACAGCATCACCGTGCTGGAAGGTCTCGAAGCGGTCAGAAAGCGTCCGGGTATGTACATCGGTGGCGTCGGGCAGAAGGCGCTGAACCACCTGATTTACGAGATTATGGATAATGCAATCGATGAACACCTCGCGGGCTACTGCAGCGAGATTCACATTGTCCTCGAGAAGGACGGTTCTTGTACCGTGCGGGACAACGGCCGCGGCATTCCGGTCGAGATGCATCGGAAGGGTGTCTCAGCGGAGCGTGTCGTCATGACGACCCTGCATGCGGGCGGCAAGTTCGATAACAGCGCGTACAAGACGAGCGGAGGTCTGCACGGCGTGGGCTCCTCAGTCGTGAACGCGCTCTCCAAAAAGATGCGGGTGCGCATCAGCCGCGGCGGCGTGGTCTACGAGGACAGTTATTCGCGGGGAGAGCCGACCACGGCGCTGAAAAACGGTCTCCTGCCGATTGTCGGAAAGCAGGCGGAGAGCGGCACGGAAATCAACTTCCTGCCGGACCCGGAGATTTTTGAGAAGACACACTTTCGCGCGGACTGGTTAAAGTCGAGGCTACACGAGACGGCCTACTTAAATCCCGGCATCACCATCTATTACGAAAACAAGCTCCCCGGCGAGGCGGAACAGGAAGTGTTTCGCGAGCCCGAGGGGCTCATTGCCTATGTCCGCGCGCTGAACGAGGGGCAGACAGCCGTCCATGAGCCGATTTACATCAAGGGGCGCTTTGAGGACATTGAGCTCGAGTGCGCAATCCAGTTTGTGGATGCCTTTGAAGAGAAGCTGCTCGGCTTCTGCAACAGCATCTACACGGCCGAGGGCGGCACACATCTGCAGGGCTTTAAGACGCGCTTCACGCAGCTCATCAACACCTACGCGCGCGAGCTCGGCTTTTTAAAGGAGAAGGATGCGAACTTCACCGGCGCGGACACGCGAAACGGCATGACAGCGATTGTCGCAATCAAGCACCCGGATCCGATTTTCGAGGGACAGACCAAGACCAAGCTTGCGAGTGCGGATGCGACGAAGGCGGTCTCCACGATTGCGGGCGATGAGCTCACGCGCTACTTTGACCGCGACCTGGAGACGGTTCGTGCGATTATCGCCTGCGCCGAAAAGTCGGCAAAGATACGGCGAGCCGAGGAGAAGGCGAGAACCAATCTGCTCGCAAAGCCGCGTTTTTCCTTCGACTCGAACGGAAAGCTTGCGAACTGTGAGTCCCGGGATCCCGCGAAGTGTGAGATTTTCATTGTTGAGGGAGATTCCGCAGGCGGCTCGGCGAAGACCGCGCGAAACCGCATGTATCAGGCGATACTCCCGATTCGCGGTAAGATTCTGAATGTCGAAAAGGCTTCGATTGACAAGGTGCTTGCGAACGCGGAGATCAAGACCATGATTAACAGCTTTGGCTGCGGCTTCTCCGAGGGCTACGGCAACGACTTTGACATCACGAAGCTGCGCTACGACAAAATTATTCTGATGACGGATGCCGATGTCGACGGCAGCCACATCGACACCCTGCTCTTAACCTTCCTCTACCGCTTCATGCCGGAACTCATCTACGATGGGCATGTATACATTGCAATGCCGCCGCTCTATAAGGCGGTTCCGACGCGCGGCAAGGACAAGGACGGCGTCTACATTTACGATGACAAGGCGCTCGAAAAATTCAAGGCAAAGCATAAAGAGGGGAGCTTCACCCTGCAGCGCTACAAGGGGCTCGGCGAGATGAACCCGGAGCAGCTCTGGGAGACCACGCTGAACCCGGAACAGCGCATGTTAAAGCGGGTCGAGATCGAGGATGCGCGCCTCGCGAGCGAGGTTACGGCGCTCCTCATGGGCAGCAATGTGGGACCGCGGCGCGACTTTATCCACGACCACGCGGACGAAGCGGAAATCGACGCATAAAGGCGAGAGAGGAATACCATGGCAGAGAAAATTCTTCGAACCGAATACTCGGAGGAGATGCAGAAGAGCTATCTCGACTATTCGATGAGTGTGATCACCGCCCGCGCGATTCCCGACGCGCGGGACGGCTTAAAGCCGGTGCAGCGGCGCGTGCTCTATGATATGAGCGAACTGCACTTAAGTCACGACAAGCCGCACCGGAAGTCCGCGCGTATTGTTGGTGACACGATGGGTAAATATCACCCGCACGGCGACAGCTCGATTTACGAGACGCTGGTTGTGATGAGCCAGCCCTTTAAGCGCGGCATGCCGCTGGTCGACGGCCACGGCAACTTCGGCTCAATCGAGGGCGACGGCGCTGCGGCCATGCGTTACACCGAGGCGAAACTCCAGAAGTTTGCGGAGGAAGTCTACCTCCGCGATCTCGACAAGACCGTCCGCTTTGTCTCGAACTACGACGAGACCGAGAAGGAGCCGGAGGTTTTGCCGGTGCGCATTCCGAACCTCCTCGTGAACGGCGCGGAGGGCATTGCAGTCGGTATGTCGACCTCGATTCCGCCGCACAACCTGGGGGAGGTCTGTGACGCCTGCATCGCCTACATCAAAAATCCGGAGATTAAATACGAGAAGCTGCTCGGCCTCTTAAAGGGACCGGATTTTCCGACCGGCGGCATTGTCGCCAATCAAAGCGAGCTCCCGCTGATTTACAGAACCGGTGTCGGCAAAATCAAGCTGCGCGGCCGCATTGAGGTGGAGCTCGGCCAGAAGCGGAGCGACCGTGACAAGCTGGTCATCACCGAGATTCCCTATACCATGGTCGGCGCGGGCATCGATAAATTTCTCACGGATGTGGCGGCGCTTGTGGAGAACAAAAAGCTCCCCGAGGTCGTCGATATCTCGAACCAGAGTTCCAAGGAAGGCGTCCGCATTGTTCTGGAGCTTCGCCGCGACGCGGATCTGGAGCGCGTCAAGAACATGCTCTATAAGAAGACCAAGCTCGAGGACAGCTTCGGCGTCAATATGCTCGCGATTGCGGACGGCAGACCGGAAACCCTCGACTTAAAGGGCATCTTAAAGCACTACCTCGCGTTTCAGTACGAGAACGCCGAGAAGAAGTACGCGACGTTACTCGAAAAGGAGCGTTTAAAGCAGGAGGTGCAGGAGGGACTGATTGCCGCCTGCGATTGCATTGACTTAATCATTGCGATACTCCGCGGCGCAAAGAAACTGGAGGATGCGAAGGCCTGCCTCACGACCGGCGATGCGAGCCGCATTTACTTCAAGGACCCTAGTTTTCTCCGCGACGCGACGAAGCTTCATTTCACGGAGCGCCAGGCACAGGCAATTCTGGATATGCGTCTCTATAAACTGATCGGGCTCGAGATTCTGGCGCTCGAAAAAGAGCACGCGGAGACCTTGAAGAAGATCGAGACTTACGAGGGGTATCTCGAAAGTCGCGCAAAGCTCGACAAGCTTCTCATCAAAGATCTCGAGGCAATCAAAAAAGAGTATGCCGTGCCGCGCCGCACCGCGCTCGAGAACAGCAAGGAGGCGGTGGTCGAAGAGAAAGCGCCGGAGGATGAGCAGGTCATCTTCCTCCTGGATCGCTTCGGCTACGCAAAACTTCTGGATGTTGCGAGTTATGAGAAGAATCGGGAGCAGATCGAGAGCGAGTACCGCGCGGTTATCCCGATTATGACGAGCGGCAGGATACAGCTCTATACCAGTGCGGGGGCTCTGCATCAGGTCAAGGTGCGGGATATTCCCGCCGGCAAGTTAAGGGACAAGGGCGTGCCGATTGACAACTTGAGTCGCTTCGACGGGCGCAAGGAAGAAATTCTGCTGGTCGCGGCGGCAGGCAGTCTCCGCGCGACCGCGTTGTTCTTTGTGAGCCGCGAGGGCTATGTGAAACTCGTTGACGGCGCGGAATTCGAGACCGCGAATAAGACTGTGGTTGCGACCAAACTCGGCGACACGGACAGCCTCGTGGCGGTTCTCGCGCTCGGCAAAGGTCGGCCGGATGCTCTGCTGCTCAGCGAGGGGGATTTTGCGCTCCGTTTTAACGCCGAAGAAGCGCCGCGAATGAAGAAGAACGCGCGCGGTGTGCGCGGCATGCGCCTCGGTGACAGCGACTTTGTGCAGCGCGCGCTGCTGTTACCGCCCATGGAAGAGTTTGTGTTCAACGGGAAAAAGGTCAATCCGGAGAAGATACGGCGCGGCCACCGGGATACGAAGGGCGAAAAACTGAAATAAGACTTCGATGCGGATAGAAGGCTTCGACGAAGATAGAAGGAAGAAGATGATAGAGAGCCGGGAGGGAGAAGCCCTGCCCGGCTTTTTGTGTACGGCGCGGGCACGGGGGACACGAAGGGCGAAAAACTGAAATAAGACTTTGGCATATCCGGTTTTTTGCCCGAAACCGATGAAGGCGCAGGATAAAGGGAAGTACGCCGCAGAACAAAGTAACGAAGCGGATTAATTGGTTCACATAATAGATGCGCGGAGATAAAAGGTGAGCAAAAGAATGGTACTTGCGATATTCGTGCGGTCAAAAATCCGGACGAAGAAATGGGATGTTACGATTTTCAAAAATAAAAATGAAAAAGTTGCTAGATTGCAAGATCAAGTAGGACAGTCTGAAATAATTCCTCCGGCGAACTG
>NZ_CALEYG010000016.1 GCF_937924975.1 uncultured Stomatobaculum sp.
CGGCGACTCCGGCTCCGGCAGCGGCAGCACCGGCTGCAAAGGCAGCGCCCGGCGGCACGTCCGTGACCAGCCCGATGCCCGGCTCCGTGCTCGGCGTCAAAGTCAATGTCGGCGACAAGGTCAGCGCAGGCCAGACCATGTTCGTCCTCGAGGCAATGAAGATGGAGAATGAGATTGTGGCACCGGTTGACGGTACGGTCGCTTCGATCAACGTGAAGACGGGTGACACGGTGGATACCGACCAGGTCATGGGCACGTTGAACTAAGCGAAGGAGGAACACGCAGTGAATCTTATAACTATCGTTGAGGGACTGCTCAAGAGTTCCGGATATGCAACGATGACCTGGCAGCAGCTTGTCATGCTGGTGATCTCGTTCATTCTGATGTATCTCGCGATCGTAAAGCAGTTTGAGCCCCTTCTGCTGCTCCCGATCTCCTTTGGTATCTTCATGTCGAACCTGCCGCACTCCGGCACCTTCGAATATTTCTATCAGCTCGACCACTGGTACGATGCCGGCGTTCTCGGCGTTATGTACATGGGTGTTAAGTCCAGCTTCTTCCCCTGCATGATGTTCCTTGCAGTCGGCGCAATGACGGACTTCGGTCCGCTGATTGCAAACCCGATTTCGCTGCTGCTCGGCGCGGCTGCACAGCTCGGTATCTACTGCGCATTCATCTTTGCGAATGCGACCGGCCTTTTCACCCCGCAGCAGGCTGCTGCAATCGGCATCATCGGCGGCGCTGACGGTCCGACCGCTATCTATGTCGCAAACAATCTCGCTCCCGAGCTGGTCGCACCGATTGCGGTCGCGGCGTACAGCTACATGGCGCTGATTCCGCTGATTCAGCCGCCGATCATGAATCTCCTGACGACGGACAAGGAGCGTCGCGTCAAGATGAAGCAGCTCAGAAAGGTCTCGAAGGCCGAGAAGATTATCTTCCCGATCCTCGTTGCCTGCCTCGTGTCCCTGCTGCTCCCGGATGTCGCACCGCTGCTCTGCATGCTGATGCTCGGCAACCTGTTCCGCGAGTGCGGCGTGGTTGAGAGACTTTCGGATGTCGCGCAGAACGCACTCTGCAACATCTGCACCATCTTCCTCGGCCTTTCGGTCGGTGCAACGGCGCGCGGCGAGCTCTTCCTTCGCCCGCAGACGCTCGCAATTGTCGTCATGGGTCTTGCGGCATTCAGCTTCTCGACGTTCGGCGGCGTGGTATTCGGTAAGATTCTCTATGCCGTCACCGGCGGCAAGATCAACCCGCTCATCGGTTCGGCAGGCGTTTCGGCTGTCCCGATGGCGGCGCGTGTGTCCCAGACGGTCGGTTCCAAGACGGACAGAACCAACTTCCTCTTGATGCATGCAATGGGACCGAACGTGGCAGGCGTCATCGGCTCTGCGGTTGCGGCAGGATTCTTCCTGACTTTCTTCGCGCACTGAGTCGTTTTGTAATAGAAACAGAGGCAATACAGGCAAGAACAAAATCGTTTTGGTGTTTCGAGAAAGGAGGACATTACCTTGAATAAAGTAATGAGTTTACATGATGCTGTTGCAAAGTATGTCGAGAGCGGAGATGCAATTTGCTTCGGCGGATTTACAACGAACCGGAAGCCCTATGCGGCTGTTTTCGAGATCCTTCGCCAGGGACAGACCGATTTTACTGTTTGGGCAGGCCCGGCAGGCGGTGACTGGGACATGATGATCGGCGAGGGCCGCGTCAAGGCATACATCAACTGCTACACCGCGAACTCCGGCTACACGAACGTGTCCCGCCGCTTCCGCGCTGCGATCGAGGCAGGCACCCTGACCTACGAGGACTACTCGCAGGACGTGCTGATGCTGCAGCTCCATGCTGCTTCCCTCGGTCTTCCGTACCTTCCGGTGCGCCTCATGCAGGGTTCCGGTCTCACGGATTTCTGGGGCATCTCGGAGGAGAAGAGACAGACCCTCGACAAGCTGACCAATTTAAAGTTTGCTTATGTTGAGAATCCCTTCAACCCGGGCGAGAAGGTCGTTGCGGTTCCGACCCCGCAGCTTGACACCGCCATCATCCACGTGCAGAAGGCGTCCCCGGACGGTACCTGCGTGATTGAGGGCGATGAGTTCCACGATGTCGATGTCGCTGTCGCGGCGAGAAAGGTCATCGTGACCTGCGAGGAACTGGTAAGCAACGAGTACATCCGCCAGGAGCCGTCGCAGAACAAGGTCTTCGGCGAGTGCGTCAACGCGGTTGTGCATGTGCCGTTCGGCGCTTGGCCGTCCCAGTGCTACAATTACTATGACTGCGATGACAAGGCTCTGAAGGAGTACGACAAGGCTTCGAAGTACCAGGATAAGGAAGACGCAGAGCGCCAGATCGCAAAGGAGAAGGAGAAGGCCGAGAAGAAAGGCCTGCCGTACACGGCACCGGTCAATCCGGAGACCTTCCGCGATTATCTGGACAAGTGGGTTTACAGTTGCAAGGACAACAACGATGTTCTGGACAAGATCGGCGGCGCGCACCTCGCGAGCCTGAAGGTCATTCCGGGACTCGGCTACGCGAAGCGATAAAGGAGGGGAGAGAGACATGGCTGATTACACGAATTATACCAAGCAGGAGATGCAGGCTTACGCCATTGCAAAGAATATTCAGGAGAATCAGATTGTCATCGTCGGAACCGGACTTCCGCTCATCGGCGCTTCCCTTGCGAAGCGCGTGGTTTGCCCGTCCTGCCATCCGATTGTGGAGAGCGGTCTCATGGACTGCGATCCGGTCGAGGTGCCGCGTTCGGTCGGTGATCTCCGTTTCATGGCACACTGCGCGGTGCAGTGGCCGAACATCCGCTTTGTCGGCTTCGAGGCAAATGAGTGGCTGCACGGCGAGGAGCGCCTGATTGCGTTCATCGGCGGCGCGCAGATCGATCCCTACGGCAACGTGAACTCGACCTGCATCGGCGACTACAACAACCCGAAGACCCGTTTCACGGGCTCCGGCGGTGCAAACGGCATCGCGACCTACTGCAATACGGTCATCATGATGCAGCACCAGAAGAGAAGATTCATGGACAAGATCGACTATGTCACGAGCCCGGGCTGGATGGACGGCCCCGGCGGCAGAGAGAGAGCCGGTCTTCCGGGCAACAGAGGCCCGCAGATGGTCGTCACGGATCTCGGCATCATGAAGTTCGACGAGGAGACCAAGAGAATGTACCTCGCGTACTACTATCCCTTCTCCAGCCCGGAAATGGTCAAGGAGAACACCGGCTTTGATGTCGATGTGTCCAGAGCAAAGCTCATGGAGGGACCGAGCCCGGAGATCATCAAGCTGATCCGCGAGGAGATCGATCCCGGCCAGGCGTTCATCAAGGTTCCGAAGCAGTAAGCGAAGAGTTCAGCCACCAGTTAACTCACTTTTAAGGAGAGATTTAAAATGAGCAATTACACCATGCCGCGCTACTTCCAGAACATGAAAGTTCTGAATGTGCCGGCTGCAAAACCGAATCCGGAGAACGTGAAAGAGTTAAAGGAAGTCGAGCAGGATATCCACGCCCGCGCAGAGAAGCTTCTCTCTGCGGGCACGCCGGATGACAAGATTCACGCGAAGGGCCAGTACACGGCACTCGAGAGAATCAATCAGCTCGTTGACGAGGGCACGTTTTGCCCGCTCAACACGCTCTACAACCCGGAGGATAACGCAGAGGAGAAGATCGGCATTGTCTCGACCGGCATTGTCAAGGGTCTTGGCCGCATCAACGGCAAGTGGGCTGTCATCATCGCCTCCGACAACAAGAAGATGGCGGGCGCTTGGGTTCCCGGTCAGGCGGACAACCTGCTCCGCGGCTCCGACACGGCGAAGATGCTCGGCATTCCGCTGGTCTATATCCTGAACTGCTCCGGCGTTAAGCTCGACGAGCAGGAGAAGGTTTATCCGAACCGCAGAGGCGGCGGCACGCCGTTCTACCGCAACTCGGAGCTCAACCAGCTCGGCGTTCCGGTCATTGTCGGCATCTACGGCACGAACCCGGCCGGCGGCGGCTATCACGCAATTTCCCCGACCGTGCTGATTGCGCACGAGAAGGCAAACATGGCAGTCGGCGGCGCAGGCATTGTCGGCGGCATGGATTCGAAGCCGTACGTTGACCTCGAGGGTGCACAGGGCATGATCGATGCGACCAGAAAGATGAAGAACGACCCGCCGGGCTCCGTCTCCATCCACTACAACGTGACCGGTTTCTTCCGCGAGGTCTATGCGGAGGAGTTCGGCGTTCTGGATTCCATCAAGAAGTATATGGACTACATGCCGGCATTCAATCCGGAGTTCTTCCGGGTCGATACGCCGAAGGCTCCGGCCATCCAGGGCGAGGAGCTCTACGACATCGTTCCGCGCAACACCCGCCGCACCTATGACATGTACAATGTCCTGAAGGCACTCATCGACGGCGGCGAGTTCATGGAGTACAAGAAGGACTACGGCCCGGAGATGATCACCGGTATCGCGAAGGTCAACGGCCTTCCGGTCGGTGTCGTCGCGAACCGTCAGGGTGTGCTCGCAATGCAGGGCTACCCGAACTATCCGGAGTACAGAGGCAAGGGCGCTATGGGTATGGGCGGCAAGCTCTATCGCCAGGGCCTGATCAAGATGAACGAGTTCGTGACCCTCTGCGGCCGTGACCGTCTCCCGATCATCTGGGTACAGGATACGACCGGTATCGATGTCGACAATGAGGCAGAGAAAGCAGAGCTGCTTGGTCTCGGCCAGAGCTTGATCTACTCGATCCAGTCCACGAAGCTCCCGATGTTCGAGATTACGCTCCGCAAGGGTACCGCAGCGGCACACTACGTGCTCGGCGGCCCGCAGGGCAATGACAACAATGTCTTCTCGATCGGTACGGCTGCAACCGAGATCAACGTCATGTACGGTAAGACCGCAGCAGGCGCTATGTACAGCCGCCGTCTCGTGAAGGACCAGGATTCGGGCAAGGATCTCCAGGGCACCATCGACAAGATGAACCAGTTGATTCAGCACTATATCGATACCTCGACCCCGGCTTACTGCGCAAAGGCAGGTTTGGTCGATGAGATCGTCGATATGCCGAAGATCAGAAACTATGTCGTGGCATTTGCGGATGCTGCTTACCAGAATCCGAAGTCCATTTGCCCGGTTCACCAGATGATTCTCCCGAGAATTATCAAGGACTATGATGAGAACGGCCAGAACGCGAAAACCGCGGGAGCAAAGGCTTAATTCTCATTCGCAAAGAAGTTTAGAAGGTTAGAATTTTATGGCAATTTACACGTTGGGTATTGACGTCGGTTCCACTGCCTCCAAGTGCATCATGCTAAAGGACGGCAAGGAAATCGTATCGAAATCCTTGGTGAGCGTGGGGACCGGTACATCCGGTCCTCAGCGCGCCATCGAGGAGGTTCTGAAGAATGCGGGCAAGACGCGCGAGGACATGGACTACACGCTCGCAACCGGCTACGGCCGCAACTCCCTTGAAGGTATTGCGGACAAGCAGATGAGTGAGCTCTCCTGTCACGCAAAGGGTGCGTTTTTCCTGTTTCCGAAGGTGCACACCGTCATTGACATCGGCGGCCAGGACGTGAAGGTCTTGAAGATCGAGAACGGCGCGATGGTCAATTTCCAGATGAATGACAAATGCGCGGCGGGAACGGGACGCTTCCTGGATGTCATGGCGCGGGTTCTGGAGGTCAACATTGAGGACCTCGAGACGCTCTCGGCGGAGTCCACGAAGCGCATCGGTATCAGCTCGACCTGCACAGTCTTTGCGGAGAGCGAGGTCATCAGCCAGCTCGCGCAGGGCACCGACAAGCGGGACATCATCGCAGGTATCCACAGAGCGATTGCGGGCAGAGTCGCAGGACTTGTGCACCGCGTGGGTCTTGTACCGGATGTCGTCATGACGGGCGGTGTCGCACAGAACCACGGCGTGGTGAAGGCTTTGGAGGAGCAGTTGAGCTGTGAGATCAAGACTTCCCCGCTCACACAGTACAACGGTGCGCTCGGCGCGGCACTGTTTGCATATCAGGGCGCGTTAAAGCACGCCAAGGCATAAGCCATATTTAGAAAAGAGGCGATTGAAATGGCAGAAGAAGTAAAGAACACGGAAGCGAAGAAGCCGGCAAAGAAGAAAGTGAGCCCCGGCGTCCTTGCACTCCGTAAAGTCGTGGACGATGTCTACGAGCAGGCGAGAGAGGCAAAGAAGCGCGGTGAGCCGGTGGGCTGGTCTTCCTCCAAGTTCCCCTGCGAGCTCGCAGAGGCATTCGATCTGAAGGTTGTCTATCCGGAGAACCAGGCAGCGGGTATCGCGGCAAACCGCGACGGCGAAATGCTCTGTCAGGCGGCGGAGGATATGGGGTATGACAACGATATCTGCGGTTATACCCGTATCAGCCTTGCGTATGCAGAGGGCTTCCGCGTCGGCAGAAAGTTTGATCCGGCAACGGGCGAGTTCATCATCAACCCGGCAAGCGGCAAGCCGTTAAAGGATGAGAACGGCAATGTGGTCATCGATCCCGAGACCGGCAAGCCGAAGAAGGATCCGAAGACCCAGGTTCCGTACGAGGAGCTCGTGAACATCAACGAGATCGAGGCGCTTCCGGACGGCCCGGAGAAGGAAATGCGCTTAAAGGCATTGAAGCCGATCCGTCAGAACCTCATGCCGATGCCCGACTTTGTCCTCTGCTGCAACAACATCTGCAACTGCATGACCAAGTGGTATGAGAACATTGCCCGCATTCACAACATCCCGCTCATCATGATCGACATTCCGTACAACAACGATGTCGAGGTCGATGATTCCAAGGTCAAGTATGTGCGCGCACAGTTCGATGCGGCAATCAAGCAGCTCGAGCAGATTTCCGGCAAGAAGTTCGACGAGAAGAAGTTCGAGCAGGCCTGTGCAAATGCAAACCGTTCGGCAACGGCATGGCTCAAGGTCTGTGACTACCTCCAGTACAAGCCGGCGCCGATGTCCGGTTTTGACCTCTTCAACCACATGGCGGATATCGTTACCGCACGCGGCAAGGTTGAGACCGCAGAGGCATTCGAGCAGCTCGCGCGCGACCTCGAGGAGAATGTGAAGGAAGGCACGACGACGCTTCCGTTCCCGGAGAAGAAGCGCATCATGTTCGAGGGCATTCCGTGCTGGCCGAAACTCCCGCAGCTTTTCAAGCCGCTGAAGGAGAACGGCATCAACGTCACGGCAGTCGTGTATGCGCCGGCATTCGGCTTTGTCTACAAGGACATGGACGGCATGGCAAGAGCGTACTACAAGGCGCCGAACTCGGTCTGCATTGAGCAGGGCGTGGCGTGGAGAGAGGGCATCTGCCGCGACAACAAGGTCGACGGCGTTCTGGTGCACTACAACCGCTCCTGCAAGCCGTGGTCCGGCTATATGGCAGAGATGCAGAGACGCTTTACGAAGGACCTCGGTGTTCCGACCGCAGGCTTTGACGGCGACCAGGCTGACCCGCGTAACTTCAATGCGGCGCAGTACGAGACCAGAGTCCAGGGTCTCATGGAAGCAATGGAAGCAAACGAGAAGAACAACGAGACAAAGGAGGCGTAAGGCATGAGCATCGAGGCATTGTTAGACAAGTTTGCAGCGGTCTCCGCACATCCGAAGGCGCAGCTGAAGAAGTATAAGGCAGAGGGCAAGAAGGTCATCGGCGTGCTTCCGTACTATGCGCCGGAAGAGCTTGTCGATGCGGCAGGCATGGTGCCGATGGGCGTCTGGGGTGCAAACGACCAGACCATCAGCATGGCAAAGGAGTACTGCGCGACGTTCTACTGCACGATCGCACAGCTGGGTCTCGAGATGCTGTTAAACGGCACCCTCGATGAACTGGACGGCGTGATTACGCCGACCATCTGCGATACGCTGCGCCCGATGTCCCAGAACATCCGCGTGGCAATGGGCGGCAAGATGCCGACCATCTTCCTTGCACATCCGCAGAACCGTTTCGCGGAGTGGGGACTGCAGTTCACGATGGACCAGTATCACGAGGTCAAGCGCCAGCTTGAGAAGATTGCTTCGAAGGCAATTACGCCGGAGGCACTCCAGGCGAGCATCAAGCTCTACAACCGTTACCGCCGTGCGGCGCGCCGTTTTGTGGAGCTCGCAAGCGAGCACTGCGATGTGATTACGGCAGTCAAGAGAATGCAGGTGCTGAAGTCCGCGTGGTTCATGGCAAAGAGCGAGTATACCCCGCTTCTCGAAGAGCTCAATGCAGAGCTTGAGAAGCTGCCGGCTGCAAAGTGGACGGGCAGCAAGGTTGTGACGAGCGGTATCATCTGCGACAACCCGAAGCTTCTGCAGATTTTCGACGACAACCATATTGCAATCGCAGCGGACGATGTCGCGCACGAGAGCCGTTTCTTCAAGACCGATGCGCCGGAAACCGACGATCCGGTCAGAGACCTCGCCGTGCAGTTCGCAAACCGCGACCACGATATCCTGCTCTACGATCCGCAGTCCGCAAAGAATCGCCGTGGCGAGTTCGTTGCAGAGCTTGTGAAGAAGAGCGGCGCTCAGGGTCTGGTGCTCTTCATGCAGCAGTTCTGCGATCCGGAGGAGATGGAGTATCCGTACCTCAAGAAGGCTCTGGACGATGCGGGTATCCCGCACATCAAGCTGGGCATTGACCAGCAGATGAGAGACTTCGGTCAGGCACAGACCGCAATCCAGGCGTTTGCGGACGTGCTCTCGCTGTAATCGATCCTATGCACCCCCCCGCCGAGGCTTTGGCCTCGGCGGTTTTTTTTACAGAAGGAGTTATACTTGAATAATGTCAATATTATTATTATAATAATGGCGTAAGGACCCCCCGCACCTCTCGCTGAAGTGACCCAGGGGGGACATTTTTATATATTGAGCCGATATATGGAGAGAATCCACCCCATGCAGGATGAGAGAAGGAGTAAGCCGTTTCTGACTTATCAGGAACAGATAGAGCGCTTGCGCCAGCGGAATTGCCGGATTAAGGATGATAAATGTTGTGAGAACATTCTGAAAAGAATCGGGTATTACCGGTTAACGGGATATCTCTTGCCTTTCAGGATGGAAGGTTCCGATCTGTATCAAGAAGGGACTTGTATTGAGAAAGTCTATCAGATTTACGAATTCGATCGAAAACTCAGAAGCATACTGTTTCAGAGCATAGAAGTCATAGAAGTGAGTTTGAAAGCGGCTCTTGCTCACTTTCATGCAGCGCCTGAGCGATATGGGCCTATCGGATATTATCAGGCAGAGAGCTTTGGCAGAAAGCATAAGCATGAGGTTTTTCTAGAGAAGATACATAAGGAGATTGCTCATCAGCAAAACAGCCTTATTGTCAAGCATCACAATGAACGGTATGGGAGTGCTTTTCCGCTATGGGTTGTTGTTGGTTTCTTTACATTCGGAATGACGGCATACTTTTACGGAGATTTAAAGACAGGTGACAAAAAGAGCTTTGTGAGAGCGTATTATCCGAGCGTCAATGACAAAATGATGGACAGCTGGCTTAGATGCTGTACGGATCTTAGAAATCTCTGTGCGCATTATGATCGTCTCTACTTTAGGACGTTTACAGCCATTCCCAGAGGAGTTGCGGGTTTGTCAGAGGACGCTAAAAGAAAGCTGTGGGGAGTTATCTGTGTTCTAAAAGAGCTTTATCCGGATTCGGAAGATTGGAATCAGAGTGTAGCTTCTATGGTGAAGGAACTGATGAATGCGTATCAAGGGGTTATCGAACGGAAGCACATTGGATTTCCTGATGATTGGGAAATCAGAATTCAAAAAGACAATAATGAGGAACAATAGTTATGGCGGCAGACTAAAAACCGAACGTATGTTGATAAGATAATACAAAAACATGGAGGCATCACAAAAAGACACAACCGTCTCGGCTGTGTCTTTTTGTTTCGGTTAAGCGTTGGCAAGCGGGATATCAGATGCCGAACAGCTTGCGGATGTCACGACCTATCTGTAAGGTAACTGCGCTCGTCGGACTCTCGGCGTGACGGTTCTGCCATAATAAGCGCAGGGTATACACTGCATAGGCAATCGATACGATGTCGCCCAATAAGTTGAATCCGGCCAATTTACTAATAGCCAGCGTACTGAGAGTCGGAAACATCATGCGAACGATGTCGATGAAAATCGAATCGCTTTCTGTCTCAAAATGTGCACTTTGAATTTTCGGTGAGAGATATTTTCTTTTCATAGTATCAGTATAGAGACAGCAGTTCTTCCTGTCAATTGACATATGCCCTCTTTTTCGGCATACTGGATAATTGAAGGCGATCACAATTCAGGTACCGTTTGGGAGGATTTCAGATGAAAAAAAGGATGTGCGCGCTGCTCGCGGCGCTCGGCGGAAGCCTTCTGCTTTTGGCTGGCTGTTCCTCGTTTGCGGAGCGCTTTTCGCGCCCGGAGAGCAGGGCAGAGAGCACGACGGCAGCGGAGAGCGGCACGGCGGAGAGTCGCGCAAGCGAGAGCAATGCGACGGAGAGCGGAGAAGAGAGCACGGCGGAAGCGCCCGGAGAGACCGAGAGCGGCGCAGAGCAGCTCGCAGGGGGAGAGTCCGCGGGCGGAGAGAGCGTAGCCGAGACCGCAGCCGACGGTGAGACACTCGCAGCTGTCGAGAGCAGCGCTGAGAATGCGGCAGCCGAGACGACGGCGACAGAGAGCACGGCAGCCGAGACGCCGCAGACCTTGGCGCGCCGTTTCCGGAATCTGACGGTTGAGGGCGACAGCCTCTCGGTTGAACTCGCGGAGAGCATTGACGGCAACTTTCACTTTGACTACGATGGCGAACCGGCGCTGCAGACAGAAGACCACGAGAATGATACGCTCTATGTAAAGGAGAGCGGAACGGCGGGCAAGCTGCTCCGCATTGCGGTGCCGCGCGGCACCAACTTAGGGACGCTCAGCTTTACGCTCGGCGCCGGAGATTTGACAATCACGGGTGTAAATGCGGACAGTCTGACGGTTTCCGCAGAGCTCGGCGATGTGACGCTGCAGACGGTGACTGTGCAGCGCGCGCTGCTCAGTCTGACAGCGGGAGAACTTCGCGCGGATGCGCTTCGTACAAATGACTTTAAGGCAGATGCCGAACTCTCGAATCTGACAGTCACACTCGCAGAGCCGCTCGCAGATTTTAATTGCTTTGCGCGGACCGAGCAGGGGACAGTGCGCTCGCAGGGCGCGGTCGTGGACAGCAAGTTCCTACAGCGCGGCAACAGCGGCAAGCGCCTGTTGCTTCGCAGTGAAATGGGCAATGTCACAATCAGCGGCATTCAGTGAGCGGAAATGATAACGGTATCAAAAAACACCTCCGAAGCGGAAGCTTCGGAGGTGTTTTTCGGTTTACGGGAGCAAGTCCATCGCGGGAACATTAACCGCAGTGCGAGCAGCCGCAGGAGCCGCCGCTGTGGCCGTGACCGCCGCAACCGCAGGAGGAGGCGGGCGCCTCAGGGGGTTCGGTACTTGTCGCACAGGAACCGCCCTGCAGGTTTTTCTGCGCCATGGCGAGCATGAGCTTGATGCGGTTTAACTGGTTCACTTCGGACGCACCCGGGTCGTAGTCGACCGCAATGATGTTCGCATCCGGATAGGAAGCGCGGAGCTGCTTGATCACGCCCTTGCCGACCACATGGTTCGGGAGGCAGCCGAAGGGCTGGGTGCAGACGATGTTCTTTACGCCGCTCTCAATGAGCTCTAACATCTCACCGGTCAGGAACCAGCCCTCGCCCGTCATATTGCCGAGCGATACGAACTTGGAGCTGGTCTCCGCCATGTGGCGGATGTCTCCGGGCTCGGTGAAGTGTTTGCTCTTCCGGAGGGCTGCCTTTGCGTCCGCGCGGAACCAGTCCATGAGCTTAATGCCCACATTGCAGAGGAAAGCGCCCTTCTTCGAGAAGCCGAGGTTCTCGGCCTTGAAGTTTAAGTTGTAGAAGGAGTAGTACATGAAGTCGAGGAGGTCCGGCATGACAGCCTCGGCACCCTCGCGCTCCAGAAGATCCACAATGTGGTTGTTTGCGAGCGGCGAGAACTTGACCAGAATTTCGCCGACCACGCCGACGCGCGGCTTCTTGACCGGACGGCGCGGCAGCTCGTCAAAGTCCTTGACAATTGCACGGACAATGCGGCGATACTCGTTCATCGCGGGATTCCGCTTGGAGACCGCCTTGGTGCAGATGGCGCGCCACTTCTTGTGGAGCTGCTCCGCGCTGCCCGGTACCTTTTCGTAGGGGCGGGTCGCGTAGAGGCAGCGCATCATGACATCGCCGTAGACGGTCGCCTGAATTGCCTTGATGGCCATCGGAATCGTGACCTTAAAGCCCGGGTTCTGCTCCATGTTGCCTACGTTGACCGAGATGACCGGGATATGTCCCATGCCGGCCTTCTCAAGGGCGCGGCGGATAAAGCCGATGTAGTTTGAAGCGCGGCAGCCGCCGCCGGTCTGGCTCATGAAAATTGCAGTGCGGTTTAGGTCGTATTTGCCCGAGAGCAGGGCATCCATGACCTGACCGATCGTGCAGAGCGAGGGGAAGCAGGCGTCGTTGTTCACGTACTTTAAGCCCATATCGACCGCGCGGCGGTCGTCGTTGTCGAGGAGCACCACGTTGTAGCCGAAAGCCGAAATCGCCGGTGCGAGCAGGTCGAAGTGAATCGGCGACATCTGCGGGCAGAGTATCGTATAGTTGTCCTTCTTCATCTGCTTCGTGAAGAGGACACGGTCATAAGCCGCGGATTTCACGGTTCTCTGGTAGTGCTTCCGGTCGCGGACGCGGAGTGCCGCAATCAGGGAGCGGATGCGGATGCGCGCTGCACCGAGGTTATTGACCTCGTCAATCTTCAGAACGGTGTAAATCTTGTCGGAGCCTGTCAGAATATCGGAGACCTGGTCGGTTGTGACTGCATCGAGGCCGCAGCCGAAGGAGTTCAGCTGCACGAGATCCAACTCGTCCGTGTTCTTCACATAGCTCGCCGCCGCATAGAGGCGGGAATGGTACATCCACTGGTCGGAGACCACAACCGGACGCTCCACTTTGCCGAGGTGAGAGACACTGTCCTCGGTTAAAACCGCAAGTCCGAAGCCTGCAATCATGTCCGGAATGCCGTGGTGAATTTCGGGGTCGATGTGATAGGGACGGCCCGCGAGGACAATGCCGTGCTTTTTATTGTCCTTACACCACTGTACCGCGCGCTCGCCCTCGGCCTCGACATCCTTCTTCGCCTGAATGAGCTCGCCCCAGCCCGCATGTGCCGCGGCGCGGGTCTCGGCCGCCGGAATGTCGAACTCCTGCTGCATGATTTTCTCGAGCTGCGTAGAGAGAATCTTCTCGTTCGTAAAGGCCATGAAGGGGCTCAGGAAGCGGACATGCTCGGTCTCAAGTTCCTCGACATTGTTCTTGATGTTCTCGGCATAGCTCGTGACAATCGGGCAGTTGTAGTGATTGCCGGCGCCGTTCTCCTCATCCCGCTCGTAGGGAATGCAGGGGTAGAAGATGGTCTTCACGCCGTTCTTGATGAGCCAGGTCACATGACCGTGCGTAATCTTTGCCGGGTAGCACTCCGACTCCGAGGGAATCGACTCGATGCCGAGCTCGTAGATTTTCCGGGTCGAGACCGGAGAAAGCACAACACGGAAGCCGAGCTCACGGAAGAAAACCGCCCAGAACGGATAGTTTTCGTAGAGGTTCAACACGCGGGGAATGCCGATCGTACCGCGCGGTGCCCGGTCCTCGGAGAGTGTCTCAATGTCAAAGAGGCGGTGCATCTTGTAGTCAAAGAGGTTCGGGACTTCTTTCTTCTTCCGGTCCAGGCCGAGACCGCGCTCGCAGCGATTGCCCGAGATAAAGCGGCGGCCGCCGCCGAACTGGTTCACGGTGAGCACGCACTTGTTGTTACAGCCCTGACAGCGCGTCATGGCAGTCTTATACTGTAGCGCAATGATTTTGTCGAGCGGCAGCATGGTAGTCGGCTGGTGCTCCCAGCGCTCGCGCGCGATTAATGCCGCACCGAAGGCGCCCATGATGCCGGCGATGTCGGGGCGCACGCACTCACACTCCGCGGTGCGCTCAAAGGCGCGGAGCACGGCATCGTTATAGAAGGTACCGCCCTGCACCACGATGTGCTTGCCGAGACTCGACGCGTCGGCAATCTTGATGACCTTAAAGAGCGCATTCTTGATGACAGAGTAAGCGAGACCCGCCGAGATATCGGCGACGGTTGCACCCTCTTTCTGCGCCTGCTTGACGTTCGAGTTCATGAAAACCGTACAGCGGGTGCCGAGGTCCACCGGGTTCTTCGCAAAGAGCGCCTCTTTCGCGAAGTCCTGCACCGAGTAGCCGAGCGACTTTGCGAAGGTCTCGATGAAGGAACCGCAGCCCGCCGAGCAGGCCTCGTTTAACTGCACGGAGTCGACGGTGTGGTCCTTGATTCGGATGCACTTCATATCTTGACCGCCTATGTCAAGAATACAGTCCACGTCGGGTTCAAAAAAGGCAGCGGCATAGTAGTGCGAAATGGTCTCAACCTCGCCCTCGTCGAGCTGGAAGGCGGCTTTTAAGAGCGCCTCGCCGTAGCCGGTTGAGCAGGAGTAGACAATCTCCGCGTTCGGATTCATGCGCTTCTGAATTTCTTCGACCGCGCGAATCGCGGTGGTGAGCGGCGAACCCTCGTTGCTCGAATAGAACTTGTAGAGAAGCTGTCCGTCCTCACCGATCAGGGCAATCTTGGTGGTCGTGGAACCCGCGTCGATGCCGAGGAAAATCTTGCCCTCGTAGCTCTCGAAGTCACCGGACTTGACCGAATGGCCGGTGTGGCGCGCTTCGAATTCGCGGTATTCTTCCTCATTCCGGAAGAGCGGTGCGAGGCGCTGCACCTCGTGGTCCATCGAGACGCCCTTCTGCAGGCGGGTGATGAGTGCAGTGATTTCGACGCCCTCCTGTTGTTCTGCGCTCATGGCCGAGCCGATGGCCGCAAAGAGATGGGAGTTATCGGGGTCGATGATGTACTCGTCGGTGAGTCTCAGGGTGCGGATGAACGCATTCTTTAACTCCGGCAGAAAGTGGAGCGGACCGCCGAGGAAGGCGACATGACCGCGAATCGGTTTGCCGCAGGCAAGGCCGGAGATGGTCTGGTTCACAACTGCCTGGAAAATCGAAGCCGCGAGGTCTTCGCGGGTTGCGCCCTCGTTGATGAGAGGCTGAATGTCCGACTTCGCAAACACGCCGCAGCGCGCCGCAATCGGGTAAATGGCCTTGTAGTTCTTCGCATAGTCGTTGAGACCCGAGGCATCCGTCTGGAGCAGAGAAGCCATCTGATCGATGAAAGAACCCGTGCCGCCCGCGCAGATGCCGTTCATGCGCTGGTCAATGCCGCCGGTGAAGTAGATGATCTTTGCGTCCTCACCGCCGAGCTCGATTGCGACATCGGTCTTCGGCGCAATCGCCTTTAAGGCTGTCGCGACCGCGACGACCTCCTGCACGAAGGTTACGTTTAAGTGGGTTGCGAGGGTCAGGCCGCCGGATCCCGTGATCATCGGCACCAGATCAATCTCGCCGAGCTTTTCCCGCGCCTCGACCAGAAGGCGGGCGAGGGTCTCCTGAATGTTCGCGAAGTGTCGCTGGTAATCCGAGAAGAGCACTTCGTTCTTCTCGTCTAAGATGGCAATCTTCACGGTCGTGGAACCGATGTCGATGCCCAGTCTGTATTGTTTCTTATCCATACTTTACTGTCCTCAAAGTAGTTGCAATGATGTGACGCCTGCGCCGTGACAGCGCATACACAACAATTATACCATATATAGTGACACATTCTAGCACAGCACATAGGGAAAAACAAGAAACGAGAACGTGCGTTCAGAGAAGCGGCTGCCGCTCTGCACGCAAGCGATAACGCAATTTGACAAAGCCCCTTTCTTACCGGATAATAGTTCTATTCTTAACAGAAGGAGGGTGTATGAATACCTTGGATCGCCTTGAGAAGCGCCTTGGGCGCTTTGCCATCCCGAACGTGATGCGCATTTTTACCGTAATCTATGCCATAGGACTTGTGCTGTGGATTATAAACCCGTCGGTCTATCTTCTTTATCTTGCGCTCAACCCGGGCGCCATTCTGCAGGGGGAGGTCTGGCGTTTAGTCAGCTGGCTCCTGTTTCCGCCGACCGTCGGCAACAACCTCATAGAAACTGTGGTTTACGGACTCATGGCGCTGTTCTTTTACTACTGGATCGGGGGAATGCTGGAGCGGAGCTGGGGCTGCTTCCGCTTTAACTTCTATTTGTTTCTCGGCATTCTGTTTCACATTGCGGCGGCCTTTGTCGTGAATTTTGTGGTGCACGGCTTCGCACTGATCACGCCGTCCGCCCTGAACCTATCGCTCTTTCTCGCCTTTGCGCTGACCTTTCCGGATCTTCGGATTTATATCATGGGACTGATTCCTGTCCGCGCCATCTATCTCGGTGTACTCTATGCCGGCATCGAGCTCTACTACTTCATTGTGGGCAATGCGGGCAGTCGGGTTGCAATTCTGCTCTCGCTCCTCAATTTGGGGCTCTATCTCCACTGGTCTGGCGCGCTGAAGAGTCTCTTGGGCGTAAAAGCCGGGGGAGCGCTGCGGCAGGGCAGTGCACGCCCCAAGATTATCCCACTTGACGGCGCAAAGCGAAAGAGGGAGGCTGGACCGGAGAAGACTGCGCGCCACCGCTGCACGGTTTGCGGGCGGACTGAACTCACCAACCCCGAGCTGGAGTTTCGGTATTGCTCCAAGTGCAAGGGGGACCATGAGTACTGCAGCGACCATCTCTATACACATGAGCACTTGGAATCGTGAGGTAAGATTGTATGACGAAGAAAAAGACGTTTTTGACGCTGGAGCAGGCGCGGGAAATCGCAAAGACGTACCCGACGCCGTTTCATATCTACGACGAGCGCGGCATCCGGGAAAATGCGGCGCGCGTCACGGAGGCGTTTTCCTGGAATAAGGGCTTCCGCGAGTACTTTGCGGTCAAGGCGACGCCGAATCCGTTCCTTTTAAAGATTTTGCAGGAATACGGCTGCGGCGTGGATTGTTCTTCGGAGACCGAGCTCATGATGAGCGATGCCTGCGGCTTCTCGGGCGAGCAGATTATGTTCTCCTCGAACGACACGCCGGCCGGTGAGTTCGCGCTCGCGGCGAAGCTCGGCGGCATCATTAACCTGGATGACATTACCCACATCGCGAGCGTGGAAGAGGAGCTGGGACAGCTTCCGGAGACCATGAGTTGTCGCTACAATCCGGGCGGTATGTTCGAACTCTCGAACGGCATCATGGATAACCCGGGCGACTCGAAGTACGGCATGACGCCGGAGCAGATTACCGAGGCCTTTCGCATTCTGAAGGCGAAGGGCGTAAAGCGCTTCGGCCTGCACGCTTTTCTCGCGAGCAATACGACGACCAACGAGTATTATCCGAAGCTCGCAGGCGTCCTGTTCCGTGAGGCGGTGCGTTTAAAAGAGGAGACCGGCGCGGAGATTGCGTTCATCAACCTCTCGGGCGGTGTCGGCGTGCCTTATCGTCCGGAGCAGCAGGCAAACGACATTCTCACAATCGGGCGTGAGGTGCGGAAGGTCTACGAGGAAATTCTGACACCTGCGGGGCTCGGCGATGTTGCAATCTATGCGGAGATGGGGCGCTTTATGCTGGCACCCTACGGCGCACTCGTCACGAAGGCCATTCACGAGAAGCACATCTACAAAGAGTATATCGGGGTCGATGCCTGCGCTGTGAATCTGATGCGCCCGGCCATGTACGGGGCCTATCACCACATTACCGTGCTCGGCAAGGAGGATGCGCCGCTCGACCATGTCTACGATGTCACGGGCTCTCTCTGCGAGAACAACGACAAGTTCGCAATCGGCAGAGAGCTGCCGGAAATCGAGATGGGAGATTATCTCTACATCCACGACACGGGTGCGCACGGTTTCTCGATGGGCTATAACTATAACGGCAAGCTTCGGAGTGCGGAACTTCTGCTCCGTGAGGGCGGTTCCGTGCAGTTGATTCGCCGCGCCGAGACGCCGAAGGACTATTTTGCGACCTTCGACTTCTGCAATATCATGGACAAATATCTGAAATAAACGGCGCGATGGCAAAAACGGCAGTATGTTTGGGGAGAAGCATAGGTAAGCGGGCCATCCGTCCCTCTTGCGGAGGGGCTTTGCGTAAAAAGGCCTGCGAAAAGTTTTTCTCTCTTGCGGGAACATTGCGGAAGAATCAATATGTTTGCCCGGTAGAAAAGATTTCAGGTAAAAAAAGACATGGAAAAAGCCTCCGTTACCGGCGGAGGCTTTTTCCATTAGGGTGGGGGTTTCAAAACCGGGGGAGTGTTCCCGTGCTTTGTGCATTTATTATGCATTTAGTATAGAAGAAGCGCTGCGATAATGCTTGAAGTTTGTCGAAAACTATTCTGAATATTATGTGACCAGACGTTACGAAATCCTTAATGACAAAATGTTGGATTGGGGCTACAATGAAACAGCGCGAAAGCGCAGGAGGTGTATTATGGCAGACGGAACAAATATATATACCACTCTGTTGGCACTTGCGATTCTTGTGGGAATCGTTCTCATCACCCGCTTTATCCTGAGACACGGCAGTCATCAGCACAGCACCGGCTGTTGCGGAAACTGCGGCAGTTGCGGCGCGGGCTGCACGTCGAGTTTTTCGTCGGAGAAAAAGGATTTTGACCGCATTATGGGCGAGGATACGGTGAGCCGCACGGGCGGCGAGGCAGACCATGCTTGAGCAGCTCAGACGGCAGTGCTTCCGCGCTGCCGTTCTTTTTTTGGGATGTTTTCTGTTGTATTGGAGTTTGCGGGCGGCCGGCGGGCCACTCTCCCTGCCGAGGGCCGTTGCGGCGCGCAGTTTTCGAACGGAGAGTGAGCTGGATGCGATGCTTCTGCTTTTCTTCGTGTTGATTCTGCTCTTCCAGCTGCTCTTTACAATGTTGCTCGCACTCGGCGCCCTGGTGCGGGAGACACGGGCCTTGCAGCTTGCGGGCTTTGTGCTGCTCGGTTTTTTCCTGTATCTCTTTGCCTGCCTGCGCCCGTATACGCTGCTGGACAATCACTTTACGACGGCGTGGTTTATGACGGGGCATTTCACGGACAGTCTCGTGCATTCGCTCGCGGATGTGCTGGCGGGCGTGTTCCGGATGAAAACAAACTGGGACCGGCAGCTCGGGTGGCAGGTAGCGGCGGCGCTCCTGTACCTCTATCCGTTCTTCGTGAGTCTGCGCGTTTTGGGCCTGAGAAACTTTTTCCCTACGTTGCTTGCAAGTGCGCTCTCCGCGGCAATCTGGCTCGCGGGACATGCGGCGCTCCTCAACGGCGGGCTGCAGTTGCTGCTCGGACTGCTCGCGGCGGGACTCTCCGCCGTCCTCTTACAGGTTTTGACGAAGGCCCGGAAGTTCGGCAGCGCAAAAAAGGCGGAGCCGAAAAAGAAACCGCTCCTCTCGCTCAAAGCGAGCCGGGAGCAGACGCTGTTACTCGCCCTGATCTGCGGACTGCTCTGGATTATCACCTGGCTCACGGGGCGCATCAGCTCCTTCCATGATGTGATGAAGCTCTTCTTCGGAAGCAGCGTCTACGGCTACCAGGGCAGCCTCTATCAGCTGAAAAAGCTCGGCGTCGCACAGGCGCTCGCACTCTCTTACTTTTTGTCGTTGCTTGTGTCGCGCGCGCTGTCGCTGGTCGAAGTGAAGATGAGCACCAAGTACGAGAAAAATCTGAACGCGGGCTATCAGCTGCTCTTTCAGATCTGGATTTTGCCGCTGCTCTCGAAGCTTTTGAACCGCGTGGCGGACAAAGGGCAGGACGCGATTGCGGGCGATGAGCTTGTCGAGACGCTGTCGATTCCGCTGAATCATGTCTGGGCGGCGCTGCAGAGCGGTGCCTGGCTGAAGTTGTTGCCCTTCCTTGCGGCGGGCACGCTGCTCGGCATTGCGGCGGTCTGGTTTGCTGTCCGGCTCCCGGCACTCCGTCTGACGATTTGGTTCTTTGTCTGGTTCTCGGTCTGCAGCTATGTCTACTGCCTGCTCGGGCTCTTTTTCCCGCAGCGCATGCATCCGACGGTGTTGCTTTTCATCTGCTACGGACTGAACTATCTTTTGCAGTGGATCCTGAATGCGGGGGAAGGATTGCAACTTGCGCTCCGGAAGCGGCAGCGGGAGGAAAGCCGTGAAGTGGAAACACGGATGCCGAGTCACCGGAGTCGGCGTCGGCGCTGAGCGGACCAATCAGAAGAGAGGAGAAGAACGATGGACGAGAATCTTCGCTGGAAAAAATTAGAGGACAAAATTGTCCGGAAGGACAGATGGGTCGATTTTCGGGAGGCAACTTACCGCATGCCGAACGGCAAGACGGTAGCCCCGTTTTACCACTATACGGGGCGCGACTTTGTTGTGATTGCGGCGCTCGACAAGCAGGGGAAATATATCTGTGTGAGACAGTTTCGCGTCGGAATCGACGAAGTCACGACCGAGTTTCCGGCGGGCGGCATTGAGGCGGGCGAGACGCCGCTCGACGCCGCCAAGCGGGAACTCCGCGAGGAGACCGGTTCGGTCGCGGCACGCTGGACGGACCTTGGCAGTCTCTATGCGAACCCCACTATGGGCACGAGTCGCGCGCACTGTTTTCTCGCAGAGGACTGTGAGACCGTCACCGCACAGGAACTCGATGAGACCGAGTGTGTGGTCTATCTACATCTCGGTGAGGAGGAACTTCGGCGGGCCATCGAGGACGGCAGTTTTGCGCAGGCGGTCCATCTGGTGCTCTACTACAGAGTCAAGGAACTGCGAGAGGGGCGCTGAGTCGCCGAACGGAACGTATGCAAAAAAAAAGAACAGCGGGGCGTGTGCCCGGCTGTTCTTTTTTGCGAAAGTCAGTGCTTCTCGCGGAGTGCGTCGCGAATCTCGGTGAGCAGAATCTCTTCTTTGCTCGGCTTCGGATCCTCGGGCTTCTCCTCTTTCTTCTTGCTGACCGTATTTGCCGCCTTCACAATGCAGAAGACCGCGAGTGCGATGAAGAAGAAGTTCAGGACGTTCTGTAAGAACGTGCCGTAGGCGAGCGAGACAGCCTCGCCACCGAGCGGATTCGGGATGGTCAGCGCGAGCGAAGCGATGTTAATCCGGCCGAGAATCATACCGAGTAACGGCATGAGAATGTCGTCGACCAGAGACTTCACGATGGTGCTGAACGCACCGCCGATAATCACACCGACCGCCATGTCGAGGACGTTGCCCTTCAGCGCGAACTCCTTGAACTCTTTCATAAATCCCTTCATGAGTACCCCCTTACACGAAACAATAATAGCAACAATTGCTGTTTTCGGACTTAGTATAGCAGTGCGCCGTGAAAATGAAAAATAGAATGTTCCGCCGGAAAAAGGACATTTTATGGTATAATCGACCAGAAAACAGCAAACAAAACGGAGAGGAGCAAAGATGCAGGCAGTAATCATGGCGGGCGGCAAGGGCAGTCGCCTCGCGGCGCTCACAAAAGACGAAATTCCGAAGCCCATGGCTCCGTTCCTCGGAAAGCCCCTGCTTGAATGGCAACTCGAGCAACTGAAGCGCTACGGGATACGGCGCGTGACCCTTGTGGTCGGACACCTGAAGGAGAAGATTATCGACTACTTCGGGGACGGCGCTGCGTTCGGTCTGGAGCTCGACTATGTCGAAGAGACAGCGCCGCTCGGCACGGCGGGCGCATTTCCGCTGCTTTTGCCGAAAATCGAAAGCGAGCACTTTTTGCTCCTCTTCGGCGACATCCGCTTTGACATTGATCTTGCGCGGATGGAGCGCTTTTTCCTCGAAAAGCGGGCGGCGTGCCTGCTCTTTGCGCACCCGAATGCCCATCCCTACGACTCGGACCTCATTGTGACAGACAGCGAGAACCGCGTCACGGGCTTTGACTCCAAGCACAATGTGCGGACGGGCTGGCAGGACAATCTCGTGAACGCAGGCATTTACATTCTGTCGCGTGACATGTTGCGCTGCGTCCCCGAAGTCAAAAAAACGGACTTTGAGAAGGAGATTTTAGCACCCATGGCGGCTGCGGGTGAGGCGATTTACGCCTACCGTTCGCCGGAGTATGTAAAGGATGTCGGCACAGTGGATCGCATTCGTGCGGCCGAGGAAGAGTGGAAGTCGGGCTTTCCGGCAAAGCGGAATCTGGAATTCCCGCAGCGCGCGGTGTTCCTCGACCGGGACGGCGTCATCAACCGCTACAACGGCTTTGTGAGAAGGCCGGATGAATTGGAACTCCTGCCCTGTGCGGCAGAAGGACTGAGACAGCTGAACAGCTCAGCGTTTCTCACGATTGTTGTGAGCAACCAGCCTGTTGTGGCCCGCGGCGAGACGAGCGAAGCGGAGCTCGAGACCATCTTCAACAAGATGAAGACCCTGCTCGGGCGCGAGGGCGCCTTTGTGGACGATGTCTTTTACTGCCCGCATCACCCGGACAGCGGTTTTCCGGGCGAGGTGAAGGAACTGAAAATCGATTGCGACTGCCGGAAGCCGAAGATTGGTATGCTACGCCGCGCGGCGGAGCGCTATCATCTGGATCTCTCGGCCTGCTATCTGGTCGGCGATACGACGAGCGATATGCAGTGCGGCAAAAATGCCGGCGTCAGAACGGTGCTGGTTAAGACCGGAGAGGCCGGACGAGACGGAAAGTATGCGGTCACACCGGATCTTGTCGCCGATGATCTCGCTACGGCGGCGACAAAGATACTGGAAGAGCAGTGATTCCGCTGGAGTGAAGGTGCAAGTCGTGGTAGAATATCTAAGGAAGAAAATAAGTACGACGGAGGGGGCAAGATGGCAGAGAGAGAGTATTCGCGCGAGCTCGCGGAGGCAATTGACAACTATCTGATTGAGAACGATTGGAAGATTTCGTTTGATGAGGAGACAGGGGTGTTCCGCTTCGGCCTTTCGATTGACGGCAAGCTGCAGCAGATCCGCTATGTGATTGTGGTCGGCCAGCAGTCCTATACCTGCTATGCGATTTCGCCGATCGGCGCCGATAAGGACGATGCGCGCATGATGAAGGAAATGGCGGAGTTTACCTGCCGCGCGAATTATAATCTGAAGCTCGGCAACTTTGAGCTCGACATGCGGGACGGCGAAATTCGCTTTAAGGTACACGTGGACAGCACGGGTATGGTGCCGAATCGCGACATCATCGACAACAGCATTTCCTGCCCGGCGGCGATGTTTGAGCGCTACGGCAGGGCAATTACCGGCATTGTCTTCAATGAGGAGAAGGCGGAGAGTGCCGTCGCCAAGTGCGAAGAGGATCTGTAAACATCGAAAAGAGCAGCCCGAAAGCTGCTCTTTTTTTGTACGGATGAGATGGCATTTTATGCCGCATCAGGGCGCAATCCAGAGGCCGCTCGCGCCGCAGGGCAAGGTGAGGCCGTTTCCGCTGATCGGAAGACCGAGTTCCTCGGCGGCAATCGTTCCGCAAAAGCGCGGCACAATGAGGTCGCCGAGCAGGTAGGAGAGGACGGATGCCTGCAGTCCCGTCGTATAGGAGCTGATCAGGAAGAAGAGCGGCGTGTCGGAGAGCAGTGCGGCACAGTCGACCAGGAGGTCGTAGAGCGTATCCTCAAGTTTCCAGAGCTCGCCGTTCGGGCCGCGCCCGTAGGAGGGCGGATCCATGATGATGGCGTCGTAGCGGTGACCGCGCCGGAGTTCGCGCTGGACGAATTTTGCGCAGTCATCGACGAGCCAGCGAATCGGTGCCGCCGAGAGCCCAGAGGACTCTGCGTTCTCCTTGGCCCAGGCGACCATGCCCTTGCTCGCGTCGACATGGGTCACTTCCGCGCCCGCGGCCGCCGCAGCGAGTGTCGCGCCGCCGGTGTAGGCAAAGAGATTTAGGACGCGCACGGGACGCCCCTGCTGTACCGCGCCGTTAATAATGGAAGAAAAGCGGTCCCAGTTCGCCGCCTGCTCCGGAAAGAGTCCGGTGTGCTTAAAGCGGAAGGGTTTTAACTGGAAGCGGAGCGTACTCGTGCGGGGATTCGCAAGGGAAGCGGGAAGCGCATAGGAGATGTCCCACTGCTTTGGCAGGGAGAAGAACTCCCAGTCACCGCCCCCGCGGTTACTTCGGTGGTAGTGCGCATCCGGCTTTCTCCAGTGGGGATCTTTTTTGTCGCCGCGCCATATGACCTGCGGGTCCGGGCGCACCAAAAAAAAGTTCCCCCAGCGCTCCAGTTTTTCACCTCCGGAGCAGTCCAATACTTCATAGTCTTTCCAGCGATCGGCTCTCAGCATAGCAGCCTCCTCTCTCAGCGAATATACGGGTCTAGTCTAGCAAAGGGAGCGGAGGGCTTCAAGGCGCTTTCTTACAACTTTCTTGTATTTTCGCGGAAAGCTTTCAAGAATTTTGTTGTCGTGCTAGAATAGCGGAAACTGAGTGACAGAAGTTCACAACGGAGGGAACCTTATGAAAAAGAAGATGGCAGTTGTGCTCCTTGCGGCGGCGAGCCTGATGCTTGCGACCGCTTGCGGCGCAAAAAAGAAGAACAGCGACACGACGGCGGCATCCGAGAGCAGCACGGCAGAGTCGGCGGCGACAAGTGAGGGCGCAAGCACGGTAGCGGGCGAGAGCACGGATCCGGGCGATGAGAATGTCGTCTATGACACGTATTCGCCGGAGGAGCTTTCCTCGATCGAGCAGTCGGAGGCAGACGAAGAGGCCAAGGAAGAGGCTGAAGAGAATGCTACAGAGGAGACCGGCGCACACGAGTCCGCAAAGGCAGACGACGGCCCGACCGGCAAGGTGACGAAGATTAAGAAGAACAAGGCCGGCAACTATGTGAAGCCGGAGAGCACGAGCAAGGCTGTTGAGCCGCCGCTCAGTGCGACCATGCCGGAGGAGTCGGAATCCGCTCACTAAAGCGAAAAAAAGAGCTGTGACACTACTTGCACAGCTCTTTTTTTTGTGGTATGCTATACGGCGCTGTGACATGATAGCTGTGAAGTGAGAGGTTGCTGTCTCGAAAGAGCAGGAGTTCCGCGGAGCGAATGTCAAGTCTCGATACTGACGACAAGTCACTGTACAAACGAAGAGCGCCGGATTTCGAAAGAGAGAAGGCCTGCTGTGATGTTTCCGGGAGGACACACACGGCACTGTGTACAGTCACCGCTTGTCGTACTTTAAAAAAGTGCGAAAAGGAGGCGACTTTTTTTATGGCAAATCAGGTAATGAGAATCACGTTGAAGGCGTATGATCACAAGCTGGTTGATCAGTCTGCCGGAAAGATTGTCGACACGGTGAAGAGAACGGGAGCTAAGGTTTCCGGCCCGATTCCGCTGCCGACCAAGAAAGAGGTAGTTACAATTCTTCGTGCGGTCCACAAGTATAAGGACAGCCGTGAGCAGTTCGAGCAGAGAACGCATAAGAGACTTATCGACGTTCTCGCGCCGACGGATAAGACCGTCGATGCACTGTCTCGTCTCGAAATGCCTGCGGGCGTTCACATTGACATCCGCATGAAGACAAAATAATATCCTGCTCTAGTATGAGCGCCCCGGCGCTCCGCTGTAGGATAAACAGGAGGAAGAAATGAAAAAGGCAATTCTTGCAACAAAGGTCGGTATGACCCAGGTCTACAATGAGGCCGGCGTGCTTGTGCCGGTCACGGTGCTGCAGGCAGGTCCCTGCGTCGTGACTCGCGTCAAGACCGAAGAGAGCGACGGCTACAATGCGGTTCAGGTCGCATACGGTGAGATTCGCGCAAAGCTCGTGAACAAGCCGGATGCAGGTCAGCTCGAGAAGGCAGGCATCGAGAAGGAAGTTGTGACGCGCGGCGAGCACAAGAGAGAGGTGTTCAAGGCGGGTCGTTTCCTCAGAGAGTTCCGCTTCGAGAACGCGGCGTCGTTCAACGTGAAGGATGTCATCAAGGCAGATATTTTCGCGGCGGGCGACAAGGTCGACGCGACGGCTGTCTCCAAGGGTAAGGGCTTCCAGGGTGCCATCAAGAAGAACGGTCAGCACCGCGGACCGATGGCACACGGTTCCAAGTTCCACAGACACCAGGGTTCCAACGGTTCCTCTTCGGATCCGAGCCGCGTGTTCAAGGGCAAGGGAATGCCGGGCCACATGGGCCATGTGACGGTCACGACGCAGAACCTTGAGGTCGTGCGAGTCGACGCTGAGAACAACCTCATTCTGGTCAAGGGCGCAATCCCGGGTTCCAGAAAAGCTCTGGTCACGCTTTGCGAGACCGTGAAGAGCAAGAAGTAATTCGAGAGGAAAGGAGGAACGCAAGATGGCAAACGTATCTGTTTACAACACCGACGGCAAAGAAGTCGGAACGATCGAACTGAATGACGCTGTGTTCGGCGTAGAGCTGAACGAGCATCTCGTACATATGGCTGTGGTCGCACAGCTCGCCAATAAGCGCCAGGGCACGCAGAAGGCGAAGACCCGCTCCGAGGTTTCCGGAGGCGGCAGAAAGCCGTGGAGACAGAAGGGCACCGGTCACGCAAGACAGGGTTCCACGAGATCTCCGCAGTGGAAGGGCGGCGGCGTTGTCTTCGCACCGACCCCGAGAGACTACACCATCACGCTGAACAAGAAGGAGAAGCGCCAGGCACTTCGCTGCGCACTCTCGAGCCGCGTTCAGGAGCAGAAGTTCATTGTCCTCGAGAGCTTTGAGCTCAGCGAGGTCAAGACGAAGAAGATGGCAGAGACCCTGAAGAACCTGAAGGTACAGAAGGCACTGGTTGTCGCACCGGAGAACGATAAGACCACGGTTCTCTCCGCGAGAAACATTGCCGGCGTCAAGACGGCATCGCCGAAGACCATCAACGTGTACGACATTCTGAAGTACAACACGGTGGTCACGTCGAAGGACGTTGTCGCCACGATTGAGGAGGTATACGCATAATGGCAAGCATTCAGTACTATGATGTAATCCTCAAGCCGCTGGTCACCGAGAAGAGCATGGCAGGCATGGCGGAGAAGAGATACTGCTTCCTGGTTCATCCGGAAGCAAACAAGACGATGATCAAGGAAGCGGTGGAGAAAATGTTCGCGGGCGCTAAGGTTAAGAGCGTCAACACGATGAACCGCCCGACCAAGACCAAGCGCAGAGGCATGACCGTCGGTCAGACCGCGAAGAGCAAGAAGGCAATTGTGCAGCTCACCGCAGACTCCAAGGAGATCGAGATCTTCCAGGGTCTGTAATGCCTCAAACTATGCGGTGTGAATCCGCGATAACAAACTAAAGGAGAAGACAATGGGAATTAGAAAGTATACCGCGTATACTCCGTCGAGAAGAAACATGACGGGTTCCGATTTCGCTGAGATCACGAAATCCACGCCGGAGAAGTCCCTGGTCGTCAGCAAGAAGAAGCACGCTGGACGCAACGCGCAGGGTAAGATTACGGTCAGACACAGAGGCGGCGGTGCGAGAAGAAAGTACAGAATCATCGATTTCAAGAGAAATTCGAAGGACAACATCCCGGCAAAGGTTGTTGCGATCGAGTACGATCCGAACAGAACGGCTAACATTGCACTGCTCTGCTATGCGGACGGCGCAAAGGCATACATCCTGGCTCCGCAGGGCCTCACGGTCGGCCAGACCGTGATGAGCGGCGACAAGGCTGAGGCGAGAGTGGGCAACTGCCTTCCGCTTGCACTCATTCCGGTCGGTTCCGAGATTCACAACATCGAGCTTTACCCGGGCAAGGGCGCACAGCTTGCACGCGCTGCAGGCATCACCGCGCAGCTCATGGCAAAGGAAGGCAAGTACGCAACGCTTCGTCTCCCGTCCGGCGAGATGAGAATGGTGCCGATTAACTGCCGCGCAACGATGGGCAGCGTCGGCAACGGTGAGCACAACCTCATCAACCTCGGTAAGGCAGGCAGAAAGCGCCACATGGGCATCCGCCCGACGGTCCGCGGTTCTGTCATGAACCCGAACGATCACCCGCACGGTGGTGGTGAGGGCAGAGCGCCGATCGGTCGCCCGGGTCCGTGCACACCTTGGGGCAAGCCGGCTATGGGCCTCAAGACCAGAAAGAAGAATAAGCAGTCCAATAAGCTGATTGTCAGAAGAAGAAACGGCAAGGCCTAATTAAGGGAGGATACAGATGGCACGTTCACTGAAGAAAGGACCCTTCGCAGACGAGAGCCTGCTCAAGAAGGTCGAAGAAATGAACAAATCCGGCCAGAAGTCGGTTATCAAGACCTGGTCCCGCCGCTCCACGATCTTCCCGGCTATGGTCGGTCTCACGATCGCGGTTCACGACGGCAGAAAGCATGTCCCGGTCTATGTCACCGAGGACATGGTCGGACACAAACTCGGCGAGTTCGTTGCGACGCGCACCTACAGAGGTCACGGCGCAGACGAGAAGAAGGTCGGGTCGCCCAGATAATTAAGAAAGGTTTGAAAGGAGGGTTTCAACATGGCTAACGTACACAAGAAAGTACATAGATCCCAGTTTAAGAGAGAGAGAAACGCACAGAACGACAAGAGACCGTCTGCAAAGCTTTCTTATGCGAGAATCCCGGTACAGAAGGCATGCTTCGTACTGGACGCAATCAGAGGCAAAGACGTGAAGACGGCGCTCGGCATCCTGGCTTACAATCCCAGATATGCTTCCGGCGTCATTAAGAAGCTCGTGGAGTCCGCAATCGCGAACGCAGAGAACAACAACAACTTGCAGGCTGACAAACTCTACATCGCAGAGTGCTATGCAAGCAACGGCCCCATCATGAAGAGAGTCCACCCGAGAGCGCAGGGTAGAGCCTACAGAATCTTCAAGAGAATGAGCCACATCACGGTTGTTCTGGACGAGAGATGAGGAGGTAGAGAATGGGACAGAAGGTTAACCCGCACGGCCTTAGAGTCGGCGTGATCAAAGACTGGGACTCCAGATGGTTCGCAGAGGGAGACTTCGCGGACAACTTAGTCGAGGACTACAACATCCGGAAGTTCCTGAAGAAGAGACTCTATGCCTCCGGCGTGAGCGACATCGAGATTGAGCGCGCTTCGGACCGAGTTCGCGTGATCATTCACACGGCAAAGCCGGGTGTGGTCATCGGCAAGCAGGGCGCAGAGATCGAGAAGCTGAAGAAGGAAGTTGCGAAGCTCACCGAGAAGAAGGTCTTCATCGACATCAAGGAGATCAAGAGACCGGACAGAGAGGCACAGCTCGTCGCAGAGAACATCGCGCAGCAGCTTGAGAACAGAACCTCTTTCCGCCGCGCGATGAAGTCCGCAATGCAGAGAAGCATGAAGTCGGGCATCCTCGGCATCAAGACTTGCTGCGCAGGCCGTCTCGGCGGTGCGGATATCGCAAGAAGCGAGTTCTACTCGGAGGGTACCATTCCGCTGCAGACCCTGCGCGCGGACATCGACTACGGCTTCGCCGAGGCAGACACGACCTACGGTAAGGTCGGCGTCAAGGTCTGGATTTACAAGGGCGAAGTTCTGCCGGCGAGAGCTGAGACCAGAGAAGGGAGCGCGAAATAAACTATGTTAATGCCTAAGAGAGTCAAGCACAGAAAGCAGTTCCGCGGTTCCATGGCCGGAAAAGCAATGCGCGGAAACAGAATCACGGACGGCTCCTTCGGTCTTGTTGCTCAGGAACCCTGCTGGATCCGGAGCAATCAGATTGAGGCGGCCCGTGTCGCACTGACCCGTTATACGAAGCGTGGCGGTAAGGTCTGGATCAAGATTTTCCCGGACAAGCCTGTCACCGCAAAGCCGGCTGAGACCCGAATGGGTTCCGGTAAGGGCTCCACGGAGTACTGGGTGGCTGTTGTCAAGCCCGGACGCGTTCTCTTTGAGATCGACGGCGTCGCAGAGGCTGATGCTAGAGAGGCACTGCGCCTCGCAATGCACAAGCTTCCGTGCAAGTGCAAGATTGCTTCCAAGGAAGAGGTCAACGCAGGCGTGGACGGAGTTTCCGCAGTGACTGCAGAAGGCGGTGAACAGAGTGAAAACGAATAAGTATGTCGAAGAGTTAAGAGCGAAGAGTGCAGCTGAGCTGAGAGAGGCATTGGTCTCCGCGAAGAAGGAGCTTTTCAACCTGAGATTCCAGAATGCCACCAGCCAGCTGGATAACACTGCGAGAATCAGCGAGGTTCGCAAGAACATCGCGAGAATCCAGACCGTTATCACGGAACAGGCGAGAGCGTGAGCCGAAAGGAGATAAACCGTGGAAGAGAGAAATCTTAGAAAGACACGTGTCGGCAAGGTCGTCAGCGACAAGATGGATAAGACCATCACGGTTGCGGTCGAGGATCACGTGAAGCACCCGCTGTACGGCAAGATCATCAAGCAGACCAAGAAGTTCAAGGCGCACGATGAGAACAATGAGTGCAGAATCGGTGACAGAGTCAGAATCATGGAGACCAGACCGCTCTCGAAGGATAAGAGATGGAGACTGGTTGAGATCGTCGAGAAGGCGAGATAATCGAGTAGAGGAAGGGAGTATCCGGCATGATTCAGCAGGAAACACGCTTGAGAGTTGCCGACAACACCGGTGCGAAGGAACTCCTTTGCATCCGCGTGATGGGCGGTTCAACCAGAAGATATGCGCACATCGGCGATGTGATTGTGGCGTCCGTTAAGGACGCAACGCCGGGCGGCGTTGTTAAGAAGGGTGATGTCGTCAAGGCAGTCGTGGTTCGCACGGTGCAGAAGACACGCAGAAAAGACGGCTCTTACATCACCTTTGACGAGAACGCGGCAGTCATCATCAAGGATGACAAGACGCCGACAGGTACCCGCATTTTCGGGCCGGTGGCAAGAGAGCTTCGTGAAAAGCAGTTCATGAAGATCGTTTCCCTTGCTCCGGAAGTATTATAAGGAGGTCCGCAATGCGCAAGATTAAGAAGAACGATAACGTTCAGATCATCGCTGGCAAGGACAAGGGCAAGAGCGGCAAGGTGCTGCATGTGGACGCGGCGAAGGACAGAGTCATCGTCGAGGGTTGCAACATGGTGCAGAAGCACCAGAAGCCGAGCCCGCAGAACCAGAACGGCGGCATCGTGAGCAAGGAAGGTTCCATTCACGTCTCGAACGTGGCGCTCCTCGTGAACGGTGAGCGCACGAAGGTCGGCTTTGAGCTGAGAGACGGCAAGAAGGTCCGTGTCGCAAAGAAGAGCGGCAAGGTCATCGACTAACGCAGAGAGGAGGAGCATTCCAAGTGGCTAGAGCTAGATTAAGAGAAATCTACGACAACGAGCTTGTCGCAAAGATGATTGAGAAGTTCGGATACAAGAATCCGATGCAGGTCCCGAAGCTCGACAAGATCGTGATCAACATGGGTGTCGGCGAGGCGAAGGAGAACGCAAAGGTCCTCGAGGCTGCAGTCCGCGACCTGGAGATCATTGCGGGCCAGAAGGCAGTGATTACGAAGTCCAAGAAGTCGGTCGCAAACTTCAAGATTCGTGAGGATATGCCGATCGGTTGCAAGGTGACGCTGCGCGGCGAGAAGATGTATGAGTTCGCCGATCGTCTGATCAACCTCGCACTGCCGCGTGTCCGCGACTTCAGAGGTGTGAACCCGAACTCCTTTGACGGCAGAGGCAACTACGCAATGGGTATCAAAGAGCAGCTGATTTTCCCGGAGATCGAGTACGACAAGATCGACAAGGTGCGCGGCATGGACATCATTTTTGTCACCACGGCACAGACGGACGAAGAGGCGCGCTACCTGTTAACGCTGTTCAACATGCCGTTTGCCAAATAATCAGGAGGGAAAAGACTCATGGCTAAGAAGTCGATGAAGATCAAGCAGGCGCGTCCGGCGAAGTTCTCCACCAGAGAGTACAACCGCTGCAGAATCTGCGGACGCCCTCACGCTTATCTCAGAAAGTACGGAATTTGCCGTATCTGCTTTAGAGAGCTCGCTTACAAGGGGCAGATCCCCGGTGTCACGAAGGCAAGCTGGTAAGGCGAAGCTGATAGAAATCCAACAGGAGGAAACATTCCATGACAACGAACGATCCGATTGCAGATATGCTGACAAGAATCCGCAATGCAAATACTGCAAAGCATGATGTGGTCGATGTCCCGGCTTCCAAGATGAAGGTCGCAATTGCCGACATTCTTGTGAACGAGGGCTATGTCGAGAAGTACGAGTTCGTCGAGAACAAGGGCTTCCAGGACATTCGTATCACGCTGAAGTACGGCGCAACCAAGAACGACCGCATCCTTAGCGGTCTGAAGAGAATCTCCAAGCCCGGTCTTCGTATCTACGCGGGCAAGGAAGATATGCCGAAGGTTCTCGGCGGCCTCGGCACTGCAATCATCTCCACAAACCAGGGCGTCATCACAGACAAGGAAGCACGCCGTTTAGGTGTGGGCGGTGAGGTTTTAGCATTTATCTGGTAAGAAATTGCCGCATGAAATGCACATAAGATCCCGATCATTTTAACGACATCAGGAGGAAATCGGCATGTCACGAATTGGAAGAATGCCTATCGCGATTCCGGCAGGCGTCACTGTCACAATCGCAGAAAATAATCTTGTGACTGTAAAAGGTCCGAAGGGTACGCTGGAGAGAGTGCTGCCCGCTGAGCTTGAGATCAAGCAGGAAGGCAGCGAGATTATTGTCACAAGACCCAACGACTTGAAGAGAATCAAGTCGCTGCACGGTCTCACGAGAACACTGATCAAGAACATGGTAGTCGGCGTGACTGAGGGCTATGAGAAGGTTCTGGAGATCAACGGTGTTGGTTACAGAGCCGCTAAGCAGGGAAGCAAACTCGTCCTGTCTCTTGGTTATTCTCATCCGGTCGAGATGGAGGATCCGGAAGGCGTCACGACGGTCCTCGACGGTCAGAATATCATCAAGGTGCAGGGTATCGATAAAGAGAAAGTCGGACAGCATGCTGCCGTGATCCGTGAGAAGAGACTGCCTGAGCCGTATAAGGGCAAGGGTATCAAGTACGCTACGGAGACCATCAGACGCAAGGTCGGTAAGACCGGTAAGAAATAATTAGGAGGGTTTTATTATGGTAAGCAAAGAATCCAGAAAAGCTGTCCGCGAGAAGAAGCACTGGAGAATGCGCAGCCACCTGAGCGGCACTGCGCAGAGACCGCGCCTCTCCGTGTTCCGCAGCAACAGCCATATGTACGCGCAGATTATCGACGATACGGTCGGCCGTACCCTCGTCGCTGCTTCCACGCTGGAGAAGGAGGCGAAGAGCGCACTGGAGCACACGGATACCGTGGAAGCTGCTGCATATGTCGGCAAGCTCATCGCAGAGCGCGCGAAGGAGCAGGGCATCAGCGCCGTCGTGTTTGACAGAGGTGGATTCCTCTATACGGGTAAGATCCAGGCGCTCGCAGACGCTGCACGCGAAGCCGGCTTACAATTCTAAGAGGGGGAACAGAAGACAATGGCAATGAATCGCGATAGAAACGATCAGAAGAATTCTGAGTACAACGACAAGGTCGTCGCCATCAAGCGCGTCAGCAAGACCGTCAAGGGCGGCCGCACGATGCGTTTCTCCGCTCTCGTGGTTGTAGGAGACGGCAAGGGCAAGGTCGGTGTCGGACTCGGCAAGGCAGGTGAGGTTCCGGAGGCTATTCGCAAGGGCAAAGAGGCGGCAATGAAGAACATTGTCACGGTTGCAATTGACGAGAACAAGAGCATCCCGCACGACTTCACGGGTGAGTACGGCAGCGCCGTGGTGCTGATGAAGCGCGCACCGGAAGGTACCGGTATCATCGCAGGCGGCCCGGCTCGTGCGGTTGTGGAGCTTGCAGGCATCCAGAACATCCGTACCAAGTCGCTCGGCTCGAACAACAAGACCAATGTTGTGCTCGCGACGCTGGAAGGACTCAAGGCAATCCGCTCTCCGGAGGAGATTGCAAAGAGACGCGGCAAGTCCGTGGAAGACATTCTCGGCTGAAAAGGAGGACAGGAACATGGCGAAACAGCTTAAGATTACTCTTGTCAAGTCCCCGATCGGCGCAATTCCGAAGCAGAGAGCGACTGTAGCAGCGCTGGGACTCAAGAAAATGCATAAGACCGTCGTCATGCCGGACAACGCAGCGATGCGCGGCATGGTTTGGCGTGTGAGACACCTTGTGCGTGTCGAAGAAGTAGAAGAATAAGGATAGGAGGTTCAGTCATGGATTTATCGAATTTGAGACCGGCTGAGGGCGCTGTCCACTCTGACAACTTCAGACGCGGCCGCGGTCACGGATCCGGCAACGGAAAGACTGCCGGTAAGGGACACAAGGGTCAGAAGGCGCGTTCCGGCGCTCCGAGACCGGGTTTCGAAGGCGGCCAGATGCCGCTGTACAGACGCCTTCCGAAGAGAGGCTTCAAGAACCGCAACACGAAGGATATCGTGGCGGTCAATGTCGAGAGACTTGAGAAGTTCGAGAACGGAAGTGAAGTGACGGCTGAGTCGCTGATTGCACTCGGCATCATTTCTCACGCACGCGACGGCGTGAAGATCCTTGGCAACGGCGAGCTCACGAAGAAGCTGACCGTCAAGGTCAACGCAGTCAGCGAGGGCGCAAAGGCAAAGATTGAGGCTGTGGGCGGTACCTGCGAGGTGCTGTAAACATGCTGAAGAGTCTCCAAAAGGCATTAAAAGTCAAGGAGGTTCGAGATCGTCTTCTTTTCACCCTGCTGATGCTGATTGTGATCCGCTTTGGAAGCAATCTTCCCATTCCGGGCGTGAATACGGATTATCTGAAGAACTTCTTTGAACAGCAGCGTCAGGGCGCCGGCAACGCATTCAATTTCTTCAATGCGATCACCGGCGGCTCGTTTGAGCAGATGAGTGTGCTGGCGCTCAGCATCACGCCTTACATCACCTCTTCCATTATCATGGAACTGATGACAATTGCCATCCCGCAGCTCGAAGAGCTGCAGCGGGAGGGCGAGGACGGCAGAAAGAAAATGCTGAGCTATACGCGTTACCTGACGGTTGCGCTCGCACTCATTCAGTCGATTGCCATGGCGGTCGGTTTCGGCAGCCAGGGTCTTCTGACCCACTTCACCCTGAAGAGTGTCTTCGTCACGATTGCGGCGATGACCGCGGGCTCCGCCTTCCTGATGTGGATCGGCGAGAGAATCACGGAGAAGGGTGTCGGCAACGGCATTTCGATTGTGCTTTTGATTAACATTCTGTCCTCGATTCCGAACGACTTCGCAACGCTCTGGGAGCGCTTCATTATGAACGCGAAGTCGCCGGCGACGGCAGTGGTTGTGGGCCTGATTATTGTGGCCTTCATCCTGCTCATGACTGTCTTTGTCGTGCTGCTCTGCGACGCGGAGCGCCACATTCCGGTGCAGTACACGGCGAAGATGCAGGGCAGAAGAATGATGAGCAACGGACAGTCCTCGGAGATTCCGTTGAAGGTCAACACCGCAGGCGTGATCCCGGTTATCTTCGCCAGCTCGATTATGTCGATGCCGGTTGTTATCGCGCAGTTCTTCAATGTGGACTATGCGAGCATTCCGGGTAAGATCATCATGGTTCTGAACTCGTCGAACTGGTTAAAGCCCGAGCGTCCGGCTTACTCGGTCGGTCTGGTGCTTTACATTGTGCTCATCATCCTGTTCGCGTATTTCTACACCTCCATCACGTTCAACCCGCTGGAGGTCGCGAACAACATGAAGAAGTCCGGCGGTTTCATCCCGGGTATCCGTCCGGGGCGTCCGACCAGTGACTATCTGAGTGAAGTTTTAAAGTATGTCATCTTTCTCGGTGCGACGGGACTCACGATTGTTGCCGTGATTCCGATTTTCATCTCGGGCGTATTCAACATCGGCTCGCTCACGTTCACCGGAAACTCTCTGATCATTATTGTCGGCGTAATTCTCGAGACGCTGAAGTCGATTGAGTCGATCACTCTGGTGAAAAACTACAGAGGCTTCCTCGGAAATTAACGCAGAGCGCGGCGTCCGGCGGGCAAGTTTGTCCGCCGGATGCTCTACATTGCGATGGGCACGCTAGCAAAGGAGAAGGCAGTGAAGATTGTCATGCTCGGCGCTCCTGGCGCCGGAAAAGGGACACAGGCAAAACGAATTGCGGATTACTATCGGATTCCTCATATCTCGACCGGAGATATCTTCCGCGCGAACATCAAAGCGGGCACGCCGCTCGGCCTTGAGGCCAAGCGCTACATGGACGCAGGCGGTCTTGTGCCGGATGGGGTGACCATCGGAATGCTGAAAGACCGCATTCACGAGGCGGACTGCAGCGAGGGCTATGTGCTGGACGGTTTCCCGCGGACCATACCGCAGGCGGAGGCGCTGACCGAGGCACTTGCGGCGGAGGGCACGAAGATCGACGAAGCGGTCGATATCGAAGTGCCGGATGAGGCCATCATCGACCGCATGGAGGGACGGCGCAGCTGTCCGAACTGCGGCGAGAGCTATCATGTCCGCTATCGCGCACCGAAGACGGAGAACATCTGCGATGTCTGCGGCCATGCGCTCGTGCAGCGCGCGGACGACAAGCCGGAGACAGTGGCGGCGCGTCTTAAGGTCTACCATGAGCAGACCAAGCCTCTGATTGAGTACTACAGAGGACAGGGGGTGCTTCGGGAAGTGGACGGCACGCAGGAGATGGGAGAAGTGTTCGAGGCAATCAAAGCGCTGCTCTGACGGGCCCCGGAGATTGGAGTTAAGAAATGGCAGTGACGGTAAAATCGGAACATGAGATTCAGTTGATGCGGGAGGCGGGTGAAATTCTCGCCAAGGTGCATGAGGAGCTCCATGCGGCGCTGAAGCCGGGCATGACGACCCTTGAGATCGACAAACTCTGCGAGAAGCTGATTCGGGGCTATGACTGCATTCCCTCGTTTCTCGGCTATGAGGGCTATCCCGCGAGTGTCTGCGTCTCCGTGAACGATGAAGTTGTCCACGGCATTCCCTCGAAGAAGCGCGTGATCCGCGAGGGCGATATTGTCTCGCTCGACACCGGTGTCATCTGGAAGGGCTGGCAGAGCGATGCGGCCAGAACCTGGGGCATCGGCGAAATCTCGAAAGAGGCGCAGGATCTGATTGATGTGACGCGGGAATCTTTCTTTGCGGGACTCCGCTTTGCAAAGGCGGGCAATCACTTAAACGATATCTGCGGTGCAATCGGCGACTACGCCGAGTCGCGCGGCTACGGAGTCGTGAGAGACCTCGTGGGCCACGGCATCGGCACCGAGATGCATGAGGATCCGGAAGTTCCGAATTTCCGCATGAACCGCAAGGGTATCCGCCTGCAGGCGGGCATGACCCTGGCCCTGGAGCCGATGATCACCATCGGAACCTACGAAGTGGATTGGGGCGATGACGGCTGGACCGTGACCACGGCCGACGGCAGTCTCGCAGCCCACTACGAGAACACAATTCTGATTACGGACGGCGAACCGGAGATTTTATCGCTCGGCAAGAACGATCCGGACAGAGTGCATTAAACCGAAAGGACAGTAGGATGTCAAAGACCGACGTAATCCAGCTGGAAGGCAAGGTCATTGAGAAGCTGCCGAATGCGATGTTTCAGGTAGAACTGGAAAATGGTCACCAGGTGCTCGCACACATTTCAGGCAAGCTCAGAATGAATTATATCCGCATACTCCCGGGCGACCGGGTGACGGTGGAATTATCCCCCTATGACCTCAACAAGGCCAGAATCACTTGGAGAAATAAATAATCTGCGGAAGTGCGCAATGGGCTTGTAAAGCAGACTCAAAACTGCTATACTACTATGGCGACTTTGTTGGCAGATGAAAGGAGTATCACACAATGAAAGTCAGATCTTCAGTCAAGCCGATGTGCGAGAAGTGCAAAGTCATCAAGCGCAAGGGCTCCGTCAGAATCATCTGCGAGAACCCGAAGCACAAGCAGAGACAAGGCTAAGACGCAGCAAAAATAATACAGGAGGAAGACAGCACAATGGCTCGTATTTCAGGCGTTGATTTACCGAGAGAGAAGCGTGTTGAAATCGGACTCACCTATATCTATGGTATCGGTGTGACGAGTTCCAACAGAATTCTGTCCCAGGCCGGCGTGGATCCGAACACGAGAGTCAAGGATCTCACCGATGACGAAGTCAAGAAGATTGCCGAAGTGATCGCTGAAACTCAGGTTGTTGAAGGTGATCTGAGAAGACAGATCGCTATGGACATCAAGAGACTCACCGAAATCGGCTGCTATCGCGGAATTCGCCATCGTAAGGGCTTGCCCGTTCGCGGTCAGAAGACCAAGACGAATGCAAGAACCTGCAAAGGCCCGAGAAAGACCGTTGCTAATAAGAAGAAGTAATTTTAGTAACCGCAGAATTGAATCACGTTGCATGTTTTAACGACAGGAGCGAACTTGGTTCAAGTAAACGAGAAAGTAGGTTAGTTTAATGGCAAAGCAGCAGATGTCAAGCGCGAAGAAGGCGTCCGCCAAGAAGCGCGTTAAGAAAAACGTTGAACGCGGCCAGGCACACATTCAGTCTTCGTTTAACAACACGATTGTTACGTTGACCGACTTACAGGGCAATGCGCTGTCCTGGGCAAGTGCCGGTGGCCTTGGATTCAGAGGTTCAAAGAAATCTACTCCGTATGCAGCTTCCGTGGCTGCAGAGACTGCCGCAAAAGCAGCTATCATCCATGGTTTAAAGTCTGTCGACGTGATGGTGAAGGGTCCGGGTTCCGGGCGTGAAGCCGCAATCCGCGCGCTCTCGGCGTGTGGCATTGAGGTGACCAGCATTAAGGACGTGACCCCGGTTCCGCACAACGGATGCCGTCCGCCGAAGCGCAGAAGAGTATAATCAGGAGGTAGAAAAGTGGCAGTTAACAGAGTTCCTGTTCTTAAAAGATGCAGATCTCTCGGCCTGGAGCCTGGATTCCTCGGCATCGATAAAAGATCCAACAGAGAATTGAGAAGAGCAAATCGCAAGATGAGCGAGTACGGCTCTCAGCTTCGCGAGAAGCAGAAGGCAAAGTTCATCTACGGTGTGCTGGAGAAGCCGTTCCGCAACTATTTCGAGAAGGCGTCCCGTATGAAGGGACAGGTCGGTGAGAACCTGATGGTTCTTCTCGAGAGCAGACTGGACAATGTGATCTTCCGCCTCGGCTGGGCAAGAACCAGAAGAGAGGCTCGTCAGATTGTCGGTCACAGACACGTTCTTGTGAACGGCAAGATTGTGAACATCCCCTCCTACCTGATCAAGGCCGGCGACACGGTTGAGATTAAGGAGAAGGCGAAGTCTTCGGAGCGCTACAAGGAGATTATCGAGATGACTTCCGGTCGCATTGTGCCGACCTGGCTTGAGTCCGATAAGGAGAATCTGAAGGGCGCAGTCAAGGCACTGCCGTCCCGCGAGGAAATCGACGTTCCGGTCGATGAACTGCAGATCGTTGAGTTGTACTCCAAGTAATATGTCTACCGCTAGGGAGTCTCTTTCCGAGAGACTCCCTAAGTGGGACTTTCCGGAGTGTTTCCATGCGTGGCCAAAGATTTAAAGGGGGTATCATTCTTGTTCGAATTTCAGAAACCAAATATCGAGATTGCTGAGATCTCCGAAGACAAAACGTTTGGCCGTTTCATCTGTGAACCGCTGGAGAGAGGTTATGGTCTGACCCTGGGCAATTCCCTGCGCCGCATCATGCTCTCGTCCCTGCCGGGTACGGCGGTGAGCCAGGTGAAGATTGCCGGTGTGCTCCATGAGTTCTCGTCCATCCCCCAGGTCAAGGAAGATGTGACGGAAATCATCATGAACATCAAGAGCCTTGCAATCAAGAATCATTCTTCCTCGAAAGAGCCGAAGACCGCCTACATTGATTTTGAGGGCGAGGGCGTGGTCACTGCAGCAGACATTCAGTGCGATGCGGACATTGAGATTCTGAACAAGAATCAGGTCATCGCGACCATTTCCGGCGGCAGCACGAAATTCTCGGCAGAACTCACGATTACAAGCGGACGCGGCTATGTCAGCGCGGAGAAGAATAAGGCGCAGGGCGACCTGCCGATCGGCGTGATTGCGGTGGATTCCATCTACACGCCGGTGGAGCGCGTCAACATGCGCGTCGAGAATACCCGTGTCGGTCAGATGACGGACTACGATAAGCTGACCCTTGACGTATTTACCAACGGAACGGCAGCGCCGGACGAGGCCGTGAGCCTCGCGGCCAAGGTGCTCTCGGAGCATCTGAGCCTTTTCGTGGATCTCTCGGAGAATGCACGCAGAGTCGAGGTCATGTCCGAGAAGAAGAGCGACGAGAAGGAGAAAGTGCTTGAGATGAACATCGACGAGCTCGAGCTCTCGGTGCGCTCTTACAACTGCCTGAAGCGCGCGGGCATCAACACGGTCGAAGAGCTGATCAGCAAGACGCCGGAAGATATGATGAAAGTGCGCAACCTCGGCAAGAAGTCCCTCGATGAAGTTCTGGAGAAGCTCGCGGATTTGAATCTGCAGCTGCGCCAGAGCGAGGAGACCGAAGAAGAGGAAGAAGAAGAGCAATAACAGGCTGCCCGGCAAGACAGCGGCAGCCCCTGAGTATGGTGCGATTCCGATGAGTCCCGATATGGCACGGATCGCGCTCCCAAACGGAGGAGAAAACCAATGGCAAAGTACAGAAAGCTTGGACGCAAAACGGATGTGAGACTGGCTCTCCTGAGAAGTCAGGCGACGGCGCTCATCGCAAACGGCAAGATTGTGACGACCGAGGCGAGAGCGAAGGAAGTCAGAAAGATGGTCGAGCCCCTCATTGCGCTGGCAGTGAAGGAGAAGGACAACTTCGAGACCGTGAGCGTCACGGCTAAAGTGCCGCGCAAGGATGCAAACGGCAAGCGCGTCAGAGAAGAGAAAGACGGCAAGAGAGTCGTTGTCTATGACACGGTTCAGAAGGAAATCAAGAAGGACAAGCCGTCCAGAATGAACGCGAGACGTCACATGCTCGCAAAGCTCTACGCAGTCGGCGAGTTCGATCCGAAGCACAAGAAGGCTGGCAAGAAGGTTGACCTTGTTGCGAAGCTCTTCGATGAGTACGGACCGAAGTATGAGAGCAGAAAGGGCGGTTACACCCGCATCGTGAAGATCGGCCTGAGAAAGGGCGATGCAGCGATGGAAGTGCTGCTCGAGCTGGTCTAAGCAGAATCCGAAGCATTTTTCAGATACCGGTTTTCCGCGGGGAAAACCGGTATCTTTTTTTCTGCTTACATCTTCCTGGAACCGGTATGTTTGGAGGAAAAAGTCATGAAGCATACCATCTGCCCTTCTTGTGGTGGGCTTTCTGGAGGTAGACAAAAGGCTTTCGCCACAGAAAAAGGTGGAGCTAGCACCAACTCTTTTTGTCCGCTTAGCCTGAACCGGTATGTTTGGAGAAAATGGTCAGAAAGCAGGCGGCCTGCCCCTCTTGCGGCGGCGTTGCCATATCTACTCGATGCTGTTGATGCCCTTGTTTCTCCTTGCGGAAAAACAGAGGGGAAGTGTCTGTGCAGTCGGGGCTTGTCGCATGACGGAGTGCACAGAAAAGGAGCGGTACGAGTGGCTTGTTCCGGACGGAAATATTCGGTATACTGATTGAGAAGAGAATTATTTGTACCGTTTGCACAGAAGGAGGTATCAGATGAGACCGAGAAAGATACTTTTGTCGGCATTGACTGCAATGCTCTTGTCGGCTTTTGCCGCGGTACCGGCGGTGGCCGCTTCCAAACAGAAAATCGGCAGTGTGCGTCTCAATGCGAAGAACCGGATCGAGACGGGCGGGAGCATCACGCGGGACGGTGTTGTGCAGGGGGATCCTGCCAAGGGTGAACTGGGAGTCTGGGTGAATGCGGATTCCTATCAGCTCGAGAGCGTGCGCGTGACCGGCGGTATCGGTGACAATCTGCCGGTCGGCAGTGTGATTAGCGTCGAGGCAGTGCTCCGGACCACGGACAGCGACAGGAGTTTTTCGCAGACTTTGAGCGAGAGCGATGTGCATCTCTCCGACAATGCGGTCAAGGTGACAGAGCTTCGGCGCAGCAAGACGCGCCTTATTGTGGGACTTCGCTTCCCGGGCATCAAGGGCGATTTTGCGGAGCCGGAGGGGGTAAGCTGGCAGAAGGGCGCGCTCGGCCAGGCGAGCTGGCGTGAGCCCGCAAACACGAGCGGCAGCTATGAGCTTGTGCTCCGGCGCGGCGGCGACATTGTGAAGCGTGTCTTCGGCGTGACGGGCAACAGCTATAACTTCTATCCCTACATGACGAAGAGCGGCAACTACAGCTTCCGCATCCGCACCGAGGCGAAGGGCAGCGGCAAGAGTTCCGGCTTCACAGAGTCGGAGACCCAGAAGGTCAATGCCGCGCAGGTTTCGAACGGTCAGGGCGCAGTCTGGGATCAGACCGGCAAGGGCGACGGCAGCAATATCGAGAAGGCGGGCTGGATTCAGAGCGGCGGCGCCTGGATGTATCGCTTTCCAGACGGTAGCTTCAAGAAAGACGGCTTTGAGAAGATTGAGGGCAAGTGGTATTTCTTCAGCTCTGAGGGGAAGATGCGCACCGGCTGGGCGCGCGCTGTCTCGGGCTGGTATTATTTCGCAGAGAGCGGCGAGATGTTGAGCGGCTGGCAGGATGTGAACGGAAAGATGTACTATCTGGACGCAGACCCGGATTCCCCGACCTACGGCAAGATGGCGGCCAATGAGCTGATTGTGAGCGGCGACAAGTACTATTACGCGCTCGCGGACGGACAGAGGGCCAAGGGCTGGGTACAGCTCGGTGACCACTGGTCTTACTTCTATCCGGAGAGCGGGGAGATGGCGCGGAATACGACGGTGGACACATTCTATGTGGATGCGGACGGCGCGTGGCGGCATTAAAAGGACAAGAAAAAAGAAGCGCGGTTGCGCTTCTTTTTTCTTGCCGTGATCAAGGAAACGATTGCCTTACCACTCGTGAACTTTAATCATGCGGCCGTCATCATCCACATCATAATTCAGGACCTTGGTATTCCGCGCAAGTGCGCCTGTCTCCGGGTAAAAATAATACCAGTCTCCGTTGATTTTATCCCAGCCGGAATTTCTGACGCCTTTTTTAAAGTAGTAGAAATTTCCGTCTTTGTCCTGCACCCAGCCGGAGACCGCTTTACCGTCTTTTCCGGTGACAGCGACACCTTGCGCTGTATTGGAGAGAACATAGCTGTTTGCATCAACGAGCGTATGCGCCGCAAATGCGGGTGCTGCCTGTGACATGGAAAGGACCAGTGCGAACAGCAGAGCAATTCGCAACCCTTTTTTCTTCATGCGTTAATCCTCCTTTCCCCTTTCGTCAGAATAATTATACCAGATATTTGCGGCGTGAAAAGCGACTTAGGAGAGCTGTAAACATATTGTAAGGAATTCTTCCGTGTTTACGGCGGCAGGCGTATTCTATGCAGCATATGTGCTTTGTGGTATACTTTTAACGGTATGCCATCAGACGGGTGGCAAGTAAAAAGTTGCAAGCCGGAGGAGAAAATGCGGATTAAAGTCAGCAACTACATTGCGAGAAAACTGGTAGAGAGCGGCATTGTGCGCGGGTTCAGTGTCGTGGGCGGCGGTGCGATGCACTTAAACAATGCCCTCGGCCATGAAGACGGCCTCACAATCACGTATAACCATCACGAGCAGGCCTGTGCGATTGCTGCGGAGTGTTACGCGCGCATCAACAATAAGCCCGCCGTGGTCTGTGTGACCACAGGACCCGGCGGCACGAATGCCCTGACCGGCGTGGTCGGCGCATGGCTGGACTCCATCCCGATGCTGGTGCTTTCGGGTCAGATTCGGACGGACTGGACGGCGCGCATGTCGGGTGTGCACATTCGTGCGCTCGGCGACCAGGAATTCGATATCTGTAAATCGGTCGCGGCGATGACCAAGTACTGTGAGATGGTCACGGATCCGCTGCGCATTCGCTACTGCCTCGAGAAGGCGCTGTACCTCGCAGAGAGCGGCAGACCGGGTCCGACCTGGCTTGACATTCCGCTCGATGTGCAGGGCGCCTTTGTGGAGACGGATGAGCTCCCGGGCTTTGACCCCGAGAACTACGAGGCGGGCGGCGACGGCTTTGCGACACCCTCGGCGCATAAAATCCCCGAGGACGAGGCCGGGAAGGGCGAGTACCGCGCTGTGCTGCCGAAGAAGGTGACACGGGAACTCGCGGAGGAAATCATTGACCGCATTGCCGCGTCCAAGCGCCCGGTCTTTAACGCGGGCAACGGCATTCGGATTGCGAACGCGCACGCGGAATTCCTTGCGGTCGCGCGGAAACTCGGCATTCCGGTTGTGGTCGGCTGGGATTCCGAGGACTGCCTCCCGAGCGATGACCCGCTTTACGCGGGACGTCCGGGTAACTTCGGCGATCGCCCGGGTAACTTTGCGGTTCAGAATGCGGATCTGGTCTTCTCGGTGGGCTCTCGTCTCAGTGTGCGTCAGGTCGGCTTCCAGTCGAAGGCGTGGGCGCGCGAAGCCTTCACGATTGTGAACGACATCGACGCGGAGGAATTGAAGAAGCCTACGATTCATGTTTCGCTCCCGGTCCATGCGGATGCGAAGGATCTTTTAACGGTCATGAACGAGGTGCTGGATGAAAAGCAGACGCCGATTTTCGGCGGCGGCGAGGGGCTTCGCGGTATGAGCTGGAGCGAGACCTGCAAGTACTGGGTGGAGCGCTATCCGGTCGTACAGGAAAAGCACCTTGCAGTTCCGGCTTCGCGCCCGGCGAATGTCTATGCGCTGATTCGGAAACTCGGCGACGCGGTACCGGAAAACACGATTACCGTGGTCGGCAACGGATCCGCCTGCGTGGTCGGCGGCCATGCCTACCGGATTAAAAAGGGACAGCGCTTCATCTCGAACTCCGCGATTGCCTCGATGGGCTATGATTTGCCTGCGGCAATCGGTGCGGCGAAGGCCAACGAGGATCGTGAGCGCTACGGGCGCGATATTGTCCTCCTGACCGGCGACGGCAGCATCATGATGAATCTGCAGGAACTGCAGACCATCTCCGGCGCGAAGATGCCGATTAAGATTTTCCTCATCAACAACGATGGCTATCACTCGATTCGCCAGACCGAGCGCAACTTCTTCGGCGACCAGCCGCTGATCGGCATAGGCAGCGACAGCGGGGACCTCAGCTTCCCGTCTTTCGAAAAGATTGCGGCAGCGTTCGAGTTGCCTTATGTCGCAGCGCGGAATAACGATGAGATTGATGAGGCGATACAAAAGACGCTCGCGGCAGAGGGACCGATGCTCTGCGAGATCTTCGTGGATACCGACCAGAACTTTGAGCCGAAGTCCGGCGGAAAGCGTCTGCCGGACGGCAGCATGGTGAGCCCGCCGCTTGAGGAGCTGGTTCCGTTTCTGAGCGATGAGGAGTTGGATGAGAATATGATTGTGCCGAGGTATCGGCCGTGAGAGTGCTCTTAAGCGGTGCAAGCAGCTTTTTGGGGCTTGCACTCGCAAAAGAGCTACTCGATGCGGGGCATGAAGTGTTTGCGCCGCTCCGGGAAAAGACAGGGCGGACGGGCCTGCCGCTCACGGGAGTCGGCTTTCACCTGTTTTCCGGCGACATGGAAGACAGGACAGCGCTGCGACAAAATCTGGAGCGGGAACTGACGGCAGCGGAGGCGCTGCCGTTAGATGTCTGCTTCCACCTTGCCTGGGGCGGCGTGGGACAGCGCGGACGCATGGACAGGGAAATCCAGGACAGAAACTTAGCGGCCTCGGAGGACATGGTAGCGCTCGCGGCGGAATTCGGCGCGAAGCGCTTTCTGTTTGCGGGCTCGCAGGCCGAGTACGGTGTTACACTGGAACGCGTTCGAAGCGGGGAGATGCCGGGCACAGCGATTGACGAGCAGACGTCCTGCCGTCCGATTTCGGAGTATGGGCGCGCCAAGCTCGCTTTTTCGGCGCGCGGGGGAGAGATCGCGGCGCGTCTCGGCGCAGACTACCGCCACCTTCGCATCTTCTCGGTCTACGGGCCGGGGGATCACGAGACCGCGATTGTGCCGACCGCGGTCAAGGCGGCCGCGGCGGGAGAGGAAGTGCGCTTCGGCCCCTGTGCGCAGCAGTGGAACTTTTTGGCGCTCAGGGATGCCGTTCGCGCCCTTCGCTTGCTCGGCGAAGCCGAGAGAAGCATGCAGGGCGAAATCTTCAATGTCGCGAGCCTCGACACGCGATCTCTGCGGTGTTTTGTCGAAGAGATATTTGAGACGGCGGGACAGCCTGCCGCGCTTGCGCACTTTGAGCCGCGGGAGACAGGGCCCGAGGGAACGCCCTATCTCGCGCCGAACATTTCGAAATTACTGCGGAGCATAGACTGGACGCCCGAAACCGGTTTTCGCGCGGGCGTGCGGGACTTGCTCTCGGATACCGCAAACGGAGAGAACTGAGGGAGGAAACAGCTGTGAAGAGATGTATTGCCTGCGGTGCGCCGCTTTCCGCGGAGCCGCTGCTTACCATTGAGAACATGCCGGCCGCGGCGCAGCATCTGCCGCGCCCGGAGGATGCGGCGACCGAGCGCGGGGTCACACTCAGGCTCTGCGCCTGCACGGGTTGCGGGCTCACGCAGCTCGACAGCGAGCCTGTCGCCTACTATCGCGATGTGATACGCTCCGGCGGCTACTCGGAGACCATGGACAAGCTTCGCCGCGCGCAGTACGACGCCTGGATTCCGGCCTTCCACTTAGAGGGAAAGAAGATTCTGGAAGCGGGTTGCGGGCAGGGGGAATTTCTCTCGATTCTCGCGGCGTATCCGGTCAAGGCCTACGGGATGGAGCACTTTCACGAACTCGTTGTAAAGGCGCGCGAAAAGGGGCTCACGGTCGCGGAGGAATACCCGGAGCGGGAGGATCAGATTTTCGAGAACGGGCCTTTTGATGCCTTCACCTCGTTTAATTTTCTCGAGCATCAGCCGGATCCGGCGGCCTATCTCCGCGCGATTGCGAACAATCTGACGGTAGGCGGCGCAGGGCTTGTGACGGTGCCGAGCTTTGAGTATATTCTCGAAGAAAACAGCTTCTACGAGTTCATTCCGGATCATCTTTCCTATTTCACCGAGGACAGCTTAAGTTCGCTGATGAACCGCTGCGGTTTCGACGTTCTGCGGAAAGAGCGCGTAAACCGCGATACGATTTCGGTCTGGGTGAAAAAGAAAGCGAGACCGGATGTCTCGGGACTCATCGAAAAGCAGAAGACCATTGCGCGGGACATCACCGGGCTTGTGAATGCGGCGGCGGCGCGCGGCAAGGTCGCAATCTGGGGCGCTTCGCACCAGGGCTTTTCGATTGCGGCTTCCCTTGGACTTGGCGATAAAATCTGCTATATCATCGACTCCGCGCCCTTTAAGCAGGGACACATTGCCCCCGCTTCGCACATCCCGATTGTCTCGCCGGATGCAGCCGCGGCGGACCCGGCAACTTGTATTCTGATTGTCGCGCCGGGCTACACGGAAGAGATTGCGGCGCGCATCCGCGAGAAGTTTCCGGCGGACACCGAGATTTGGACGCTCCGGAGCGACAGACCCGAGCGTCTTACGGACAGGAGAGAGGCATGAGAGCATTTGTACTGGAGAGACCCGGACAGGCGGCGCTCATTGACAGCGCGCCGTATCCGTTACTCGAGGAGCCGTACGGCGCCGTTCTGGAGCCGGTGGTTGTGGCGCCCTGCAGTTCGGATGTCAACACAGTGTACGGGAGCGGTTCCAAGAAGCCCGACAACCTGATTCTCGGGCATGAGTGCATTGCGCGGGTCAAGGCGGTCGCAAGCCGCGTGCGGGACTTTCGGGTCGGCGACTTGGTCGCGGTGCCGGCCATCACGCCGGACTGGCGGAATGTCGAAATCCAGGAGGGAAACGACCGCCATGCGGGGCGCCCCTTCTCGGGCAATGCGCTCGGGCGGAGCATTCCGGGCGTCTTTGCCGAGGCATTCGGCATTGCGGATGCCGACACGACCCTCGCAAAAGTGCCGGAAGGCGTGAGCCTCGAGGATGCGCTGATGTGTGTCGACATGGTGACGACAGGCTTTACCGGCGTTGAGGCAGCGGAACTCAAATTCGGCGACACGGTCGTGGTGCTCGGCATCGGCGCGGTGGGGCTCATGGCCGTACAGGGCGCCGCACTTAAGGGAGCTGCGGAGATTTATGCGGTCGGCACACGGGAAATCAGTGTGCGGCGCGCCCTCGAATTCGGCGCGACAGAGGTGCTGAGTTATAAGGACGGCGATATCCGGGAGCAGATTATGGCGAGAACCGGCGGACGGGGCGCGGATGCGGTCTTTGTCTGCGGCGGCAACGACGATACCTTTCGGGAGGCTGTCGACATGGTGCGCTACGGCATCGGCCGCGTCGTGAACTTAAAGCATTATCCCGGCGACGGCGATATCGGGATTCCGAAGTTTTCCGGCGGCAGAGGAATGGCGGGAAAGACCGTTCACCTCGAACTCTGCAAGGGCGGAAGAGCGCGGATGGAGCGGCTTCTGCGCCTCGTGAAGGCCGGCAGAATAGAGCCCGGGCGCATGGTCACGCATAAGCTCACGGGTTTTCCGGCACTTGCGGAAGGGCTCGAACTCATGCGGCGCAAACCGCAGGATTTAATCAAGGTGATGGTGCGCCTTTCGCCGGGAGGAGAGGAAAAGCAGGCATGAAAAAAATCAGCGTTGTGATTCCCTGCTATAACGAAGAGGAAAATGTCGGGCCGATGGCGGAAACGCTGGTGGGCCTCTTTCGGCATGAGCTCGCAGCCTATGATTACGAACTCATCTTCATTGACAACGATTCGCAGGACAGAACCAGAGAATATCTCCGCGCACTTTGTGCGGAGAATCATAAAATCAAGGCAATTTTTAACGCCAAAAACTTCGGGCAGTTCAACTCGCCCTACTACGGGATGCTCCAGTCTACCGGCGATGCGACGGTGCTGATGGCAGCGGATTTCCAGGACCCGCCCGAGATGATTGTGAAATATGTCGCGGCCTGGGAAGAGGGCTACAAAATCGCAATCGGGATCAAGACCCACAGCGCAGAGAATCCGCTCATGTATCACCTTCGCTCGCTCTATTATAAGTGGATCCGGAAGCTCTCCGAGGTGGATCAGATTGAGCACTTCACGGGCTTCGGCCTCTACGATAAGAGTTTTATTCAGGTACTCCGGGATCTCGATGACCCGACGCCTTTTCTCCGCGGCATTGTCGCGGAACTCGGCTATCGCCGGAAGGAAATTCCCTACGACCAGCCGAAGCGCCGCGCGGGCAAGACGAGCAACAATCTTTATAAGCTCTATGACGCAGCCATGCTCTCGGTGACCTCCTATACGAAGTTCGGCCTGCGGCTCGCGACCTTCCTCGGCGGCATCACCCTGGTGGTGAGCGTTGTGATCGCGCTCATCTACCTCGTGCTGAAGCTCCTCTACTGGGACCGCTTCCAGGCGGGGTTAGCGCCGCTCTTAATCGGCATGCTCTTTCTCGGCGCGGTGCAGATTTTCTTCATCGGCATGGTCGGTGAATATGTGCTGACCATCAATCAGCGCGTCATGAAGCGCCCGCTGGTGGTCGAGGCAGAGCGACTTAATTTTGACAGCGAAGACGCGGAGGAGACGCGATGAAGTACAGAGTCGACGTGGTGCGCATTCGGGAAAACTACATCACCCTAAACGGCTGGGCCATCGGGCGGAATCCGGGGAGCGAAGCGACATTTTCGGTCGAAGATGAGGCACACCGCCCTCTGCCGTTTAAGCTGGTGCGGACACGCCGGGACGATGTGAGCCAGATTTACTATCACGCGACTTCGGAAAAAGAGTACGGCTTTGACATCCGCTTTCCCTACGAGAGAGGCAAGAATTACTATCTGGTCATCTCTGTTGAGGGGCATAAGGCGCGCATCAAATACAACGAAGAGCTGATTGCGAAGCGCTCTTCGGTTGCACATAAGCGCATGGAGAAAATCAAGGATCTCTGCAATATGGAGACCGTGCGCGTGGCCTTTGACTATTTCAAGAAGCACGGCCTGAAAAAGCTCTTTTTGAAGTCCAAGAACAAATTGCAGGGCATAGACTCGGACTACGAGTACGCCGAGTGGTACGAGAAGACCCGCCCCACGGAGGCAGAGCTACAGCGGCAGCGGGAAACGGTCTTTGACAGTACGTCGCCTCTCTTTTCGATTGTGATTCCGCTTTTTGAGACGCCGACAGTTTATTTGAAGGCGCTCCTCGACTCCCTGCTCGCGCAGACCTATACGAAGTTTGAAATCTGCCTTGCGGACGGCAGCCGCCCCGGGAAGGACACGGAAGCTGTTCTCCGGGAGTATGCGGCGCGCGATCCGAGAATCCGTTATACGGTGCTCGGCGAGAACCGCGGCATCGCGGGAAATACGAACGCGGCGCTCGCCCTTGCGACAGGCGATTTTGTGGTGCTCTGCGACCACGACGATATTCTGCCGCCCGAAGCGCTCTTCTCCTTTGCCGAGGTCGTTGTGAAGGAGCCGGAAACCGACTGCCTCTATTCCGACGAGGATAAGCTCGACATGGACGGCGGCTCCCTCTTTGACCCGCATTTTAAGCCGGACTTTAACCCGGATCTGCTCGGCTCCGTCAACTATATCTGCCATCTCTTTGCGGTGCGGAAAAGTCTTCTCGACACGGTCGGGCAGTTTGACGCGGCCTATGACGGCGCCCAGGACTATGACTTTATCTTCCGCGTGACCGAGAAAGCGCGGCACATTGTCCATGTCCCGAAGGTGCTCTATCACTGGCGCTGTCACATGAACTCGACGGCCTCGAACCCGGAGAGCAAGCTCTACGCCTTCGAGGCGGGCGCAAGGGCGATTCGCGCGCATTACGAGCGCGTCTACCCGGAGCTAAAGATCAGAGAGGTTAAAAAGGGGGTGGACTACGGCATCTACCACACGATTTTTGATTTGACGGAGGAACCGCTCGTCTCGGTGGTCATCCCGAATAAGGACCATCGCGAGGATCTGGACAAGGCAATGCGCTCTCTCCTCGAGAAGGGAACTTACAAGAATCTGGAGTTCATTGTCGTCGAGAACAATTCGACCGATCCCGAGACCTTTGCCTATTATGAGGCGATTCAGAAGGAGTTGCCTGAGGTCAAGGTTGTTTACTACGAAGGTGGCTTCAATTTTTCGGCAATCAATAACTTCGGCGTCCGCTATGCGAAGGGCGAATATCTGCTCTTTATGAACAACGACGTGGAACTCATCAACCCGGACACGGTGCGGGAGCTTCTCGGCTACGGACAGCGGGAAGATGTCGGCGCGGTCGGCTGCCGCCTCCTCTACGAGGACGATACGATACAGCACGCGGGCGTGGTCATCGGCTTCGGCGGCATTGCAGGGCACACCTTCATCGGTCTCCACGAAGTGCAGAACAGCTACTTCCACCGCGCGCTGACCGCCCAGGACTACTCGGCGGTGACGGCGGCCTGCCTGCTGACAAAGAAGGAACTCTTTCTCTCGGTCGGCGGCTTCACGGAGGAACTTGCGGTCGCGTTTAACGACATTGACTACTGCCTCAAAGTGCGGGCGGCCGGAAAGCTGGTGGTCTATAATCCCTACGCGCTGCTGCACCACTACGAGTCGAAGTCGCGCGGTCTCGAGGACACGCCGGAAAAGGTGGAGCGCTTTAACCGCGAAGTGGCGCGCTTCATGAAGCGCTGGCCGACAATTCTCGAAAAAGGAGATCCCTATTACAACCCGAACCTGACACTTCGGAAGTCGAATTTTGCGCTCCGGGATCTCGACAAGGAGAAAATCGGCGAACCCTATCACATGCCGGGTATCGAAAAATATTTGCGCGAACTGGAGGAAGAGGCGTGAGAGCGGAACAATGGGAGCGCGAGGATGCGCGCGTCACGGTGGTCATTCCGAACTACAACGGCATGAAATATCTGCCGCAGTGCATTGCGGCGCTGAAGCGTCAGACGGAGCAAAATTTTTCGCTCCTCGTCATGGAAAACGGCTCCTCGGACGGGAGCGCGGAATGGCTCAGGAAAGAGGGCATTCCGACCCTATTCAGCGAAGAAAATCTGGGCTTTGCGGGCGGCGTGAACCGCGCGGTCCGGGAGGTCAAGACGCCCTATGTGCTGCTCTTAAACAACGACACCGAGGTCTTTCCGAACTTTGTGCGCGCGCTCACGGAGAGCATTTCGCGGCACGAGCGCATCTTCTCGGTCAGTGCGATGATGATACGCACGCAGAACCACGCGGAGATTGACGATGCGGGCGACCTGCTTTCGCTGCCCGGCTGGGCTTTTCAACGCGGCACCATGGAGCCCTGTGCGGCCTATGAGAAAGAGGCAGAGGTCTTCTCCGCCTGCGGCGGCGCGGCGATTTACCGGACGGACTTGTACCGGGAGTTCGGCGGGCTCGACGAGAGCTACTTTGCCTATCTGGAAGATATAGACCTCGGGTGGCGGGCCAAACTCGCGGGCTACCGGAATCTCTACTGCCCGGCGGCCAAGGTCTACCACTTCGGCTCCGCGACCAGCGGCTCAAAGTACAATGCGTTCAAAGTGCGGCTCTCGGCGAGAAATCACATTTTCACGATGGCGAAAAACCAGCCGCTCTGGCAGCTCATCTGGAATCTGCCCTTCCTGATCGGCGGCATTGCCGTAAAGGCGGCTTTCTTTGCAAAGAAGGGGCTGCTTTCCGATTATCTGCGCGGCCTCATTGAGGGCCTCACGGCGCTCCCGGCGCGCGATAAAACAGATTTCTCAAAGATTCCGGCTTCCCGCATCCTCGCAATCGAGTGGGAACTGGTTCTCGGCACCGCCGCCTATGTGAGACACTATGTCTCGCGGGCTGCGAAAAAGGAAGCTGGAAAATCGGCCTCCAATCCAGTATAATTTCCGTATGGTAAAAGACTTCCAAAGGCAGTTCAATCGACTGCATATTCTGATTGATGCAGCGGTGATCAGCGGCTCTTATTTTCTCGCCTGGTACATTCTGTTCGGTCTCTACCACGAGAAAGTCGGGCGCCTCAGCTTTGCGATTTACATGCAGGCGCTGTTTTTCATTGTGCCGCTGTACCTCCTGCTGAATGCGCTCTTCGGGCTCTATGCGCCGAAGCGCACCAAGGGACGACGCGCGGAGTTTGCGGGGATCCTGAAAGTCAATACAATCGGCGTGCTGCTCTTTACGTTGGTGTTGTATCTCGGATCCAAGAATGCGATTCTGTATCACTTTTCGCGTCGGCTGGTGCTGGTTTTCTATCTGACCTGCGTGGTCTGGATGACGATTGAGCGGAATGTGATTCGCGGCTTTTTGCGGCGCATGCGACGGCTCGGCTTTAACCAGAAGAATATCCTCCTGGTCGGCTACGGCGAAGCGGCGAAGGGTTACATTGACCGCATTTTAACCAATGCCGAGTGGGGCTATCAGATCAACGGCATTCTCGACGACACCCATGAGCCCGGGTTCAGCTATCACGGCATACGGATTATCGGCGGCGTCAATGAGTTGCAGCCCTTGCTTGAGCGAAATGCGCTGGATGAGATTGCGATTACGCTGCCGCTCTCACAGTATGAAAAATTAAAGAATATCGTGTCTATCTGCGAGAAATCCGGCGTGCACACGAAGTTTATTCCGGATTACTACGGTGTGATTCCGACCATTCCCTACATGGAAGATGTGGCCGGCATGCCGGTCATTAATATTCGCCATGTGCCGCTGACCGAGTTTTACAATGCGGCGGCGAAGCGCCTCGTGGATATTATCGGCGGCATTGTCGGGCTGATTATTTTCTCGCCGATTATGCTGCTCGCCGCGATTCTCGTGAAGATTTCGAGCCCCGGCCCGATTATCTTCAAACAGGAGCGGGTGGGCTTACACCAGAAGAAATTCCGGATGTACAAGTTCCGCTCGATGCGCCAGCAGGTCGATTCGGAGGAGAAAAAAGGCTGGACAGTCAAAAAAGATCCGCGGGTTACCTGGATCGGGAGCATCCTCCGGAAGACCAGTCTCGATGAGACGCCGCAATTTTTCAACATTGTGCGCGGCGATATGAGTCTGGTCGGACCGAGACCGGAGAGACCCTACTTCGTCGAGAAGTTCAAGGAAGAAATTCCGCACTATATGATCAAGCACCAGGTGAGACCCGGTCTCACCGGCTGGGCGCAGATCAACGGACTTCGCGGGGACACCTCGATAGAGAAGAGAATCGAGTACGACCTCTACTACATCGAGAACTGGACATTGGGCTTTGATTTTAAGATTATTTTGCTCACCTTTGTCCGCGGATTTATCAACAAAAACGCTTATTGAGGAAAACAGGAGATTGTATGGAAAATGAGATGCAGGAGCCGCAGAGAGGCAGAAGCCGGAAGAAAGCAGAGGCGGCAGTTGCAGAGAAAACACCGAAGAGCGCGAAGGCAATCAAGCGGCGCAGATTTATCATCATGGCAGTTCTCGAAGTCTTCGTTCTGCTCGCCATTTTCGCCTATGCCTATCTTCTGAAGCAGTATTCCAAGATACAGCGCCCTGTCTTTGAGGTGAAGAATGTCGAGAACACAGAGCTCACGACCGATGACATTGCAAAGATGAAGGGTTACTGGAACATCGCGGCCTTCGGCGTCGACTCGCGCGACTCCTCGGTGGGGCGCGGCAACAATGCGGATGTCATCATGATTGTGAGCATCAACCGCGAGAACGGCGAAATCCGCATTGCGAGCGTGTTCCGCGACTCTTATCTGAGTCTCGCGAACGGCAATTACAATAAGATTAACCAGGCCTATGCGGTCGGCGGACCGGAGCTTGCGGTCAAGGCGCTGAACCAGAACCTAGACCTCAACATCACCGACTATGTGACCTTTAACTGGAAGGCGGTCGCGACCGGCATCAACATCCTCGGCGGTGTGGACATCGATTTGACCCAGCCGGAGTTCAAGTACATCAATTCCTATATCACGGAGACCGTCAAGGGCACCCAAATCGGTTCGGTGCAGCTGACACACGCGGGCATGAACCATTTGGACGGCATTCAGGCAGTTGCCTATGCGCGCCTCCGCTACATGGACAACGACTACACGAGAACCGAGCGGCAGCGCCGCGTTCTGGAGCTCTGCGTGCAGAAGGCAAAGCAGGCGGATCCGGCGACGCTCTCGAATCTCGCGGGCAACCTGCTCTCGATGGTAGCGACGAGTCTCACCTGGGACGACGGCATGAGCCTCGCGACCAATGTCAAGAAGTACAGCATTGTGGAGACCATCGGCTTCCCGATGGATCGCCGTGAGATCAACATGGGCTTCAAGGGTGCCTGTGTCATTCCGAACACGCTCGAGAAGAATGTCAAGGATCTGCATACCTTCCTCTTCGGCGGCGAAGAGTATACGGTTTCCAATCAGGTGCAGGAGATCGACAACCACATCGCCTCCGACATCGCGCGCTACCGCGGCCGCTCGGAGGAGCGAAAGTACAAGGCAAAGATGCGCGAGTACAACGAGGGCGAGGAGACGAGCGCGGCGAGAAAGCGAAACAGCAACACCGAGGAGGAGACGACCAGACGGAGCCGCAGCGAAACGGAGGGCGGCGGCAGCGCTTCTTCGAAGAGCACGCGGGAGGAGAGCGAGTCCGGCAGCACACATGAGACGAGCGCTGAGGCGACGGATTCCCGCGGCAATGTAATCACGGGGCCCGGTGCAAAGAGCAGCAGCGCTGCGCGCGAGAGCAGTTCGGCAGCGGAGAGCGGTGCGGTCAGAGAGAGCAGCCGCGCGGCCGGTGAGAGTTCCGCGGCGCGCGAGACCACTGCGGCGGCCGAGACCAGTGCGCAGGTCACAACACGCGAGGCGGCAGCGGCGCCGTCGGAGACCAACGGTCCCGCCCTGAATGAAGAGTAATACGAGAAAACAAAAGAAGAACTGTCCTTCCGGCGAAGCTTAAGACCGGGAGGACAGTTCTTTTTTGTCGGGCGCGTCGGATCTGGCAGGCGAATTGTTCACACTTTGCTCTGTCTCTCAACACATTTCGTTCACAGCTTCTTTTTATACTAGGCAACATAGAACCACGAAAGAAAGCAATCGAAAGAGAGGTATGCAACATGTACGACTCGGACAATCAATACAGCAATTTCAATAATTTCCCCTATGACAGCAGCGCACAGAAGGCAGAGGAGCCCTACAACACAGTCTCGGACCGGAGCTACGGTGAGAGCGCAGGAAACGGCACGGGAACGCCCGAAGAGCCGAAGAAAGGAAGCGGTCTCGCAAAGAAGCTCGGCACCGCAGCGGCCTGCGCGCTGGTCTTCGGTGCCGTGGCAGGCGTCACGATGGGTACGGTGAGCCGCGCGGTCGCACCGAAAAGCAGCGTTGCATCCGCAGAGAGCAGCGCAGCGGCAGAGGTCATGCCGAACCTGACGAAGACGGCAACCAAGGAGGCAGCCGCGGGAAGCACAGCCGGCAGCAGCGAGGGTACTACACTCGATGTCTCGGCGATTGTCGACAAGGCCATGCCCTCGGTCGTCGCCATCGATGTGAAGGGCGAGCAGCAGGTCAGCGACTTCTTTGGCCGCACCGCTTCCTATGAGACTTCGGGCGCCGGCTCCGGTATTATCATCGGTGAGAACGAAGAGGAGTATCTGATTGTCACAAATAACCACGTGATTGAGAATACGACCAGCATGAAGGTGCAGTTTATCGACGGTAAGAGTGTAGACGCGGAGCTGAAGGGCACCGATTCCGGCGCCGATGTCGCGGTGATTGCGGTCAAAAAGTCGGATGTTGCCGATGAAACCAAGTCGAAGATTGCGATTGCGGAAATCGGCGATTCGAATGAATTAAAAGTCGGTCAGGGTGTGATTGCAATCGGCAATGCGCTCGGCTACGGACAGTCCGTGACCGTCGGCTATCTGAGTGCAAAGGATCGCACAATTACGGCACAGGACGGTTCAACCGGACAGGAGACCAAGGTCGAAAACCTCCTGCAGACCGACGCGGCGATTAACCCCGGTAACTCGGGCGGCGCACTCCTCAATATGCAGGGGCAGGTAATCGGTATCAACGAGTCGAAGAGTGTCGACACGAAGGTCGAGGGCATGGGCTATGCGATTCCGATTTCGAGTGTGACGGAGCTCATCAACCAGCTCTCCTCGCAGAAGACGAGAGGCACGGTCGCAGAGGCAGACCGCGGCTACATCGGGTTCCGCGGGCAGAACGTGGACAATGAGGCAGCGCAGAAGTTCAACATGCCGGTCGGCATCTTTGTCTACAAGATTATTGACGGCGGCGCGGCGGCGGAGTCTGAGCTGCAGGAGAACGATATCATCACGAAGTTTGAGGGACAGAGTGTCTCCTCGATTGAGGATTTGAAAGAGAAGCTCACGCGCTACAAAAAGGGCGAAACCGTGACTTTGACGGTCAAGCGTCCGTCGAACAAGGGCTATGAGGAGAAGGAAATTCAGCTTACTCTCAAGGGACAGGACAGCATGAAGAATGCGACCGCAGAGAGCGAGAGCAAAGACGGACAGGACAACAAGGACAGTCAGGACCGCGGCAGCGAGCGCCGGAACAGCCGCGGAGACAGCGGGAACCGCAGCGACAATAACAGCGGCGATAACAGTGATGAGGACAGCAGCCTGTTCCCGTTCCGGTGGTAATTGCGAGTCATAGAGTGATAGGAAAAAAGGTGGCAGAAGCCCCCGCAGCGCTGACAGAATCTGGCGCTGCGGGGCTTTATCGTCTTTGAAACAAGGTAAATGGCGCATCAATGTTTTTATGCGTGTAGTCTACGAAACGAAAAAACGAGCCGCAGAGAATGGTTTCTCTGCGGCTCGTTTGCGTTGACAGCGTGATTCGAAGAGCAGGCGGAACTCAGGAAATGCGCGTGCCCGCCTTACCGCGGAGCGCCTGACCCGCCTTTGCTAGGCTCGTGATAATCGCGGCGCGGTTCTTGCCCGCGCTCACGAAGTCGACCGCGGCTTTGACCTTCGGGAGCATGCTCTTAAACTCAAACTGACCGGCCTCCATATAGGCCTTGGCGTCGTCAATGCTCATCTCGGAGATGGCTTCCTCGGCCGGGGTGCCGAAGTTCAGGGTCACATTGTCGACCGCGGTCAGAATGAGGAGCACATCCGCATCCACCTCCCGCGCGAGGAGGCCGGAAGTCAGATCCTTTTCGATTACGGCGCTTGCGCCGCGGAGCGCCGTGCCCTGCTCGAGCACCGGCACGCCGCCGCCGCCGCAGCAGATGACCACCTGGTCGGCGTCGAGGAGCGCCTTGATCGCATCAATCTCAACAATCGCAACCGGGTTCGGTGCGGGGACAATGCGCTGGTAACCCTTGCCCGGGATTTCAACCGTGTGGTTGCCCTTCGCGTCCTCTTCCTCGGCCTCCTCCTTTGACATGAAGCGGCCTATGGTCTTCAGGGGCTGATAAAAGGCCTCGTCATAGGGATCCACCGTGACCTCGGTCATGATGGTCGAGACGCACTTATAGATGCCGCGGGACAGAAGTTCCGAGCGAAGTCCGTTCTGCAGGTCGTAGCCGATGTAGCCCTGGCTCATCGCGGAGCAGACCGAGAGCGGCGAAGGCGTGTAGCCCTCGTGGTGCGCCGCAAACTCGGAGAGTGCGCCGTGAATCATGCCGACCTGCGGCGCGTTGGAGTGGGTCACGGCGACCTGCCAGCCCTCCTCGACAAAATCTGCGATAATCGGCGCGGTTTTAGCGACAGCCGCTTTTTGCTCCGGCAGATTGGTGCCGAGATCCTTGTGGCCGAGAGAGAGCACCAGACGCTTTTTAGACATGAGAGACCTCCTAATTCAGCTGATATGCGTGAAAAATCATGATAAAATTATAAGTTCAGAGGAACAAAAAAGCAACCGCGGGGGAGGGCGTGAGCGGATGGAAGAGCACAAGAGACACATTCTGATGGTAAATTTGCCGTATGCGGGGCACACGAATCCCTCGCTCGGTCTGGTGCGCTGCCTCGTCGCGGCGGGACACGAGGTGGACTATATCCAGGCGGAATCGTTTCGGGAGCGGGTGGAGGCGAGCGGTGCGCGCTTTGTGCCCTACGACGAACCGCCGCAGAGTCCTGTCCCGGCGCTGAATGAAATTCGGAACTGGGGAGCGGCCTACCGCACGCTGAAGCGTATCGGCGCGGACTATGACTGCCTGATCTATGAACTCCTCTTCTTTCCGGGGAAGGCGCTCGCGGCGGAGCTCGGCATTCCCTGTTATCGTCTGATTTCCACGTTTGCGCTGAACCGGCATTTACTCCGCGTGCTCGGGCGAACCGGCGGCCCTTACCTGACAGCCCTATTCCGCTCGGAGCGGCTTTGCACGGCACTGAGCCGCCTCTTTCTCCCGAAGTTTTTGCTGCGGGAGGAGAATCTCGCGGAAGTCTTGGTGCGGGAAGCGCCGCCGCACAATTTTATTTACACACTGCGGGACTTTCAGCCGGAGGAAGCGTGCTTTCCGGAGACAAACTATCACTTTGTGGGACCTGCGATCGAGGAGAGAGCGGAAGAGCCCTTTTCCTTCGGGGAGAGCGGAAATCCAATCGTATATATTTCCTTCGGGACCCTGATGCATGCGGACAAGCGCTTCTGGAAGAAGCTGATTGCGGCCTTCGCGGGCAAGCGGGTCGAAGTGGTTTGTTCGGTCGGCAGCGAAAAGCTTGTGCGCGCGCTCGGGGACTTGCCGTCCAATGTGCGTGTCTTTGCGAAAGTGCCGCAGCTCACACTGCTGCGCCGCGCGGCCCTCTTTGTGACACACGGCGGGATGAACAGCGTGAACGAGGCGCTTTTCTACGGCGTCCCGATGATTGTGCTTCCCTTCGGCCTCGACCAGCCGCTGGTCGGGCGGGAGTTGCAGCGACGAAAGCTGGGGCGCGTGATAGCGCCGCGGGAACTCACAGCCGCGCGGCTTTGGCGAACGGCAAAGGAACTGCTTAGGGACCCCGAAGCCCGGGAAGCGCGGCTTGCAATGAAGCGCAAAATGCAGGCGAGCGGCGGAAACCGGGAGGTGACAAGGCGCATTCTGGAGGATCTAGCCGCCCGGGATAAGAGAGGAACGGCGGAATGAGCGCAGGGTTTTGGGAAAGGAAACGGCGCAGCATCGCGGATTTACTCGCGGTCTTTTTTCTGCCGCTCGCCGCGAATCTTGCGGCCTCGCTTATCCTAAAGCTGCTCCCATTCGGCGAGACAGCGCTCCGCTTTAATGCGGCCTACCAGGTTTGCCTTCTCTTCGCGGCGTTCGCCTGGTACCGGCAGGGGGACGGAAGCGGCGTACGGGAAGAGCGGCCTTTTCCGTGGCGCTTTTTTGTGGGAACGCTCTGCCTCTATCTGCTTCTCATGCTGCTGCTCGACAGAAGCGGCTTTGCGATGTCGGACCGGCTGTACCGGAGCGGTGCGGGTGCGCTCCGAAGCCTCGGCGGGAGAGCGGAGCGGGCTACGCTGACGGTCTATGCGCTCTGCGGTGCGGTCGCCGAAGAACTTTTGTTTCGCGGTATTTCGGAGCGGGGACTTGCCGCCTTTTTGCGGCGACCTTGGCAGCTTGCCTGTGGCAGTGCGTTCCTGTTCGCGCTCTACCACGGGAACCTCACCCAGGGTTTGCTTGCCTTTCCGCTGGGACTTGCCTTTTCCCGGCTGAAAGTGCACGGCGGGATCCGTGCCTCCGTCGTAGCGCATCTCTCAATCAACCTCCTCGCGCTGTTTCTCTAGGCTGGTAAAATAGGCGGAAAGCGGGTAAAATGAAACAATGCGTTCGTTGCAATCCAAATCAAAGGAGGAAAGCATGAAGCTATTGAGTATTGCGGTTCCCTGTTACAACAGCGCCGCATATATGGACCGCTGTATCCGTTCTCTCTTGCACGGTGGCGAAGAGGTCGAAATTTTAATTGTCGACGACGGTTCGCAAAAGGACAATACCGGCGAGATTGCGGACCGCTATGAGCGGGAGTATCCGACCATCTGCCGGGCCCTTCACCAGGTGAACGGCGGCCACGGCGCTGCGGTCATGACCGGTCTTAAAAACGCGAGCGGCGTCTTTTTCAAGGTGGTCGATTCCGATGACTGGGTCGATCCCGAGAGCTATGACAAGATTCTGTCTACCCTCCGCGACTTTACGGCAAAGAACACACAGCTGGATCTCCTGATCAGCAACTTTGTCTATGAGAAGGAGGGGGCCGCGCATAAGCGCGTCATGAACTACCGGAAGGTATTGCCGACGGAGAAGCTGATCGGCTGGGATGAAATCGGACACTTCCTGCCGGGACAGTATATCCTCATGCACTCGGTCATCTATCGCACGGCGCTCTTAAAGAGTTGCGGCCTGGAGCTCCCGGCGCACACCTTCTATGTGGACAATATCTTTGTCTACCAGCCGCTGCCCCATGTGAAGACCCTCTATTACCTCGATGTGAATTTTTACCGCTATTATATCGGCAGAGAGGATCAGTCGGTCAACGAGCAGGTCATGATAGGGCGCATCGACCAGCAACTTCGTGTGACGAGGATCATGGTCGAGAGTTACGACCCCTACAAGATTCCGCAAAAGAAGCTGAGGCGTTATATGATACTTTATCTCGAGATCATGATGACGATATGCTCGATTCTCGCAATCAAGTCGGAGCTGCCCGAGAACCTCGAGAAGAAGAAGGAAATCTGGCGCTACTTAAAGCAGCAGAATCCGCGGCTCTACTTCCGCATTCGCTTCGGCTTCCTCGGACAGAGCATGAATCTGCCGGGCAGAGGTGGCAGAAAAATCAGCATTGCGGGCTATAAAATCGCACAGAAGTTCTACGGCTTTAATTGAGACAGAAAGCCCGGAAGCGCCTCACGCGCTTCCGGGCTTTCTGTCTGTTCTTATTTCTTTCGAACCTGCCGATAGGCTTTTGCCGGATTTTTTTTGCGCCGGAACAGGGCATCGGCACCGGCCGGAATCAGGGCGGGGACTTCATAGCCCCCGTAGACGATTGCATTCACAAAGTAACCGAGCAGCAGGGCACCGAACACATCGAGAACCGAGTGCTGCTTTAAGAAGACGGTCGAGAGACAAATCAAAATCATCAGAACCAGAGAGGCGCGCCGCACAAGCGGGCGGTGCGCGAGCGATTTGCTCCGCATGACCGCGACATGGACCGCGAGCGCGTTAAAGACATGGATGCTCGGGAACACATTGGTCGGCGTGTCGGTGGACTGAATCATCCAGACCAGAGACGCAAAGAAGCCGTTTGCGGGATCCGCCGGGACGCGGAGATCCGTGCCGTTCGGGAAGACGGTGCAGATGAAGAGCGCGACGGTCATGCCGAGCGACAAAAAGAGACAAAGATCCGCGGCCTCGTCCTTATCCGTCCGGCTGAAGTAGAGCAGTGCGGCAAAGATGTAGACGAACCAGAGCAGATAGGGGACAATGAAGACCGGCATAAAGGGAATCAGCTCGTCCAGGCGGGTGTGCATGACCAGATAATTGCCGGTGACTGTCGTCTCCAGATAATGAAACCAGAGGATATAGAAGACGGTATAGAGAAAAATGACAGAGAGAAGATGGTCTCGCGCGAGCATATGGGCGGGAGAATAATTCGCTTTGTTCTGATTCAAATCGATCTCCTGTATGCAAGAAAGATGTCGGTTGCGATACCCTCTATTGTAACATGCGGCGCACAAAAGAGAAGAGAAAAAGTATCACAGCGATATAAAAACAAAAAAGCCGCCTCAAAAGGCGGCTCTGTCGTAGCGGAAGGGAGATTCGAACTCTCGACACCACGGGTATGAACCGTGTGCTCTAGCCAACTGAGCTATTCCGCCACATGTCTTTGCGACTTTGTTAGTATACGGGAAGAATGTACGGGTGTCAATAGGAATTTATATTTTTTCCAGGGATGATTGTAAGATGAACTAGGACAATAAAAAAGAGCCGATGACGAACTCGTGG
>NZ_CALEYG010000017.1 GCF_937924975.1 uncultured Stomatobaculum sp.
AGGAATGCAACGATTCTTCCGTACTTCGAATGCTGTTGAACGACTCAATAAAGAGTTGAAGCGCCGTTCAAACAGTTTCAATCCGGCGGCACGATGAATGCAGCCGTCCACATCCCCGCCGCCTAAAAGAGAAGTGTTGGCAACATTAACGATTGCGTCAACGCTCATTTTTGTAATATCGGTTTTGATAACCTGCAATGGTATGAAGCACACCCCATTCGTCCGGTCAATGCCTCTGTCTGTTCAAATATCTATTTAGAATGTCTCATACATTATCTTCAATTCTTCCAGAATCTTCTCCTTTGTTCTGCCAACCAGCCCCAGTTGCTCAATATCCACGTTTTCATTTTTCATACGCCGGACAAACTCTTGAATATCGGCATAAACTCCTTGGGGAGACGCTATCTTGGCGGTGGGATTAATCAACTCCGTCAGACGGAAAACATCATTCTTATGTTTCTTAATATTCTTGCCATCAACGTGATCTCCTGCGGCCTTACGATCTGTCAAATCCATCCATGCTTTTGCCTTAAATGGAATCAAATATGCCGCATCCAAGACAGTTACTCCATCAACAACGACTTTCCCCTGCTTCAAAAATTCGTAGTAATCATTGTCTAAAAGAATAGCAGACAGACTTGAAATATCATCGTCCATCGGTAACGGTGTTAGCACTGCATCTTCCGGAAGCTGAATGGCATCCGGCTTTCGTGTAAAAAGTTCAATCATCGCAGGATACTGATTTGAGATTGGATGACTAAAACGATAAAACTGCGGCACACCCGAACTTTTATTGCAATGTTCATATCCGGCCTGCTGTACATATTCCCAAAATTTCTTTCCGAAATTCGCATCAACTGCTTCTATAATCAGAACAAGGTCAATGTCCTTTGTTGCTCGGAAATTCAGTCCTTCTTCCGTCATCAGAATGTCACATGCCGTTCCTCCAATGATGGCATATTGCTCTTCACTGCCCTTAAACCATTCCTTAAAACTATCAATCCCTGTAACCATCTATCTTTCTCCACAGTTCATTCAGCATTTCTTCTATTGCTTCTTCAACACGCTCATCTTTATCTTCTCGCAATGCCAATGCCAACGAAAGTTCGTCTACAGTATCTCGTGTGGATAATTTTCGCGGATTGTATCTCCACATTTCTACGGCCACTTGCACCTGCGAATTCTGCAAGCTATTGGTCATAACATCTTTCCATTGAGAGATTCTTTCTGCCGCATAACATCTGACATTCGGTGCGTTCAGCATGGAATACTCTGCCAATGCCGAATATCCGCTTTCCGGCAAATCTGTTCCCACATATTCTTTCGGAATATAAACCGTTCGTTTTATTGGGTTCAGTAACTTATCGCCTGCTTTTTGGAACAGTGTTTTCGGAGAATCCTCAGATTGCAGGATTCTCTGCACACCGACTTTCCTGATGTGCAGCAATCCCATTTCTTCAAGCTGTCTCGATGCTCTTGATATCGAAGTAGGTGTCAGTTCCAAGTCCTTCGCAGCTTGACTTGTAGATAGGTCCTGTGTGCCTCCATAAATAAAATGCAGTAGAAGCATCTGCGCCGATGGAAGTATTTCTTCCCGTGGTATTTTTTCCGCGCTGCACCGTTCCTGCAAATACACTGCCATAAAGGGCAAATAAATTTGCTTTCCGTCTACAATAAATGGAATCTTCTCACGAATCAAATATTCTTTTCGGCGAAAGCTAAGTTCTTTTAGCACCAGCACAACGGGCATGTTCTCATTTTTCTGTATCCGAGCAATATGCTTTTTCAGCACTTCAATCTGCTCCAACTCTGTCTTAGGATAAAGAAAAATCATCTTCTGTTCATCCATAGACATCATCTGTAAGCAATACCTTGTGGCTATAAAATTGGGCAAATGCCTAAACTCTACATCCTCATTGGTAACCTTGATTCCAAGAACTTTATAGAGATATTCCATTTCATCACCTACATTCTTAACTCTTTTTTGTATTGTAACTCTTTATAAGTTAATATTCAACATTTGAGTTAAGAGCAGTCGGAAATCTAGGCTAAGCGAACAAAAAGCGTTGGTGCTGGCTCCATACGATTGCATCACCCCACATCGGGACTGGACTCTCCACCTTTTTTCTGTGGCGAGAGTCTTTTGTATATCTCTGCAATACTTCCATCCGTCGGCATTACCTTTAACAGTTTCTTTGCAGAAAGCGGCTCTGGTGTTTCAAGGAAGATGTAAGCAGAGAAAAGCCTTGTGTATCAAGGGTTTGAAGCACATTCTACCAACTCTTTTTGTCCACCCTTCATCTTGTTTCAAAGAAGATGAAAACCCCGCAACGCTTGATTCTACTAGCGTTGCGGGGTTTTCTATCAACTCTTTTTGTCTTATAACTCTGATTTTACAAGTGCTCCCGGGATTTTTTATTATTTCTGGCGCATCTGAGGGTAAGACTCACTACTCCAAATTTGACCGCTCCCGCTTTCTGTCTCTGTATTCTTTTCGTCGGACATTTCGCCTTTCGCTACGCGTTTCCGGACGCGCTGCCGCCCTCTTCCGCCTCGCTTCGAATGTGCCCTGCGGCGATATGGCGCTGCAGGATTTCATCCGTAAGCCGAAAGAGCTCAATCGAACCAAGTTCGGTGCGGCGCTGCCTGCCGTAGACCTGAGAGGCCGTGACCGCGTGCTCTTTCCAGTCGCCGCCGTCATTGCTGTCGTTTAAAAGGAGAGGCTGGAGGTTATCCATGGCGCGCGCAAAGCGGGCATCGGCGCTCTCTCCGGCGTCAAACTCCGCAAAGAGAGCCCGGAACTCGGCCGCCTGATCCGCAGGCAAGAGTCCGAAAATACGCTCTGCGGCCGCCGCCTCTCTTGCGGCCTGGCTCTCTTTTGCCGCCTCGTCGTAGGCGTAGGTATCACCGGCATCGATCTCGACCACATCGTGCAGGAGACACATCAGCATGACCCGCGCAATGTCGACCGGTTCGTTCGCGTACTCGCGGAGCAGATAGGCCATCAGCGCCATGTGCCAGGCATGCTCGGCGTCGTTCTCGCGCCGCCCGTGCCCCGTCAAATGGGTCTGCCGAAGTATGTTTTTCTCCTTGTCGAGCTCCAGCGCAAAGGCAAGCTGACGCCCGAGGCGCTCGTTCATCGCGCTTCTCCCGGCCGCGGCGATGCGGCATCCGCTATGCCGATGAAGGCAGCGTTTAAGCCGCGCTTCGGCCCCTGGGCGCGGTGCGAAAAGAGACGCTTTGCATTCCGGTAGGTGCAGACGCCGCTGTCAAAAATTTCCTGTACGCCCGCGTGCTCGAGGAGCAGGCGGTTTGCGAACGCGAGATCCAGCTGCCAATGCCGCGCGCCGTCCTCTCCGGTGTGCGGTGCCGTGAAAATCTTCTCGATGTCCCGCTCGGGGAAGGTAGCCGCAAACTGAATCCGCACGGCCTCGCTCGTCTCATAGCAGGCCGCCGAGATACCCGGACCTATGCCCGCAATCACATCCGAAGGTCTGGTTCCGTAGGCCTCCTGCATTTTCTCGAGGCCGCAGAACGCAATGCGATCCACTGTGCCGCGCCAGCCCGCGTGCAGCAGGGCAACCGCCTGGTGCGCGGGGTCGTAGAGATAGAGCGGCAGACAGTCCGCGTGGTAGGTCACCAGCGTGATGCCCGGCACATTGGTCATAATCCCATCGACATTGTCATAGGGACGCGGAAAACGTACGCCCGCGCCGCGCTCTGCTGTCGTAATCTCTCTGATATTGGTCGTGTGCGTCTGCTTTGCAACGGTCAGAGAGTCGTAACTCACGCCGATCGCCGCGGCCATGCGGCGGTAATTTTCCCGCACATGCTCTGTGTCGTCGCCGCGGTCAAACGAAAAGTTCATGGTTCCGAGATAGCCTTCGCTCACGCCGCCCTGCCGGGTTGAAAAGCCGTGACGTAGTTTCGGATAGGCCCGAAAGGCCGGAAAATAGAGATAGCTGAGCTCGCCCACTTCGGCTACCTCCATCTGATGCCCTGTCTCAAACTGCCAGGGGGGAAGCTGATAGTCTGCCATGCGATACACTCCTTTCCTTATGCCTCCAATGTACACCCATGCACGCCGGGCGTCCACTGCGAACTATCGTCTTGTCTCCCGAAATGCATCCCGAAGCCAGGTCAGCTCCTCGCCGAGTATCCCGATGGCGTCAAAGCGCACCGGCGTGTTCTCGGGTAAATGCCGCTGATAGAGATACTGCCGCGCCGCGAGAAAGAGCCGCCGCCGCTTCCCGCTGTCGATGGCGGAAAACGGGACGCCGTCTTTTTTGCTGCTGCGATACTTGACCTCGAAGAAAATGAGATACCTGCCGTCGCTGCCGATTAGATCAATCTCGCCGCCCCGGCAGTAAAAGTTCCGGGCGAGAATCTCAATCCCCGCGGCAATGAGGTACTCTGCCGCCTTCTCCTCATACCGCGCGCCGACGGCGCGCGTACTTTGCCGCCTCATGCCTCCTCGCCGCCGAGTTCAAAATGCGTGAGAAAAGTCTTCCGGTGCACCGGCGTCGCGCCGTGTACGCGCAGCGCTTCGATGTGTGCCGCTGTCCCGTAGCCCTTATTCTTCGCAAAGCCGTAGGCCGGATAAAGGGCATCCAGACTGACTAAGAAGCGGTCCCTTGTGACCTTGGCGAGCACCGAGGCCGCCGCAATGCTGAGACTCTTTGCGTCGCCTTTCACAATGGGCAGCTGCGGAATCGCAATGCCGGGAATGGTCACGGCATCGTTCAGACAAAAATCCGGCGGCGGCGACAATTTGCCTATGGCCTCCCGCATTGCCTCATAGGTCGCCTGCAATATGTTGATCTCATCAATTCGCGCCGGAGAGGCGCTCCCGATGCCATAGCTCACGGCTTTCGCGCAAATCTCATCAAAGAGCGCCTCGCGCCGCGCTTCCGAGAGTTTCTTCGAGTCGTTCAGAAATAAAATTTCCGCGCCCGGCGGCAAAATCACGGCTGCCGCGACGACAGGCCCCGCGAGCGGTCCTCTGCCGGCCTCATCGATGCCGCAGATTGCCGCATAGCCTTTTGCGAGATACGCCTCCTCGTAGCGCCGGAGTCCGGCAAGCCGCGCCTTCTCCGCCTCAAGTTTTTCACCCTTCAGCGTTCTGAGTGCCATCTGTCTTCTCCTCTGCCGGTGCCTCGAGAGAAATGCGCCCGAGCGCTCCGCTCCGGAATTCGTTGATTACGATTGCCGCCGCTTTTTCCGTATCCGCCGCGCCGCCGGCCCCTAAACAACCGCGGCGTTCCGCAATCCGGCAGAGCATCTCCGCCGGACTCTCCGCGCCGGTAAGCCCATAGCGCTCCGCTGCGCCCGCGAGTTTGCCGTTGGCCTGCAGGAAGCCGAGTAACACCACGGCGAGCTCTGTCGTATCCACAATCATCTCGTTGATCGAGCCGAGGAAGGCTATCTTCTCGCCGATGGCCGGATCCTCAAACTTCGGCCAGAGAATGCCCGGCGTGTCGAGAAGCTCCACCGACTGATGAAAACGGATCCACTGGTTGCCGCGCGTCACGCCGGGCTTATTGCCGGTCTTTGCGGAACTTCTGCCGGACAGCATATTGATTAGCGTCGACTTGCCCACATTCGGGATGCCGGCAACCATCGCCCGGACCGGGCGGTTTAAAATGCCGCGCTTCCGGTCCCGCTCCCGCTTTGCCTCCGCCGCTGCGTCTATGGTGCGCATCAAAAGCTTCCGGTTGCCGCTGCCGCGCGCATCCATCGCGACGCAATGCGCGCCCTCTGCCTGAAAGGCGCGCTGCCAGGCCGCTGTTGTCGCGGCATCGGCGAGATCCGCCTTGTTCAGCACAATCACGCGCTCCTTGCCCTGTCCGAGCCGTCGGATCTCCGGATTGCCGCTCGAATACGGTGCTCTCGCGTCCAGGAGCTCAATCACCATATCGACAATGCGCACATCGGTTTCCATCTCGCGGCGCGCCTTGGTCATGTGCCCCGGATACCACTGTATATTCATCTCGTTTCCTCTTCTCAGCGAATGTACCCTAAACTTCGCAGGGGCTGCATTCGGAACCATATTCTGCCGCGTATCATTTTCCGCGTGACATTGCCTATGCTCTCGGAGCGGGAATCCTCGCCCGACTCCAGATTATCACTCAGCACAAAGTATTCATCCCGCCCGAGCGAAATACTCTCGGCGACTCTTCCGGGACTCGTGACTTCTCCGAACTGCAGGTAAGCCGGGGTCTCCAAACGCTTCTCGTTCACATAGAGCTTGCCGTCCCGAATGACAACACTCTCGCCCGGCAACGCGACAATGCGCTTGATGTTGGTCTGTCCGCTGTCGCTCTTAAAGAGGACAATGTCAAAGCGCTTCGGCCCGAACAGTTTGAACCCGAAGCGATCTAAGAGCAGGCGGTCGCCGTCCTCCAAAGTCGGGCGCATACTCTGGCCGTTGTTCACAACCTGGGTCCCGAAGGAATAGACAATAAACCACGCAAAGGCTATGACGGTGACAATCTCCACCAGGAGGCGGCATATACGCCGCAATAAGCTATCTTCCACTTCGTACGAAGGACGCATGAAATCTCCGTTCTATTCAAAAACAGGGTGTGCCTGTTGTTCTTTTCAATGATCCGTTCATTTCGTGTATTGCATACTTTAGTATACCATGAGAAACATACCGCTATACTTACGATTCCATGAAGCTAAAACCGATTTTTCGCAACAAAAAGGAAGAACCATCATTTTCTCGTGAAAGATGACAGTTCCCCCCTTGGTGTTCTATATGAATTTTAGATGACCTCTTTGACCTTTGCCGCCTTGCCGGAGAGCTTTCTCAGGTAGTTGAGCTTTGCTCTTCTGACCTTACCGCGACGGATCACATCCACCTGATCAACGAACGGCGAGCTGAACGGCCAGGTCTTCTCAACACCGATGCCGTTCGAAATCTTGCGGACCGTGAAGGTCTTTCTGAGTCCGCCGTTCTGGATCTTCATGACGACACCCTCGAACATCTGGACTCTCTCGCGGTTGCCCTCTTTGATCTTGTTGTGGACACGGACGGTGTCGCCAACCTCGAACTGACCCGGCACGCGAATCTGCTCTGCTTCAATCTTCTCTAAAATCGGATTCTGTCTCATTTTCTTTTCCTCCTGCAACATTCGACGTTCTTGCGCGCAACCTCCTGCCGCAGCGGAACATCTCTTCATAAACAGCTTTACCAGTCTAGCATAAACCGCTTGATTTCACAAGCGATTTTTTAGGTTTCGTCCGCACTCCGCTCTGCCTGCGCCTGCAAAAATTTACGGTCCGCTTTGTCAAGCTCTACCTTGGCAAACAGATCCGGGCGGCGCTCTCTGGTTCGAAGCAGGGCCTGCTCCCGTCTCCACTGCGCGACCTTTTTGTGATCGCCCGAGAGAAGGACGGGCGGCACGCGGAGCCCCTCATAGACCTCCGGGCGCGTGTACTGCGGGTATTCCAGGAGATTGCCCTCAAAGGACTCAATCTCTCCGCTCTCTTGATTCGAGAGCACGCCCGGCACCATGCGGCTGATGGCATCGACCATAACCATGGCCGGGAGTTCCCCGCCGGTCAGCACATAGTCGCCGATTGAATAGGGCTCGGCGCCGAGAAGCTCGAGGGCGCGCTCATCGACCCCCTCGTAGTGTCCGCAGAGAATCAGAAGGGAGTCCTCTGCCGCGAACATCCTGGCATCCGCCTGCGTGAACTGCCTGCCCTGCGGCGTCACATAGATGACCCGCGGTGCCTTCGGCAAATCCGCCGTCGCACTGCGGTAACAGCGGAGAATCGGGTCCGCCTGCATGAGCATCCCCGCACCGCCGCCGTAGGGCGCATCGTCCACATGGCCGTGCCGCTCGGTCGTATAGTCGCGAATGTTCCGGATGTCAAACGAGATAAAGCCTCGCTCCTCCGCCCTGCCGAGTATGCTGGTCGAGAGCCCCTGCCGTATCATGTCCGGAAACAGTGTCAGTATGGTAAAGCGCATCAGAGCAGCCCCTCCATAAGATGCACCTTCAAAAAGCCCTCTTCCGGATTCACCTCGAGAATACAGTCCTTGATATAGGGGAGCAGTAACTCCTCGCCGTTTTTCCGCTGCACTGTCACAATTTCGTTGGCGCCGGTCGGCCATATCGACTTAACTGTGCCGAGTGTCTCGCCGGCGTCGGTGATTACCGGGAGTCCGATCAGATCCGCGACATAGAACTCGCCCTTGCGGAGGCGTATGCCCTCTTCCCGCGGCACCCAGAGCTCCATGCCGATGTATTTCCGGATTTCCTCCGGCGTATCGATTCCCTTAAATTTACAGATGGCCATGCGCTTAAAAAAATGGACCGAGCTGAGTTCCAAGAGAACTCCGTCCCGGTCCGTTCTTTCCCCGGTGCGCTTCGCACCTTTCAGGTGCAGCGCGCTCTCCGGGCTTTGCGCATGCACTTGTTTCAGCCTGCGAAAGCGTTCGGGCTCGTCGGAGGTCACAAAGACCTTCGCCTCACCGCGTATGCCGTGCACAGAGCTGATGACACCGATTCTAAACTTGTCTGTCACGCGCGTTCCTCACTTCTTTGTTTCAGTCAATGTCCAACAGGATGTGCTTTGACCGGCGAGCGGAAGCCGCTCTCAGGACAGCGCGAATCGATTTTGCAATCTTGCCGCCCTTGCCGATGACACGCCCCATGTCCGCCTCGGCGACCGAGAGTTTCAGTACAATCGCGTCCTCTCTCTCCTCCTCCGTGACACGGACTTCCTCCGGCCTGTCAACCAGCGCCTTTGCAATGACTTCCACCAACTCTTTCATCGCCTTATTCCGTGATGCCCGCGAGCTTCAGAAGCTTCGCGACGCGCGGTGTCGGCTGCACACCGTTCTTCAGCCACTTCTTTGCCTCTTCCTCTTCGAACTTGATCACGCTCGGCTCCTTGGTCGGATCGTAGAGGCCGATCTCTGCGATGAAGCGACCGTCACGCGGGCTTCTCTCGTCCGCGATGATAATGCGGTAAAACGGTGCCTTCTTCTGTCCCATTCTGCGAAGTCTCATCTTAACTGCCATTGTAGTTTCCTCCTAAAAATCGTTGATTTGTATTTGCAATGCAAAATTTGCAGTGATACCGAACTTAAAAACCGAGCTTTCCGAACAGTCCGCCGAGCCCGCCGCGTTTCTTATTCTTCATCATACCCGGAAGCTGTTTCATCATCTTCCGCATCTGCTCGAACTGCTTGACCATGCGGTTCACCTCGTTGATATCCACACCCGCGCCCCGCGCAATGCGGTTCTTCCGCGACGGATTCAGAATCGACGGGTTGGCTCTCTCTTCCTTGGACATCGAGAGTATCATCGCCTCGACGCGCCCCATGTGACTCTCGTCGATCTCCGGCATGTTCGCACCGGCCGTCGGCATCATCGCCATGATACCCGCGATACCGCCGAGCTTCTTGACCTGCTTCATCTGGTCTAGAAAATCGTTGAAGTCAAACTCCGCCTTCTTGAGCTTTTCGCTCATGCGGCGCGCCTCGGCCTCGTCGACCTCCGCCTGCGCCTTCTCAATCAGCGAGAGAATATCGCCCATACCGAGAATGCGGGATGCCATGCGGTCCGGATAGAACTGCTCGAGGTCGGAGAGCTTCTCGCCCATACCGACAAAGAGAATCGGCTTGCCGGTGACCGCCTTGATCGAGAGCGCCGCACCGCCGCGCGTGTCGCCGTCGAGCTTGGTCACAATCACGCCGTCCACGCCGACCTTGTCCTCGAAGGTCTTCGCGACATTGACTGCTTCCTGACCGGTCATCGCATCGACCGTGAGCAGCGTCCAGTCCGCGCGAAGCGCTTCCTTGATGCGCCCGAGCTCCTCCATCATCTGCTCATCAATCTGCAGACGACCCGCGGTATCGACAATCAGGATATCGTTGTGCTCCTGCCGTGCCTTCTCAAAGGCCGCGCGGGCAATGTTCACGGGATCCGCGCCGCTTCCCATCGAGAAGACCGGGACCCCGACCTTTTCGCCGTTTACGCGCAGCTGTTCGATGGCCGCCGGACGGTACACGTCGCAGGCCGCGAGCAGCGGTCTGTGTCCCTTCGCCTTTAACTTTCCGGCGAGCTTGGCGGCTGTCGTCGTCTTACCGGCACCCTGAAGACCCGCCATCAGAATTACGGTGATGTCCCTGTCCTGTGCCATCTTGATTTCCGTCGTCTCGGAACCCATGAGCTTGATCAGCTCTTCGTTGACAATCTTGACGACCTGCTGCCCCGGTGTCAGGGACTCAAGCACTTCGGCGCCGACCGCGCGCTCTTCGATGCTCTTCACAAACTGCTTGACGACCTTGAAGTTCACATCCGCCTCGAGAAGCGCCATGCGCACTTCCTTGAGTGCCGCCTTCGTATCCGCCTCGCTGAGCTTTCCCTTGCCACGGAGGTCGCGGAACACGCGCTGTAACTTTTCGGTTAAACTCTCAAATGCCATAGGCTTCCTCCTTAGCGCGCTGTGAGCTGCAAGAGCTCGTCCGTGAGTTTCTGGATTGCCGGGAGCGCCGTCTCTCTGTTGCCGCCTGCACACTCGGCGAGAATCGCGGAAAGGATGCGTTGCTCTTCGCGGAATTTTTCCGCAAGATGCAGTTTCTCCTCATACGCGTAGAGCTGCTCTTCGGTGCGGCGCACGAGATCCGAGACGCCCTGGCGGCTGATGCCCGCCTCCTTCGCGACTTCGCTGAGAGAACAGTCGAGAAAGACGACCGCCTCAAACATATGTCGCTGGTGCTCGGTCAGGAGCTCTGCGTAAAAGTCAAAGAGAAGGTCGCGATCCGCAAATTTTTCTGCTCTTTCTTTTCCCATGCGTCCCAGTATAAGAAAAGCCGGGAGTGCTGTCAAGTACTTTTCCTTGACACTCCCGGCTCTTTTTATTCTTCCGTTTCCGCGGTGCCCTCCGGAATATTCCAGAGTTTTCTCGGCCCCTTGCGGTTGATGAACATCGCCTGCGTCTTCGAGTAGGGAAACTTCTGGCTCGTGTAGAGGCCGTAGTAGCCCGACAGCGTGAAGCAGACGGCAATCGCAAAGGCATAGTACGGCATGCCCGCAAAACCGAACAGCTCGAAGGTCATGAGCAGCGAGGTGAAGGGGCTGTTCGTCATGCCCGCAAAAAAGGCCGCGACGCCTATACCCGTGTAGAGCGGCACCGGCAGGCCGAACCAACTGGCAAAGGCCGCGCCGAAGCAGGCACCTATGGTGAGAGTCGGCACAATCTCGCCGCCCTTAAAGCTGCCGAAGAGGCAGGCGCAGGTAAATATCATCTTAAAGAGGAAGCTGTACCAGGCCGCCTCGCCCCGATAGGCCTTCTCAATCAGCGCAAAGCCGCCGCCGTTAAAGTCGAGCGCGTGCGTAAAGAACTGTTGGTTCAGCGCCGTCAGGCAGAGCAGCGCAACCGCGCCGACCACGCCGCGCATCCACGGGTTCGGAAAGCGCTCCGCCGTATAACGGTGCCCGCGGTACAGGAGGATACTGAAGGCCATCGCGAGAACGGCGCAAAGCACTGCGAAGAAAATGACCATGACCGCACCGCGCAGGTTAAACACCGGCACTTCGGTGACCGGAAAGGCCTCGCCGTAGACACCGAAGCGCACTGAGACATGGGCCGCGATAAACGCCGCGAAGAGGCAGGGAATCAGCGCCGCGTAGTACATGATGCCGATGGAAATCATCTCCATCGGGAAGATGGCCGCCGCGAGCGGCGTCCCGAAAATCGCGGCGAAGCAGGCGGACATGCCGCACATGATTGCGATGCGCTTATCCTTCTCATCCATGCGGAACGCCTTCGAGAGCGCCTCGCCGAGGCTGCCGCCGATCATGAGCGCCGCGCCCTCTCGTCCGACCGAAGCGCCGACCAGATGCGAGAGCACCGTCGAGAGAAAAATGAGCGGCGCAGTCTGCACCGTGATGTGCTTGCCCTCGGTGATCGAGTCGATGACGGTGTTGGTGCCGCCGTTTTTCTCCTCGTGTAAGAGCTTCTCGAGCCCCACAATCAGCATCGCCGAGAACGGCGCGAGCAGCAGAAATTGCGGATGTGCGTTCCAGTTTGCAGTTCCGAAGTCAACGCCCTTCCGGAACAGCATGCCAATAAAACCGACCAGCAGGCCGGTGACAATCGCGTAAAGCGTCCATTTTACGAAATAGAGCAGATTGCTCTTTGCCGACTCATTCACCGTAGGTCCCCTTCGAGCGCACAAGTTTCGGGCGGTAACCCTCTTTCTTCAGGCGCTCACAAATTTTTTCTTTGTGTTCGGTGCCAAAGGCCTCCATCGTGATGCGGAGTTCCACCGCCGCATTGCGGTTGATGCTCACAAACTGGTTGTGCTCGAGCTTAATCACATTGCCGCTCTCCTCGGCGATGACCTCGGCGACGCGCGCGAGCTGACCGGGCTTATCCGGGAGTAACACCGAGACAGTGAAGATGCGGTCTCTCTGAATAAGGCCGTGCTGAATCAGCGACGCCATGGTGATCACATCCATGTTGCCGCCCGAGAGTATGCTCACAATCTTCTTGTTCTCGACATCGAGGTGCTTCAGCGCCGCGACGGTCAGAAGCCCCGAGTTCTCGACAATCATCTTGTGGTTCTCGACCATGTCGAGGAAGGAGACAATCAGCTCATTGTCCTGAATCGTGATAATACCGTCCAGGTTCTTTTGAATGTAGGGGAAAATCTTCTCACCGGGGCGCTTCACCGCGGTGCCGTCCGCAATCGTGTTTGCGCTCGGCAGTGTCACGACCTCGCCCGCCTTGAGCGAAGCCTTCATGCACGCCGCGTTCTCCGGTTCCACGCCGATCACATGGATGTTCGGATTCAACAGTTTCGCGAGGGTCGAGACGCCGCTCGCAAGACCGCCGCCGCCGATCGGCACGAGAATGTAGTCGACTGTCGGCAGCTCTTTTACGATTTCCATTGCGATGCTGCCCTGCCCGGTTGCGACCGTCAGGTCGTCAAACGGATGCACAAAGGTGGCGCCGGTCTCGGCCGCAATCTCATAGGCGCGCTTTAACGCGTCGTCAAAGACATCACCGGAGAGCACAATCTCCGCGCCGAGCGCCTTGGTGCGGTTAATCTTCATGAGCGGTGTCACCGTCGGCATGCAGACCGTCGCCTTCACGCCCGCGAGCTTTGCCGCAAAGGCGACGCCCTGCGCGTGGTTTCCCGCTGAAGCAGTAATCAAGCCTTTTCCCCGCGCGCTCTCATCCATCGTCGAAATCTTATAGTAAGCGCCGCGCACCTTGTAGGCGCCGGTCTGCTGCAGATTCTCCGGCTTAAAGTAGACCTTGTTGCCGCTCTGTCTGGAAAAGAAGTCAGAGTAAATCAATTTGGTCTCCTTGGTCACCTCGCGGACTCTGTCACTTGCCTCTTCAAAAGCCTCCAATGTCATCGGTTCCATCCTGCTTATGCCTCCTCTCTACTCTCTCTCTGTCCGGCTCTCTGGCGAACAGCGCCTCGACATACTGCCCTGCGTCAAACTTCCTGAGATCGTCAATCTTCTCGCCGACGCCGATGTACTTGACCGGCAGTTTTAACTCCGCCTGAATCGCAATCGCGACGCCGCCCTTCGCGGATCCGTCGAGCTTGGTCAGCACGACACCCGATATATCGCAGATGTCGCCGAATTCCTTCGCCTGCTCGAGGGCATTCTGGCCCGTTGTGCCGTCGAGCACCAGCAGAGTCTCTCTCCGGTACTCCGGCAGTTCGCGCTGCACCACGCGATCAATCTTCCGTAGCTCCTCCATCAGATTCTTCTTGTTGTGGAGTCGGCCCGCCGTGTCGCAAATCAGAAGATCCGTGCGACGCGCGCGCGACGCCTGGCAGGCGTCAAAGACAACCGCGGCCGGGTCTGCGCCCGCCGTCGCCTTGACCATCTCGACGCCGGCGCGCTGTGACCACGCCTCCAGCTGCTCGATGGCTGCCGCGCGAAAGGTATCCGCGCCGGCGAGCAACACGCGTCTGCCGTCTGCCTTCGCCTGCGACGCCATCTTTCCGGCGGTCGTCGTCTTGCCGACCCCGTTCACGCCGATTAGGAGTAGCACAGAGGGGGTCTTCTCAAAGTCATAGGCATTTTCGCCGAGGTCCATTCTCGACTTGATGCTCTCGATCAGGAGATCCCGGCAGGCGCTCCGCGCCCGCACATGTCTTTCCTCTGTCATGGCGCGCAGCTCTTCGAGAATCTCCTCCGTCGCGCGGACGCCCACATCGCCGGTAATCAGAATCTCTTCGAGCTCATCGTAAAAGTCATCGTCCACTTCACCGGGGCCGTTGAACAAATCGTCCAGGCCGTAGACCACTGCCTTGCGAGTCTTCTCGAGTCCCGCCACAAGACGGCTGAAAAATCCCTTCTTCTCTTCTGCCATTGTTCCTCCTACTTGTCCAGCTGGTCTTCAATGAGACTCACCGAAACCAGCGCAGAGACGCCCTTCTCCTGCATCGTGATCCCGTAGAGGCGATCGGCCGCCACCATGGTGCCGCGCCGGTGCGTGATCACGATAAACTGTGTGTTCTTTGCGAGCTTTTTTAAATACTGCGCGTAGCGATCCACATTCGAGTCGTCGAGGGCCGCCTCAATCTCATCGAGGAGCGCAAACGGCGAGGGCTTTAAGTTCTGAATCGCAAAGAGCAGCGCAATCGCCGTGAGCGCCTTCTCGCCGCCCGACAGTTGCATCATGTTCTGCAACTTCTTGCCCGGCGGCTCCGCGATAATCGCGATGCCGGCCTCGAGTAAATCGACGCCCTCTTCGAGCCTGAGTTCTCCCTTGCCGCCGCCGAAGAGCTCGCGAAACACCTGATTAAAGGCGCGCTGAATGCTGCGAAAACCCTCGGCAAAGCGCTTCCGCATACCGATATCCAGCTCTTCAATGACTTTCCGGAGCGCGTCCTCGGCGCGCTGCAAATCCTCGCACTGCGCGCTGAGGAAGTTGTGGCGCTCCGAGACCTCCTTGTAGTCCTCGATTGCGTTCACATTGACATTGCCGAGCGCGCGCATCGCATCTTTCTTCTCGCGTATCGTGCGGCGCGTCTCCTGCATGTCGCCGAAAGACGGATCTCTGTACTGTCTCGCGCCCTCTTCGGTCAAGTTGTACTCGCTGAGAATATAGGCGCACTGCGCATCCCGCTGCTCGGTCTCTTTGTCCCGCTGTGCATTCACGCGGAACAAGTCTTTTTCGAGCTCGGTGCGCCGCGCCGTGATTTCATCCCGCTTCGCAAAGCGTTTTTTCTGCTCGCCGCTGTGATTGCTCTTTTCGGTCTCAAGCGCTTCCAGTTCGCCCTCCAAAGTCTTAAGCGCGGCTTCGAGACCGGTCAGTGCCTTCTCTTCTTCGGCGGCGCTTCGCTGTTTCTCGACCGCCGCCTGTCTCGCGGCCTCGCTCTCCCGCTCGAGCGCTTCGACTTCGGCAGCGTAGCGCGCAACCTCGTCGTCGACACGGCGCAGATTCTCGCGGAGATGCCGCTGCTGCTCGCCGGCGAGACTCGCCGCGACCGCGGTCTCCGACTGCTGCGTGAGCACGGCACTGTAGGCCTTCCGCTTTTCGTCGAGGAGATCCTGCAACTTCCGAATCTCTGCCTCCGCATCGCGCTGCTTCTCCTCAAGACCCTGCAAATCGCCCTGCAGGCCGCCCCGGTTCATGGCAAGTGCCTCGAGACTGCTTGTGATTTCGCGCCGCTCGGTGCCAAGCTCGCGGAGCTGCACTTCGAGTTCCTCTTTCTTTTCGCGGAGTGTCTGTCTCGAGAGCTCTGCCCGGTTTAAGCTGAGTGATACCTCATGCTCCCGCTCGCTGAGCGCCTGCAACGCTTCCGTCGCGATGCGAAGTGTCTCGCGGAGCTCTTTTAACTCCTTCTCCTCGGCCTCGTTCCGGCTTACCAACTTCTCCTGCGCCTGCCGCAACTCTTCGATTTCACGGCGGCGGCTCAGAAGATTCGAGTTGTTCCGGAAGGTACCGCCCGTCATGGAACCGCCCGGATTCAGCTGATCGCCCTCCAGCGTCACCAGGCGGTAACTCTGGCGATACTTTTTCGAGATTGCAATCGCGTGATCAATCGTGTCGACCACAATGTCCCTGCCGATTAAGTTCTCGATCACAACCCGGTAGCGCTCATCGGTCCGCACAAGATTTGCCGCAATGCCGAGCACGCCGGGCTCTTTGAGGACCGCACCCGGGTCAAAGGGCCGCGGGTGCTGGGCGCTCTGCGGCAGGAAGGTCGCGCGGCCGTAGCGATTTTTCTTCAGAAATTCAATGAGCTGCTTTGCCGTCTCCTCGGTGTCAACGACAATGTTCTGCATTCTTCCGCCGAGTGCAATCTCAATCGCCTGCTCATAGCGCTTGTCGACCGAAATGAGATCCGCGACCACGCCGAAAATACCGCGCACACGGTCCCGGACAGCCATGACGCGCTGTACGCTCTGTCCGAAGCCCTCATAGCGCTCCATAATGTTCTGCAAAGTCTCGAGACGCGCGGCATTCGACTGGTATGCCTTCTGCGTCTCACGGAGCAGGGCGAGCAGCGCGCTCTCCGCTTTCTTACTCTCCGCAATCTTCTCGTTTCGTAGCGCCCTCTCCGATGCCGCCGCCGCTCTCTCATCCTCCAGCGCCTTTGTCTCGGTCTCGGCGCGCTGCAGCGCGCTCTCGATGCCGTCAAAATCAGTCTTCAACTGGAGCAGGCGCTGTGCGCTCTTCGAGGCACGGATATTCGCTTCCTGCATCATCGCCTCATAGCGCGCGCCGCGGGAACTCATGTCCGCGCGCTCGTTAATCAGCGAAATGACCGCATCTTTTTTAGACTGTAACTCCTCTTCGAGCGCCTTGACGGCAGCATCCGCCGCCGCTCTTTCTTGCTCTGCCGAAGCTGCGCGGGCAGTCGCCGCCTCGGCCGCCGCCGCCGCTTCCGCCTGTTGTGTACTGAGCGCGGCCCTCTCCTCTTCCCGGCGACGGCGTTCTTCCTCGCTCCGCGCCCGCCGCACGGCAATCTCTTCGACCTTCGCCTGCTCGGCCTTTGCCTGCTCGTGTAACACGGCAATGCGGCCCTCCGCGGCACCGCGCCCGGTTCTCAGTTCCTCGATTTCTCTCCGTTTTCCGGCAATCGCGCTGTCCAGTTCTTCGAGCAGTCGGTCGAGAGACTCATACTGCCGCTTCAAGGCCTCTTCTTCGCCGACCGCCCGATCCACTTCGTCCCGCAGAATAGCCGCCCGCTTCTCGATTTCGGCGAGCACCTTCCGCGACGCGTCGCTCTGGAGGAGGAATAAGTTCAGGTCGAGCGCTTTCACCTCATCCCGGAGTTTTAAATACTTCTCTGCGGTCTCCGACTGCTTGCGGAGCGGTTCCACCTGTTTCGAGAGTTCCTGCAGGATATCGGAGACACGCACCAGATTGTCGTGCTCCGTCTGGAGTTTCTTCTCTGCAGCCGCCTTCCGCTTCCTAAATTTCGTGATGCCCGCCGCCTCGTCAAAGAGCTCGCGCCGCTCTTCGGGTCTGCCGGACAGAATCTTCTCGACCTGGCCCTGGCCTATGATCGAATACCCTTCCTGCCCGATACCGGTGTCCATAAAGAGCTCGTTGACATCTTTCAACCGGCAGGGGCTGCCGTTTAAACGGTATTCGCTCTCGCCCGAGCGGTACAGCCGCCTGGACACCGTGACCTCGTCGTAGTCAAGAGACAGTGCGCGGTCGGCATTGTCCAGCGTAATCGCGACATAGGCAAAGCCCTGCGGTTTCCGGTTCGCCGTGCCCGCAAAGATGACATCTTGCATATTCCCGCCGCGAAGACTCTTTGCGCTCTGTTCGCCGAGCACCCAGCGCACCGCGTCGCCGACATTCGACTTGCCGGAGCCGTTCGGCCCCACAATTCCGGTCACGCCGTGCTGGAACGAGAAGCAGATTTTGTTTGCGAATGACTTAAAGCCCTGTACTTCTATGCTCTTTAAGTACATGTGCCGCCCTCCGCAATGCCGAGCGCAAGGAGCGCCGCATAGGCTGCCCGCTGCTCCGCTTCCTTCTTACTGCTGCCTTCCCCCTCGGCAAGCGGCACGCCGTCCCGGAGCGCTGCGACCGTAAAGCGCTTCAGATGCTCCGGCCCCTCTTCGCCGCGCAGTTCGTACGAGAGCACGGCGTCCTTGTCCTTCTGAATCTCCTCCTGGAGTATAGTCTTTGCGTCGTAAAAATAGCGCTTGCCCTCAATGTCATTCAGGATAAAGCGGTCAATGTAAGCGTGCGCCGGTGTGAGACCGCCGTCCAGATAGATGGCACCGATCACCGCCTCCATCGCATCGCTCACGATGCTCGGGCGCAGCCTGCCGCCGGTCATCTCCTCGCCTCTTCCGAGCAGCAGATAGGGCGGAAGCGGAATCTGCTCCGCGCAATAGGCGAGTGCCGGCTCGCAGACAAAGCTCGCGCGCAGTTTCGTGAGCTCGCCCTCGCTGAGTTTCGGTTTTTCCCGGTAAAAGAAATCGGAGCTCACGAGCTCCAGCACGGCGTCTCCCAGAAATTCCAGTCTCTCGTTGGAACCCAGATGACCGCTGTGCGCCTCATTCGCAAATGAGGTGTGTGTGAGTGCCAGGACCAACAGTGACTGGTCCCGGAACGTATAGCCAATCTTTCCCTCCAACTCCTCAATGGTCTCGGAATTCAAAGCCTTCTCCTCTCATCGCCCGGCAGGGAGCGCGCGAATGGCGCGCTCCGCAGACTCGACAGACTGAATCTTGTCGAGCGCTTCGGGCGGAAAATGCAGGTCAAAGAATGTTTCGAGTGCGAGCACAATGCGGTAGCGCTCCAGGGAGTCCGCGAAATAGACTTCCGTAAAGCTCGCGCCGTCATCGAGCTCTGTGAGCGGGAGTTCCAGTATCTCCGCGACAATGCGCCGAATCTCATCCCTCTCTGACATTCACTGCCTCCGCAATACTCTGTAATACATTCTGGCGTTCAAACGTCTCGCACTGCAGCACAGCGTTGCAGACCTCCGCCGCCTTTGCGTTGCCGTGCACCTTAACCACGAGGCCGCGGAGTCCCAGCATCGGTGCGCCGCCATAGCGAGAGGCGTCAAAGCTCTGCAGCGCCTCTTTCAGCGCCGGCTTGAGTAGCGCCGCACCGATTTTACTCCGCAGATTCGACATGGCAGCCCGCTTGATGATGTGCTGGAAGGTAGATGCGGTTCCCTCGATGGCCTTTAGCACCATGTTTCCGGTAAAGGCCTCCGCGACGCAGACATCCGCCTGCCCGTGCAGCACTTCGCGCGCCTCGATGCTGCCGATAAAGTTAATTCCGGGCGCCGCTTTGAGGAGCGGATACGTCTCCTTGACGAGCGCATTGCCCTTCTCTTCCTCGACTCCCACATTCAGGATTGCGACGCGGGGCTTTTCAATGCCGAGCGCCTTCTCCATGTAAAGTGAGCCCATCTCGGCAAACTGCACGAGATGCGCCGCCTTCGCGTCCACATTCGCCCCGGAATCGAGGAGCAGCGTCACGCCGCCGTCCTCGGTCGGAATGAGGGGCGCAAACGGCGCGCGCTCCACGCCCGGCAATCTGCCGACCAGCACCTGTCCGCCGACTAGGATTGCACCGGAATTGCCGGCCGAGACAAACGCATCCGCTCTCTCCTCGCGAATCAGCTTCATGCCGACCACGAGAGAGGAATCCTTCTTTTTTCGCACCGAAACAACCGGGACATCGCCCGTCTCAATCACTTCCGATGCCGGTACAATCTCGAGGCGCTCTGCCGGGTAGCTCTGTCCCGCGAGCTGTTGTTCCAAGACCTCCTGCTTTCCGCAAAGCAGAATTTTCACCTCGGCACTCTTATTCAGCGCCTTCAGGCACCCTTTTACAATTTCGCCGGGCGCATTGTCGCCGCCCATTGCGTCCACTGCAACTCTCACCATATGATTTCACCTCTGTGTACCTAATGATAAAGCAAAGCACCCTGCCCCGCAAGTTGTAAAGAAAACCGCCCCGGACTTTCGTCCGGAGCGGTTCATGCATTATTTCGCAGGAAGAAAGGCTCAGTCAGCGACTTTCACGATCTCCTTCTTATTGTACGTCCCGCAGTTCTTGCAGACGCGATGCGGCATCATGAGCTCGCCGCACTTCGGGCACTTGACAAGGTTCATCACGCCCATCTTCCAGTTGGCTCTTCTCTGATCTCTGTGGCCCTTGGAAGATTTATTCTTCGGACAAATCGACATCCTGAAACACCTCCTCACCTCGTAGCGTTAACGGTTGAAAACCGCAATCATCCATTTCTGGCATAACAGGTTTAGTGTAATATACAACATCTATCCTGTCAAGCTGTTTATGACACTTATGCGAGCGCTGCCGTCACAATCGCCATCGAATAGACCTCGAGCGCGTTGCAGCCTCTCGAGAGGTCGTTGATCGGCGCGTTCAGACCGAGCAGGATCGGGCCGTAAGCGTCAAAACCGCCGAGTCTCTGTGCAATCTTGTAGCCGATGTTACCTGCGTTGATGTCCGGGAAAATGAAGGTGTTCGCATAGCCTGCAACCTTGCTGTCCTTTATCTTGGTGCGCGCGACGGTCGGGGAAACCGCTGCGTCGAACTGCATCTCGCCGTCGATTGCCTCGTCCGGGAACACAGCCTTTGCCTTTGCGCAGGCATTTCTCATCTTGTCGACATCCTCACCGGAGCCGGAGCCCACGGTCGAATAGCTGAGGAAAGCGACCTTCGGGTCAATGCCGAAAATCTTTGCGCAGTTCACGGTCTCGCCGCAGATTTCGACGAGCTCGTCCTCGGTCGGCTTGATGTTGATAGCGCAGTCTGCCATCGCGAGCAGCTCGTTGTCACCGGTTGCGCTCGGACGAACCAGGATAAAGCAGGAGGAGACAATCTTGTTGCCCGGCTTGGTCTTGATGATCTGGAGTGCCGGACGCACCGTGTCTGCGGTCGAGTACGTTGCGCCGCCGAGCAGGCAGTCGCCAATGCCCATCTTGATCAGCATGGTGCCGAAATAGTTTGCGCCGGAGAGAATCTTCTTGGCCTGCTCCGGGGTCACGCCCTTCGACTTTCTGATCTCGCAGAACTTCTCAACCATCTCGTCGAAGCGGTCAAAGTTCTCCGGGTCGACAATCTGTGCGCCGCGGATGTTGTAGCCCGCGTCCTCTGCCGCTGCCTCAATGGCATCCGGGTTACCGACCAGAATCGGCTTTAAGAAATTACTTGCCAGGAGGCGGGATGCCGCCTCGAGAATACGCGGATCCGTGCCCTCTGTAAACACGATGGTCTTCGGGTTCGCCTTGAGCTTGTTAATCATAGTGCCGAATGTATACATAAGGTCTTCCTTTCTCCCGTTCCGGGATGAACCTTGCCGGGGCGCACTGCCCGTCTGTTTTATTTGGTCAGCTTCAGCGTATCTCTTGCGATTGCGAGCTCCTCGTTGGTCGGCAGGAGGTACACCTGCACCTTCGAGTCGTCGGTCGAAATCAGGCGCTCTTCGCCGCGGACATTGTTTCTCTCATCGTCAATCTTGACACCGAGATAGCCGAGGTAAGCGCAGATATTCTTTCTCATGAACTTGTCGTTCTCGCCAACACCTGCCGTGAAGGCAATCGCATCGACGCCGTTCATCGCCGCGACATAAGCGCCGATGTACTTCGCGACGCGAAGGGTGTACGCCTCGAGCGCGACCTTCGCAAGGTGGTTGCCGCCGTTTGCCGCATCGTCAATATCGCGGAAGTCGGAGGAAATGCCGTTGCTTAAGCCGAGGACGCCGGACTTCTTGTTCAGGACATCGGTCATCTCTTCGACCGTGAGCTTCTCGTGCTCGCAGATAAACTGAATGATTGCGGGGTCAATGTCGCCCGAGCGGGTGCCCATGATGAGACCCTCGAGCGGGGTGAGACCCATCGAAGTGTCGACGCACTTGCCGCCGATCGAAGCCGAGACCGAAGCGCCGTTGCCGAGGTGGCACACGACGACCTTTGCGTTCTTCGGATCGAGACCGCCCTTCCGGATTACCTCACCCGCGACAAAGTTGTGGCTGGTGCCGTGGAAGCCGTAGCGGCGCACCTTGTACTTCTCGTAGTACTCGTAGGGCAGTGCGTAGAGATAAGCCTTCTCCGGCATGCTCATGCCGAAAGCCGTATCGAACACAGCGACATTCGGCTTGCCGGGCATAGCCGCCTCGCAGGCCTCGATGCCCATGAGGTTTGCCGGATTGTGAAGGGGAGCCAGGTCAAAGCAGTCCGCGATTGCCTTCTTCACGTCCTCATTGACCAGCACAGACTCGTTGTAATATGTTCCGCCGTGAACCACGCGATGGCCGATTGCCGAAATCTCATCCGTGCTCTTGATGACACCGTGGGAAGGATCTACCAGCGCCTGCATGACGAGCTCAATTGCCTCCTTGTGGCTCGGCATAGCTGCCTCGACCTTATACTTTTCGCCGCCCGCCGGTGTGTGGGTCAGCAGAGAGCCGTCAATGCCGATTCTCTCGCAGAGTCCCTTCGCAAGCACGCTCTCGTTCTCCATATCAATGAGCTGATACTTTAACGAAGAGCTGCCGCAGTTCATGACAAGAATTTTCATTGTGTGTTTCCCCCTTCAACTTTATATTAGTCACAATCTCTGTTATTATAGACCAATGAATAAACGAGTGACAAGACGGAAGGCTGTTTTTTTCAAAATACAGGAGAGACTATGATTAATCTTGCGCAGGTTGTCGGGATTATTGCTGAATATCATCCGTTTCACAACGGGCATCTCTACCAGATGCGAAATGCGCGCGCGCTGACCGGCGCCTCCTACTGCGTGGTTTTCCTGAGCAGTTACTTTGTGCAGCGCGGTATGCCCGCGATTTATTCGCCCTTAAAGCGCGCCGAAGCCGCACTCCGCGCGGGTGCCGACGCGGTCTTTGAAATTCCGACACCGTTCAGCTCCTCCTCGGCCCGCGACTACGCGGCCTACGGCGTGAGCCTGCTCGCGGGACTCGGCATCCCGAATCTCTGCTGCGGCACGGAAGATGTCTCGACCGAAGAGCTCTCGATGCTCCTCGATGTCATTGACGAGAACTCCGAGGCCTTTCAGCACAGTCTCCGCGAGGGCTTAAAGACCGGGCTCTCCTACGCCGAGGCGAGAGTCAATGCGATTGCCGCCGATCTCTGCCAGGCAGGTGCGGACAACGCCCTTTTGCTCCGCACGAGAGAGCTGCTCTCGAAGCCGAATAACATCCTCGCCTTTGAATACGCGCGCGCAGCGCGTTCCGAGCGCATTCCGATTCGCCTGACGACCGTCTCCCGAAAGGGGAGCGACTACCATGACCCGATTCTGCAGGGCGATTTCAGTTCCGCGACCGCAATCCGCACCCACATCCTAAACGGCGGCTCCTGGGACGATTTGTCCCGGATGGTGCCGCACAGCGTACGGGAAGTGCTCGCCGAAACGCCCTATCTGAACCCCGACTGCCTCGTGGGCCCGCTCGAGCGGCGCGTTCTGGATCTGCTCTACGAGGGCACGGCGCTCTCCACCTTCTCCGATGTCTCGGACGATCTCGCTGACCGCATTGCCAATACCGGCTTCCGCGAGGACGGCTTTGAGGCCCTTGTGAACAGCTTGAAGACCAGACAGTATGCGCACACCCGCGTGGCGCGCGCGCTGACCCACATCTTCCTCGGCATACGAAAGTCGGATGTGCTCCGCTGGAAGAATGCCGCACGCGAAGAGGCGCTCGCCAAAGACAGCGCGGAAGGAACGGAAAACGCGGTTCCGCCGATCGGCGCCGCTCCCTATGCGCGCCTGCTCGGTTTCCGGCGGGATTCTGAGGAACTGCTCTCAATGTTAAAACAGGCCGCAAGCATCCCGATTGTGAGCCGTCCCGCTGCGGCGGGCTCTCTGCTCCGCTCGCCCGCCGCCCGCGACCTCTTTCAGGCCGAGGTGCATGCCGCCGACCTCTGGAATTCGCTCTATTTCTGGGACAGTGGCATGGCACTGCCGTCCTATCTCCGCCAACAAATCGTCATTGTGTGATAAAGCATAAGCCGTCTTTCGGGCTTATTTGTGGAAAAGAGAGATTTTGTCAAAATTGTCGGAAAACTCCTTTGGCTGTGTTACACTGGTAAAAGGAGGTGGACTATGTATCAACTAAACGATATTGTTGTCTATGAAAGTTCCGGCGTTTGCCGCATTTGCGACATCCAGGAGCTCTCCTTCTCCGAGGATACAGCACCGAATACTTATTACATTCTGGCGCCTCTCTTCTCGCCCGGCGACGTCATTTACACCCCGGTCAACAGCACAAAAACCGTCTTCCGCCCCGTCATCTCGAGAAAAGAAGCGTTGGAGACCATACGCGCGGTGCAGGGAGAAGAGATTGCGAGCTATGAGGGCCTTCGCTCCTCGGAACTGGAATACCGTTACAGGCGCGCCCTGCAGGGCTTTGGCTGGAGCGACTTGCTTCGTCTGTTGCGCGCCATCAACCGGAAAATGCAGCGCGCGCGGCGCGCCGGCAAAAAGGGCAGTGAAGTTGACCGCCGCTTCCAGCGGCGCCTCGATTTTTTGGTGACCGGTGAACTCGCGGTCGCACTGAACCTGCCGTGGGAGAAAGCCAAGGCTCTGCTTGAGCAGGAACTCACGCCCGCCTGAATGACAGTGTTAAAAAAAGACTAGCGGAATAAAACCGCTAGTCTTTTTTCTGTTGCCACGCCATCTCCCAAAACTTGAGTTCATAGCGGGAGCAGTGCAGGAAAATATCCCGGAGGCGCTGCCGCTTTGCGGGCACGGCTGCTTCCGTCACCGCGTTCAGTGCGGCTACGAGCTTCGCATTCTCCGCCGCATAGCTCTCCGAGGCGTATTCCCGCACCCACGCGCCGTAAAAGGGATCGCTGCCCGCTCTCGGATTCTCTGCGAGCATACGCTTTGCAATCAGCTCATAGCTGTAGGCGCAAGACAAAATCGCCGCCAGAATTTCCGCCTCTCCGCCCTCGTAGCCGACGCGGAGCATATACGAGGTATAGGACAGGTTGTCGAGCGCGCGCGGCGTGGTTTTCAGCTCCTCCTCACTCACCGAAAGTTTCTCGAAATACCCGCCGTGCACCGCTCTCTCCCGGTTGATTGCCGCGAGATACTCCGAAAAGAGCAGCGCTGTCGAAAGGCTCTCCGCCTTGGCCGCGCCGAGCGCAAACACTTTCGCGTATTCTTCGAGATAGAGATCGTCCTGAATCAGGTAAAAGCGAAAACGCGCCTTGTCGAGCGTCCCGTCCTGAATGCCGCGAACGAACGGGTGTCGAAAATAAGCTTCCCAGATTTCGGCTGACACAGCGAGCAAATCCTCTGCGGTATTCACTTTGTCTTCTCCTTTTCTTCCAGATAGTTCAGTAACAGCGGGCGGTTCAGGCGGTTCACTCCGACCGGCGGAATCTCGGCGCCTGTCGGCTCTTTTACGCGCTGCAGCAGCGTACCCGCCGGGAGCACGGGGCTGCCCGCTTGCCGGGCGGCAAACAGAACGCCGCTCTCTTCGTCTCCCCCCTCCGGGAGTGTAAGTCTTTGCACGATAAGCCCCTCGCTCTCCATCGTCAGCGCAAGACAGCGATAGGCTGCCGGAAACGCGTTCGGCGACACGGTCTCGACCGCGAGTGTGCCGCCTTCGTTCAGGTGATTCGCGCACATGCGGTAAAACAGATTCGTATAGGCGCGGTTTTCGGCCTCCGTCTTCGGCGCAGCCAGTGCGACCAGAATAAAATCATAGTGCTTTTCTCGCGTTGCGAGAAAGCGGAACGGATCCTCGGTATAGCGGTGCAGACGCGCGCTCACCGTCCATACGAACTGCTTCTCCGGGGTTACGAAGTCCACATCCTTTGCGGCGCGGTTTCTGAGCAACTCCTCCGCAGCTGCGGCGTCTCCCAGCACGAGCACATGCTCATACGAGGCTGCCGCCGTCGCAATCGGACGATAGTGCGCCGCCCGGCGGGTCCTCACAAAGCCGCAGGCCGCCAGCATCAGACAGAGTAGGACAGCGGCGGCATACAGAGCTGTCCTGCGCGCTCTCCTCCTCCTTTCCATCAGTTTTTGAAGGAGTGGATGGGCGCCGGAATTCGGCCCTCGCGCTTCACAAAGTCCGCGCAGCTGTAGGGGTTCACCGCAATCACGGGCGCACGGCCGAGGAGACCGCCGAATTCCACCTCGTCGCCGACCTTCTTGCCCGCTGCGGGAATCAGGCGCACCGCCGTTGTCTTCTGGTTAATCATGCCGATTGCCGCTTCATCCGCAATGATGCCGGAAATCGTCTCGGCCGAGGTGTCCCCCGGAACCGCAATCATGTCGAGCCCCACGGAGCAGACACAGGTCATGGCCTCGAGCTTTTCGAGCGTCAGAGCGCCGCGCTCCGCCGCCCGTATCATGCCCTGATCCTCGCTGACCGGGATAAATGCGCCCGAGAGGCCGCCCACATAGGACGAAGCCATGACGCCGCCCTTTTTCACCTGATCGTTTAAGAGAGCGAGCGCTGCTGTCGTGCCGGGCGCGCCGACCGACTCGAGCCCCATGCCCTCGAGAATATCCGCGACCGAGTCGCCTGCCGCCGGGGTCGGCGCGAGCGAGAGGTCAATGATGCCGAACGGCGTGTCGAGTCGACGGCTCGCCTCCTTTGCGACAAGCTGCCCGACGCGCGTAATCTTGAATGCGGTTTTCTTGATGGTCTCGCAGAGCACCTCAAAGCTCTGTCCCTTGGTCTCTTGCACCGCTGCGCGCACCACGCCCGGCCCCGAGACGCCGACATGAATCACGGCATCGCCCTCGGTCACACCGTGGAAGGCTCCCGCCATAAACGGGTTGTCATCCGGCGCATTGCAGAAAATCACAAGCTTCGCACAGCCGAGAGAACCGTTATCCGCGGTTCTCTCCGCGGTCTCCTTGACCACCTGTCCCATGCGGCGCACGGCATCCATGTTAAGTCCCGTCCGCGTGGAGCCGACATTCACCGAACTGCAGACGCGCTCCGTCCGCGCGAGTGCCTCCGGAATCGAGTCAATCAGCAGGCGCTCGGCATCCGTCATTCCCTTTGCGACCAGCGCCGAGTAGCCGCCGATAAAGTTGACGCCGATTTCCTTTGCCGCGCGGTCTAAAGTCTCCGCAATCTCGACAAAGTCCTCGGTTGTCCGGCAGGCCGCGCCGCCGACCAAGGCGATCGGCGTCACCGAAACGCGCTTGTTAACAATCGGAATACCGAATTCCCGCGAAATTGCCTCACCGGTCTCGACCAGCTTGCCCGCGCGCCGGAGAATGCAGTCGTAAATGTTCCGCTTCAGCACTTCTTTGTCGCTGTCAATGCAGGGCAACAGAGATATGCCCATGGTGATAGTACGCACATCGAGCAGATCCCGCTCTATCATGGTATTGGTCTCAAGGACCTCCCATCCGTTCAGCATAACGACCTCCCTCAGACGCGGTGCATGGCCGCGAAGATCTCCTCGCGCTGCACATGAATCCGAAGTCCCATCTCTTCGCCGATTCGGTTCATCTCAGACGTCAAGTCCTCCAGGCTCTCATCGGCTGTCGAAATATCAACGATCATCATCATATGAAACAGATCCCGCACGATGGTCTGGTTGATGTCCAACACATTGATATGTTCCGCCGCGAGATGCGTGCAGATTTTTGCGATGATTCCGACCGTATCCTTGCCGAGAACGGTGATGATAACCTTGTTCATTCCATAAATCCTTTCTGTTGCAAAATGCGCAACAAATCAAAACTCATAGATGTCGGAGCAACAATCCCGTGCCGCAACCGCGAGCGGCAACTCGGCCGCCTCGCCGCGACCGCGAAGGAGACTCAATTCACAGCGCACTGTCTCATACGCAAGTTCCGGCAAATTATTCTCCTTGCTGAGATGTCCGAGCAACACTTGCTTAAGTCCCCCGTGGCAAAGCGCGGCGAGCAGTCTTCCGGCGCTCTCGTTGGAGAGATGTCCGCAATCCCCGAGGATGCGGCGCTTCAGCGGGTAGGGATAGGGTCCTGCCTCGAGCATGCGCACATCGTGGTTGCTCTCGAGCAGCAGCGCGTCGAGATCTCGAAGCGCTGCTTCCAGTTCCGGCGTCGCATGGCCGAGGTCCGTCAAAAACGCCGCGCTCTTGCCGCCGTTGGTCACCCGATAGCCGACCGGCTCCGCGGCGTCATGGTCAATCGGGAGCGGCAACACGGTCAAATCCCCGAGCGAAAAAGCCTCTCCGCCCCGAATCACATGAATCCGTTCCGCCGGGTAGTCGTCCAGCATCCCCTTCTTTTTGATCGCTGCCAGTGTGCCCGCGGTCGCATAGAGCGGCACCGGATCCTTTTTGAGTAAAACCTTCAAACCGGTCACATGGTCCGCGTGTTCGTGCGTGAGAAGCACACCTGCCAAATCCGCGGGCTTCAGGTCCGCGACCTCAAGTCCCTGAACAATGCGCCGTCGGCTGATGCCGGCATCGATCAGAAGATGCGTGCGCTCGCTGCCGAGATAGCCGGCATTGCCGCTGCTCCCGCTCGCTATGGTCATAAGTCTCATCGGAGCTCCTTTCCGGCGAGACGCGCGTCAATGCGGCGGTAAAGACTTGCCTCGTCCGCATCGTTTGCAAGCGTCCAGTCCGCCATGTCGGCATAGGCAGCATCGCTCGGCTGTTTCTCCATAATTTCCGCCGCGCGCTCTCTCGTGTAGCCCCGGGAAGCCATAAGGCGCTGTATCCGCAACTCGCGCGGCGTAAAGACATACCAGATTTCATTGTAAATATGATTGCGCTCCCTCGCAGGCAGCGCGGTTTCCACGACCAGAAAATGTTCTTTTTTGCTTTGCGCAAGCGCCTCCACGCGGTCATAGACCAGGGGGTGCACGGTTTCATCGAGCGAAGAAAGCAGAGACGGCTCCCGGTAGAGGCAATCCGCCATCGCGCTTCGATTCAGTTGCCCGTCCTCGGCAAGTATCTTCTCGCCCATGAGTTCCAGCGCGCGGAGATAGCCCGGCTGTCCCGGCTCGTAGAGTTCATGCGCCAGCTCATCCATGCCGACAATACACGCGCCGTAGTTCTCCCGCAGATAGGCGAGCACAAGGCTCTTTCCCGAGCCGACGCCGCCGCAGACTTCGAGCACCATCAGTGCGCCTCCAGCCAGGATGCGCCGATGTGCGCATCGACCTCGAGCAGCACGCGGAGCTCTGCGGCATGCCGCATGGTCTCTTTCAGGAGTTCCAGGACGCGGGGCGCCTCGGCCTCCGCCGCTTCCACCAGAAGTTCGTCGTGAATCTGGAGCACAATCTTTGCGTCGAGTTTTTCCGCTGCGAGCGCGCGCCGCACCTTGACCATCGCAATCTTCATGATATCGGCTGCGGTACCCTGAATCGGCGCATTCATCGCGACGCGCTCGCCAAACGAGCGCTGCATAAAGTTTGAGCTCTTCAGTTCCGGCACAGGGCGTATTCTGCCGAACAGGGTTCGCGTAAAGCCGTATTCCTTCGCTTCTTTGATCTGGCGGTCCAGGAAGTGCTTTACCTTCGGATAGGTCGCGAAGTAGCGGTTGATGTACTCCTTCGCCTCGTTTCTCGAGATGCTTAAGTCCTCCGAGAGGCCGAAGGCCGAGATACCGTAGACCACGCCGAAGTTCACGGCCTTCGCGTTTCGCCGCTGCAAGGGCGTGACTTCTGAGAGCGGCACATGGAAGACCTGCGACGCCGTGACCGCGTGGACATCCACCGCGTCGCGGTAAGCCGCAATCAGATTCTCGTCGCCGGAGAGCGCCGCGAGGATGCGAAGCTCAATCTGCGAGTAGTCGGCATCCACAAAGACCTTGCCGGGCGAGGGCACAAAGACCGCGCGCACGCGACTGCCCATCTCTGTCCGGATCGGAATATTCTGGAGATTCGGATTCGCGGACGAGATGCGCCCCGTCGCCGTGATGGTCTGGTGAAAGGTGCCGTGAATTCTGCCGTCAGTCCGAATAAAGCCCGCGAGCCCGATTGCATAGGTCGAATTCAGCTTGGTCAGCATGCGGTAGCGGAGTATTTTTTTGACGACCGGATACTCGGACGCAAGCTTCTCCAGAATGTCGGCCGCGGTCGAATAGCCGCTCTTGGTCTTTTTGCCGTAGGGAAGTTTCATCTTCTCGAATAAAATTTCCCCGAGCTGCTTCGGTGAATTCAGGTTAAAGTTCTCGCCGGTCTCCTCAAAAATTTCGGTCTCAATCCGGTGAATTTCGGTCTCAAGTTCTTCTGAGAAGGCCTTCAATTTTTCGGCATCCACCCTGACACCGGTCTCTTCCATCTCGGCAAGCATGAAAATGAGCGGACGCTCAACGGTCTCATACAGCGCTTCCATGCCGAGCTCTTTCACCTTGTCGCAAAGCGGCTGCCGCGCCGCAAAGGCGACATAGCCCGCATAGGCGGCAGCGGCGACCGCATCCTCTTTGGCACTCGGCAGGAGAAGGGACAGGTAGTCCCGCGCAAGATCCTCACTCTGATAGCTCTCTTTGAGCGGATTCACGAGATAGGCGAGCACACCGAGGTCATCGACGTTCTCGCGCTCCGCCGTGCCGACCTCTTTGACGAGCTCCTTCAGAGCGAGCGCCGAGACCCGCTTTGCCTGCTGAAACAAGGCTTTCAGAAAGTCTTGTTCCGCGGTCCCGGAGAGTACCAGACCCTCGCCGGTTCCGGCGAGCGCCTTCATTTTTTCGCGCTCGGCTTCCTCCGGTTCGCGCCGATAAAAAAGCACTGCTTCCTCCGCGCGGAAGCAAAGAGAACTCAGGAGAGCGTCCCGCGCAATTCCCGTTTCCGGTGCCTCCGCCGCCTGCCGCAGCACTTCCTCAAGCTCTGCCGCACTCTGCAGGAGTCGAAGTTTCGGCTTTTGCTGCGCGCGCATATTCTCCCGCTGTACCTCGCTCCCGAAATGCTTTAAGAGCGAGCGGAATTCAAGCCGCTGAATCTGCTCGTAGGCAGCCGCCGTATAGATTTCACCGAGTTTCAGCGCGGAGAGATCCAACGCAAGCGGAGCGTCGAGGCAGATGGTCGCAAGCCACTTGGAAAAGACAGCGTCCTCGAAATGCTCTTCGAGCGCTTTTTTTGCGCGCGGCGGCTTCACTTCGTCCAGATGTTCTTTCAGATTTTCAATCGAATGAAAGCTCTGAATCAGCGCGGTCGCCGTCTTCTCACCGATTGAGGGTACGCCCGGGATGTTGTCGGAGGTATCGCCCATCAGTGCCTTGACATCAATGAATTCCTCCGGCGTGACCCCGTAGGTCTCCCTGACCGCCTCCGGCGTGAAATCGAGGATCTCGGTCTTGCCGCGGCTGGTCTTCGGCAGTCGAATCAGAATGTGACGATCCGCGAGCTGCAGAAGATCCCGATCACCGGACACAACCGTGACCGCATACCCCTCTTTCTGGCAGCGTTTCGCAAGGGTTCCGATCACATCATCCGCCTCAAAGCCCTCAAGCGAGACAGTCTGAATGTGCATGGCGCCAAGGAGCTCTTTTAGGAGCGGCACCTGTTCCCGCAGTTCTTCCGGCATCGGCTTCCGGGTTCCCTTGTACGCCGCATAGCGCTCGTGGCGGAAGGTCGGCGCAGGCAGGTCAAACGCGACCGCGAGATAGTCCGCCTGCTCTTCCTCCAGAAGTTTTAACAGGATATTTAAAAATCCATAGACCGCATTCGTGTGCAGGCCTGCCGAATTTGTGAGCTCCGGCACGCCGTAAAACGCGCGATTCAGAATGCTGTGGCCGTCAATCAATACAACTTTCTTTTGTGCTTCCAATCCGTTTTCTCCTCTTTCAGCCCGCATGCCAGTATAAAATGCGGAGCAATAAAAGTCCTGCGACTGTGACGCCGGCACTGGTCAGCGCATCCATCACATAGCGCAGGATTTTTCGAAGGCGCGCGCGGCGAAGTCGCTGAAATTCGTAGCGCAACTCCCGATTCATGGCTCTCGTCCCGTCGAAGTCGTCGCTGTCCGTGTCGAGAACGCGCAGCCCCTCCAGCAGGAAAAAATTCGTCTCGAGCTCCCGGCGACAGACACTGCAACAACGGATGTGCTCTAAAAAGTCAGCGGTCTCTTCCTCTGTGAGCTCCCGCTGTATAAAACGTGACATCTGCCGTTCCGCTTCTCTGCAGTCCATTCCGCCTCCTCTCTTTGCAGCAATTTTAGCACACTCCCCTGCAAAAAGGGCAGTAAAACAGAAAGAGAACGGAGTTTCCGCCCCATTCTCTCTCCGCTCTCTCCTGAACTTCCCTCTTTACTTGGTCACCATGTCATACTTCATCACGACCACATTGCCCATGTCCTGCGGCACCGAAATCGAGAAGTAAATCTCGCCGTCCTTCACATAGCTGAAGCTCTCCGGCCACTGAAGCTTGCCGTTTTCGCCCTTTTTCAGCGGAAAATCCGACGCCGCCAACTTCTCTTCGAGCGACTTCTGCAACGCCTCCTTGCCCGTCGATTGCACCCAGGCCTTGTAGGCATTGACCTCACTCTCACCCGCGTTGTCAAGCTCGAACGCATCACCGAGCGCATAATTCACCATGCTGTCGGCATCCACCGCGTCGCGTAGGCCGAGATCTTTCAAGGTCTTCACCGCGACCGTATTGGTATAGAAGAGCTTGACCGGCGCCGTGTCGCCGCTCCGCTGCATCTCACCGCGGTACACGACCACAACGCGGTCCGCATCCGCCGAGACAACCTCTGCCGTCACCGTGAGCTTATCCTTTGCCGCGTCGGTGAGCAGTGCCTCAATCGGCGAGAGCGCGTTCTCCTTTAAGTGCGCATTCAGCTTCTCCTGCTGCGCGCTGTCCGTGAGGCCGTTGACCACCGGATAGCCGATCGAAACATTGTCCTTCTGATAGGTTTCGACCTTTGCGGAAATCAATGCGCGCTTTTCGGTCGCCGCCGCACTGTTGCCCGCCGCCGCGGTACTGCTCTCTGCGCTGCCGGAGGTCGCCGCGACGCTCGCCGCTGTCTCGGCCGCGCGATTTTCCGCCGAAGTCTCCACAACCTTGGAACCGCTCTTCTTGCCGCAGCCGGTCACGGCGAGAGCCGCCGCCAGCGCTGCCGCACAAAAGAGCCCCACTCTTCTGTTTCTCATAGTCCACCTCCGCTGTTCGTTTCCGTGTTACCCGTAAGTATAGGCGGGAAGACGCTTTCCGTCAACCGCGGACCGTCTCTCCGCCGGTTCCGCGCGTCAAAACAAAAACCGGCTGCTCTCCCAATTCAGGGAAAACAACCGGTATTCTCTGCCTGCCGACAGTGGGACTTGAACCCACACGCCCTTGCGAGCAACAGATTTTGAGTCTGCATCGTCTGCCATTCCGACATGTCGGCTTACCGGCAGAGTATAGCATTTCGGGAGAGGCAATTCAAGGGCTTTTTGCTTGCCTTTGAGTATGCAACTAAATATAGTTGCATAGCATGGCGCTCTCGTCTATACTTTCAATGACGGAGGTAAATCCGATGGGACAAAAAGAAAAATTGATTCAACGCCTTAAGTCTAATCCAAAAGACTTTACTTTTGATGAGGCTGAAGCACTACTGAAATACTTTGATTATGTGTGCTCAAATAAAGGCAAAACAAGCGGTTCTCGTATTATTTTTTTCCAACAAGGAACACGGAAGCATCTTGCTTCACAAACCACATCCGGGAAACGAGTTGAAAAGTTATCAGGTGAAACAGCTGATTACACTGCTGACAGAGGAGGGACTGATATGAATAATACCATTCAGTATAAAGGATATGTAGGTAGCGTCGAGTTTTCAGAGGAAGACGGTATCTTTTTCGGTAAAGTCATGGGAATTCGATCTCTTATCTCGTATGAGGGCGAATCTGCCAAGGAACTTTTGAATGATTTTCATGATGCTGTTGATACCTATCTGGAACATTGCAAGGAAGAAGGAAAGAAACCTGAGCTTGCTTTTGATATGTACCCAGAATTCTGGACACATTGACTATCGTTAGGCACCACAACTGGA
>NZ_CALEYG010000018.1 GCF_937924975.1 uncultured Stomatobaculum sp.
GGCGGCAGCGGCGGCGGAAGCAGTCGCGGCAGCAGCGGTGGCGGCGGCGGCACCAGCTTCGGCAGTACCGCAGGCGGCCCGAGCTTCATCGGCAAGGAAGCCTTTGTCGCGGACTACGAGCAGGGCTACACGGTCGGCACGAACGGCAACTGGCAGCTCATTAACCCCGAGCACAGCGAGTGGATCTTCACGCTGAACGGCGGTATCCGCCTTGTGAGCCGCTGGGCAAAGCTTGACTACGCAAACGGCGATGTCAACAAGAACGGCTGGTATCACTTCAACTCGCACGGCATTATGGACTTCGGCTGGTTCCGCGACGAGAAGCTCGACTGGTACTACTGCAATACAGAGCACGACGGCTGGCTCGGCAAGATGAAGCTCGGCTGGCACTACGACGAGGCGGATAAGCACTGGTACTACCTGGATCCGCAAACCGGCGTCATGCACACCGGCTGGACGGAGATCAACGGCAAGTGGTACTACTTCGCACCGACCACCTCCGCAAACACCTACGAGTACGATGCGGTGAATGAGAGATGGTTCTACAAGTCCAACTCGGTCGTGCGTCCCATGGGTTCCATGTACCAGAACGAGACGACGCCGGACGGCTACCGCGTTGACGCGAATGGCGCGTGGATTCACTGAGGAGGAATGAGATGAGATTGAGACAGAAGATTAAGTCTCGGATCGCCGCGGCGATGGCGGCTGTCATGGTATTTTCCATGGCAGCCCCGGCGCTGCCGGTTTATGCGGCGTCCCGCACCATTATTTTTGATACAGGAGACGGCCCCAAAGTTACGGACGGTCCGAATCACTATACGACCGATACAATCACTGTGAATGAAGGCGATTTCCTGAAGAATGCACCTGGGTTTGCAGGGGTTCCGTTGGTGGATACATCCGGCAGTACAGTGGCCGCAACAGATACGCACGCACGACCGGTATTGCCTTGGGGTGCTGCTAATGTGCCGAGCTGGAGTGGTTGGACGTTTGACGGTTGGTACAATGATGCGTATTCTTTGACAGAGCCGATTTCTTACTTACCGCTTGTTATGCCTTCCGGCAGTGGAAATATTACCTACAGGGCAAAGTGGAAGTCTGACGGCACTGTGCAGACAAAGACACTTACCGTCATGCACTATCGTATGCTGGATGATTCCAACACAGAATTACCGGCGAGTGCTAGCGCCAGCTTCTATACAGCAGACCATATTGCGTTTAATCCGGGTGGACAACCTTGGGTAAACCCGTCACCTAAGTCGGTAGGTGATACGATCACGGAAGTTCCGCTTTCCGCAGCAGCTGTTCCCGGTTATACCGTGAAAGAGGTCATTCTCAAGAACTACAAGAATGTCAAGTACGGTGAGAGCAGTGGAAGCGGTACGGGCGCGGCCACAGTAACGGTTGATTCGGATAAGACAGTCAGCGGTACGATGCCGAACGATGATTTGACAATCCGCTATCTGTACAAGCCGGATGACAATCAGAAATTCTCTTTTACGAGAGAATATGTGGATGCAAGTGGTGCGACCATTAAGCAGACAGACTCTGATTTAAAGAAGGCGGAAGAAAGTATTAGCAATTTGACACCGCCTACAATTGCAGGTTTTGTTTACAATAGCTACACGATTCTGCAGGGCCAGAATGATGACGCAAATGCTTGTGTCTACGGCACGACCACTTTAGCCGGAAAGAATCGCTTTAATTTTGACTCAGATGGTGTGCTGAATGGCAAGATGCCGAACCAGAATGTCAAGATTCGTTATACGTATACGCGTGACCCGGCTTATCAGCTTCGCGTACAAGTTAAGTATCGCGACAACCACGGCAATCCGTTGGACGGTCAGGATGGCAGACCTACGATTGCCGACATCAATGAATTGCGTGCAGTCGGTACGACAGGCGAACAGACGGTAGCGGTTCCCGTACTGGCAGGCTATACGTATCCGCCGAACATGAATCCGGGTACCAACGGTGGCGCAACAGCACCGACTGTGCCGACGGCGTCAGATCCTAACTTAAAATTTACATTACAGGCGGGCAGTGATAACCAGGGTGCGAAGATCGAAATTACTTATGTCGAAAATACCAGTGATGCGACAGCCTGGGCGCGCGTGAGCTACCAGACAAGCGCAAACGGCAATATCACCGGTAATACGGCACCGCGCTCCATCCGTGTCGGCTCCTACACTTGGGATAAGCTGATCGGTGAGGCAACGGGCGGCGGACTTGCTGTCAGTGCAGACCCCGAGCGAAACTATATGCTCGAGGGTTGGTATGTCGAGATGGACGGCGTTGAGACTAAGATTTACGACGCAGCGACCGGTACTTCAACCATTCCGACAGCGGATCATAAGTTCGTGGTTCCGGCAGGTACCGGTACACCGCCGGCCATGAGAACTCTCAAGATTTATCCGAAGTTCGTGAAGAATCCGGCGGAGTGGTATACGCTTAACTTTACGAGCAGTGCAAACGGTCATCTGAGCGGCTTTACAACTTTGACGGTTCCGAAATACACGCGAGATGCTTCCGGTACTTGGAATCAGACCACTTGGGCAGATTTGAACGTGCCGACGGCGACGCCGGACAGCGGTTACTATGCAACGCCGTGGACCAGCAGTGTTGGCTTGCAGCCTGGTCCGACAACACAAATCGGCGGCAGTGAGACCTACAATGTCAGCTTCCTGCGAATCGGCTTCACGGACGACGGCCTGCTCGCAATGCCGAACGCAAGCGGCACAGTCGCAAACAACGGCACAGGTTCGGTCAATGTGAGCAGTGCAAACGCACTCAGAAACTATGCCATCACCGACATGAGCGGCAATGTGATTGCGACACTTCCGGGCGCTACACTTCAGACAGGCGCGTTCACCGGTCTTCCGGTCAATGCACAGTACCAGGTCTATGAGCTCTCGAGCAGTGAGAATCCGGCGGCAGGTACGCCGATCACAAGTGTCCCGGCGCTAAACCGCAGTCAGCCGACCACGGCGACGGTTCCGGCAGTCGGACCGAATGCTTCGACCGGCACGGACGCCGCAAATCCGGGTCAGCAGACCATTACGGTAAGCCCGACCGCGCCGAACACCGAGTACTCGCTGCTTGACGCGAGCGGCAATGTGGTACCGGCTTCCGGCTGGGTCACCCCGAGTACGCCGGGCGCAGCGATTGTCTTTGACAACCTCGACCCGAACACGACTTACACGGTGGTCGCAAGACCGGTCGGCGGCAGCCAGACCCCGCAGAATCAGTCGGCACAGGGAACGGTGATCCCGGTGACGGGCAACCCGGCGGCAACGCCGGACACCTACACGCTGCGTCTTCTGAACGGCGGCAAGGTGATTGAGCACAAGAGAACCATCAGCGGCGTGGAGCAGTTGCTTCCGATCGGCGCGGATGATACGAATGTTACCTTCCAGGCGGGCGATAAGATCAAGCTTGACGTGACCGTCCCGGCAGGTGCGACGACTTTCAACCGTTGGAATGTGCTGCTCGGCAGTCTCAATATGTCAACGGTACAGACGGTATCATCACCGCGTATCACGATGCCGGCAGGTTCTGTGACGATTTCCGCAAGCTTCAACAACCAGCCGCTGCTTCCGGCACAGCCGAAGGCAGACCTCGACTACACGCCGAAGGACGGACGCTTTGCGCCTGACCCGGCAAACAACGCACAGCTGCTCACAGAGCTCACGAACAACCCTGATGACCTTGCAGCGCTTGCAAATGCAAGTGTGAGTAAGCTCACCTATATCGTGAAGCTGAACCGTGGGGCTGTCTCGGCGGCGAATGCAAACGAGCTGAAGACGCAGACAGGCGACAACGATCTCAAGACACCGTGGAGCCTGCAGGTCGGTTTGGCTCGCGATGTGGACGGCGTCAATAAGACTGTCCCGGCGTCGAACAGCAACGCGACGGTGCGTGTCATGGCGCGTCTCGATGAGAGCCTGAAGAACAACACCGATTACAGCCTCTGGAAGCGCACCGTGGATGGCGCGGGCAATGTCTCCTATGTGGATGTCCCGATGAATCCGGCAGACTTAAGCGCGGCGGGCTTTGACGGCAACTTCAGCTTTGAGGCGAAGAACGGCGACTATCTTGTGCTGAGCTATAAGAAGGCACACACGGTGACCGTGATTGACTCGAAGCGCGGCACAACCTACACCTTCCGTGTCCCGCACGGCGGTGATATTGCGAGCCACGCGGACTATACCACCATGCGCGGTGCCCTCGCTGCGAACTACACAGATCCGACGACCGGCATTGAGTATGAGTTTGATCAGTTCCGGAAGCAGAACAATGCGACCGCAGCGACATTCGCAGACACCGATCCGGTGACGCGCGACATGACTGTCTATGCGATGTACATCCCGGCGGACGACACGGCTTGGCAGAATGCGAGAAACAACCTGATCAGCGAGATCAACAGAGGCAACGGCGTGATGACGAATCCGAGCATTGTTTCGCAGCTCACACCGACCGAACTCTCCGATCTGACCAATGCGGTGACACAGGCAAATGCGCTTGCAAACCGTCTCCCGAGACCGACCACGGCTGAACTGGTCACAGAGCACGCAAATCTGAAGGCTCTGATTGACGCGATTCTTGCCAGAATCGCGGGTATCACTCCGTCTCCGACCCCGACCCCGACCCCGACCCCGGGCGGCGGTGGCGGTGGCGGTAGCCACAGCGGCGGCGGCGGTGGCG
>NZ_CALEYG010000019.1 GCF_937924975.1 uncultured Stomatobaculum sp.
AGCCGCTTATGCTGCGGATGTCCCTTACGGTGTTGTTTACGTTTGACCTTTAGCGCGAGATCGATATTTCTAGCTTTTAACAATCCACGCTCAATATAGTTATAAAGTGTCTTGCTGCAAACCATCTCGGTGAAACAGCCCTTTTCTTTGGCAAAACCGCAAATCGTATCAGGTGCCAAATGCTTTGTCAGTATCTGCTTTACAGCAAAAGACACGAATTTTTTAGCTTTCAAAAGCTTCATGGGACAATGGCTATTTCTCCTTCGATTTTCGTAGACACACTGTCCCGTATCACCAAAGTATCGGGTGTATGGCTTCAAATCGCTTCCTAACTGCTGTACGGTACCTCTGGCAAGTTCGTTATATAAAGTTGACCGTGCAATCCCGACTTCGCGCGCAATGCGACTTTGGGGGAGTTTTAATTGCAACAGCACTTCAATCTGTGCTCGCTTTTCGCGTGTCAGGTGGCGAAACTCCTAGTGTTGTGTTGTGTGGTAGCTTCATCATACCACGAGTTTGTCATCGGCTCTTTTTTATTGTCCCAGTTTACTTTACAATCATCCTTAATCACTAATTTCCCCCTTTTCCTTGAATTCCATTCACTTTTCTGTTATTATCTACTCAACAGAGTTGCCCGAGGTAATGTGTGTCGGGGACCAGGCTGAACCTCTTGGTTCAGCCTTTTATTTTACTTGTGAATTGGGGAACGGACATGAATCTGAAGAAACCGCTGACTTTCTCGGAACAAGTGGAAAAGCTGAACGAGCACGGCATTATAATCAAGGATGCTGAGAAAAAAGCTGTAGAAGAATACCTCGGTCACGTAAATTATTACAAGCTGACGGGATACACGTTGCAATTCCGCAAAGAAGCTGAAAGTAGCAATCTTGCCACACCTCATACCTTCTCAGAAATTAAGAAGCTCTATGATTTCGATGCTGATATGCGACAAATGCTACGCGGGTATCTGGAAATCGTAGAGACCTACTGTAAGACACAGATTGCAAACTCTTTCGCACTTGAAAAGTGCATGACGCCTCCCTATGATCAGCATTACGATGAGGCCAATTACTTCAACAAAATAGGCTTCCAGCACATCATGCAAAACTTTGGAAAGGAACAATCCTACTACGCAGACAGCCTCATCGTTCTTCACCACATGAAGAAATATGCAGGCAAAATGCCCTTATGGGTAATGATGGAACTAATGTCATTTTCAAGCGTTTCCAAATTCTACAAAGCGATGTTCGTATCTTCGCAAAAACGAATCTCAAAAAACTTTGGAGTTGGATTTAGGACGCTGGGAAACCATCTTCACTGCTTGTCCGTGCTTCGAAACAAGTGCTCTCATGCGGGATGTCTCATGAACGTCCGTTACAATCCACCTGCGCAGCTTTCAGGAAAATTTCTGCACAATTACCCATCAGTCAGCAACTCTTCTCTCTTTGCGTATTTACTTGTGCTTAAATGACGTCTGCCAACATCAGAACAGAAAAATAATTTCCAAGGGGACCTCTTTGCTATTCTTGAAGAATATAAGGATGTTATCGACCTTTCTCTACTCGGATTCCCGAAAAATTACAAGAACCTCCTATGAAGTTCAACGGGAGGCGGGGAATTATCCCCGCCTCCCGTGTTGGTCAAACGAAAAGGCCGATTTCATCCTGCTTCAATGTAATGTTAAGTTAGTCCTTGGCACTATGTTGATTTCGATGATTTCCATTATGCTTATTGGACGGATGCCGGCTCTTTTCATTTTTGAATTTACAGCATTGTAAGGACATTCCCCCATTATACCTGAATACTGCCGTCCCACGAGACAAGAAAGCCCCGCAGTGTGTTTCCGTCACTGCGGGGCCTTCCAAATATCCTATTCCGTTGTCGTCTTAATCCGTCTGTGATGCCCCGATCACAACCATCGTGCCGGTTTTCCTGTCATATGCGGACCATAATCCGGTCCCCCACCACTCTTTGCCCGCGTCGAAATAGTTCGAAAAATCATCGTTCCACCGATACACCTCAAGCGCCTGCCGATTCGGGAAGAGGATTTCATGAAAGCGGATGAAATCGGACTTTACATACGGCGTTCCGTACGGCAGTTCTAAAAAGGCATACCAATAGGGCATCGGAGCAGGGACGTTGATACTCACCTGCTTTTTGGTTCTGTCCTCATAATACGCATGGCTCGGCGGCATCAAAAATTCTTCCGTATCGACTTTTGTCGCCACCATGTTCTCAATCTCAATGTTCACTTGATACGCGTAGGCAGAGAGCCTTCGGTTGAGTATTTGAAATGCTTCAATCACCGCAACCTTGTGCATTTCATAGCCTTCATAGTCCTTGCCGACAGAGAGAATCACATAATCGAGACTTACTCGGTTCCATGTGGTTTTCAATAACTCATAGGCCTTGTGTTTTGTCAGCTCAAACATATTCCCTCTTCATCCCCGTATGAACGATAGCTTTCACGCACGGCCTCTTCCCGAGTCGGAAAAACATCTGTCTTGTCGCCCCGTTCATGACCGAAGTCGAATCCTGCGCCTTTCGCTTGGGCGCAAGTCCGGCTATTTTTTACATTCCAAGTCGTTCTGTGTCCACAGAGCCTCTCTTTCAAGTCCCTTGTGGCTATGTAATCTGACGTGTATCAACTAAGCTTCTGCGGAACTTATGCTGTTTCGACAACTTGTATGCGGTTCCTTCTTGCCGCTCAAAGATTTCAATCGCTTCCGATATCTGCACGTCATCTCCCGGTAGCATGAAAAATCGCCTTGTGCCGAGACGCTGAATGCTATTACTATGTGGATTTTTTTATTTTTCTCTTTTTCCCGTATTTTCCGAACCGCGAATTTCCTCATGGTAAAAGTAATCCACTATCACAGGATGCCCCTGTGGAGCTCTGCCGTATGGCATTTCATTATCCACGAACAAGCAGGCATATTTCTTTGCCATTTCTTCGGCCTTCCTTTCCAATGCCTCAAAGTAGCTTCGGTTATGCTTGTTATAGATTTCATCGTAGAGCGGTATTAAATCCGAATGCTTCTCTGCAATGTAGTCCATGATGGTCTTTTTGAAGCCGCCGCGCAGATTCAGATTCTCCAGCCAGAATAAGTCACATTGATCCTTGACCCGTTCGAATATCGCTTCAAAGTCCGTAATTCCCGGAAACACAGGTGATACAAAACATACCGTCCGAATTCCTGCATCGTAGACCTTCTTCATAGCGGCGATTCTGCGTTCAATGCCGGCTGCGGCATCCATGTCATTTTTGAAACTCTCGTCAAGCGTGTTAATTGACCACGACACAGTGACCTGCCCCAGCTTCTTCAGTAAATCAATGTCACGCACTACAAGATCGGACTTGGTACAGATCAGAATGTCCGCATCACTTCCGACTAACTGTTCCAACAGCTTTCTTGTATTCCCGAACTGCTCCTCCTGCGGATTGTATCCGTCTGTGACCGAACCGATGACCACACGCTGCCCTGCATACTTCTTTGGATTTTTAATTTCCGGCCAATGCTTTACATCAAGAAATGTTCCCCACTCCTCCCTGTGACCGGTGAACCGCTTCATGAAAGAAGCGTAGCAGTACTTACAGGCGTGGGTACACCCCACATAGGGATTTACAGAATAGCCGCCCACGGGCAGGCTGGATTTTGTCATGATATTTTTTGTCTCGACCTCGTCGATGAGGATGCCATCCATATTTATCATTGCCATGCTCTTTGTGCCTCCAATACTTTATTAAGAGCCTCAGGCAGCTCCTGAATCATATTTTTGTCCCCTATGATCGGTGCAAGCTCTTCTTTCATAAAGACGGGAATTCCCGCTTTATGTGCCTGATGCGTAAGTGACCACGCCCATTCCGGCTCGGTATGCACCTTTTTGCTTTGTGCACCGGTCATGGTGCCGACTACAATCCAATCAATGCCGGAAAAATCCACCTCGCCGGGATCGTCAAACAGCGGTTCAAAGGTTACATGATAATGCTTTGCCCGAATATTTTTCCGAAGCACATCGATTCTCCATAGCTCTGACTTCCTCGTTATTGTCACACCAAACCAAGCATTTTCGAGATCTGTATCAAAATCCAGCAAATCAGGACTCTTGCTCAGAAAGAGAAACTGATGCTGTGGATTCTCACGAATCTTCGCAAACACCTCGCTGCGCCATTCATCATGCCACCCGGCAAAATCGCTCATTCCCGTGAGCAGGAAATTTTGCGGGCGCTGTTTATCTATCATACGAAGTTTGCGCGGGAAAAACTCCGGTTTTGAAAAATCATCAATCATATGCCAGCGTTTCACATTATTACGCGCGTAGCAATATTGACAGCCCACAGTACAGCCTATGACCAGATTCATGTTCTGTATTTGGTCTTTTATACATATGCTCATTCTTCACGCCACCCCTCAAGATTTTTCTGAATACGTTCGAGATATGACTCAAACTGTATGACCTCATCCTCTGAAAAACCTCTATAATATATCCTGCCCATTCCGGCGGAAACGTCGTCATAATCGTCTTTCAATGAACGTGATTTTTCAGTGAGATAGAGGCGCGTTTTTCGCTTATCCTGCCGATCCTGTTCACGGCGAATAAGGCCGCATTTCTCCATTCTTTCAAGCATGGTTGTAAGCGATGTGATTGCAAGCCCGCATTTTTCCGATATGGTTTTGATGGATACGCCATCCTCCTGCCATAGCGCATAGAGAATTCTTCCCTGTGCTCCGTTGAAAGCATCAATCCCTTTCTTTGACAATATACGCTCGAAAATCCTGTCACCAAGCCGTTTTATTTTCGTTACCAGAAATCCGCCGTTCATCGCACATACTCCTATATCGTAGTTTTTTCTAATTATACTATATAGGAGCATTTTGTCAATGTTTTAAGCAATCGCTTCACCTGTCTTTCACAAAAGTGTATCGCTGTCCCATGCGGCAGAATTCCAGTTGCACCAAGTAGCTTTACTGAAGATTCTTTGTTGGTGTGTGGTAGTTTCATCGTATCACGAGTTCGTCAGCGGCTCTGTTTTATCGTCCCGGTTCATCTTACAATCATCCGGATTTTTTTGAAAATGAGCAAAAAAAACAGTAAACCTATTCTGATTTACTGTTTCTCGGATCGTTATATTCAATTATACAAACCTGGATTTAGATATTGACTCTCAAGATAAATAAAACGACCCGGTCTCCCGAAGTATATTCTGTATCATTAGAGTTTAATGCAGAGTGTAGCTATATAGTCATTTCCATACCGTGATAATCGATTCCTTTTGTCACACGATTCATAAAAATCTATCATCGCAAGCCCGTTTTTAAGTTGTCCCCTGATCTGCGTTTCTAAGGTGTGGCTGAATTCATATCCATAGTCCGGATTTATGCTTATCTTGCCTTCCTCTTCAAGCTCTTTTGAATTAAAAGGTAATGAGAACTTTAAAAGTAATTCCTCATCGGGTTTGTCCCATACAATGTCAGCATCATACATGTATATCCAAGGATTCATAAATCCGACCATTAACAGTCCACCCTTTTTCAATACACGAGAGGCTTCTTGATACATGTTTTCCAAATCTTCTATATACACATTTGAGACCGGATTAAAAACGATATCAAAAGTCTCATCTTCAAACGGGAACGGCTTTGTCATATCAGCTTGAACCGTGTTGATTTTTAGGCCTTCTCTTTCAGCAACCATCTCATCTCTTTGTAATTGTGACGCAGAAAAATCCATTATGGTTACGTCATAACCCTTTATCGCAAAAACCGGTCCCTGCTGTCCGCCGCCGCAGGCCAAACCTAATATCTTTTTTCCGTTGGCTTTTTCAAACCATTCGATCGGAACCTTTTTCCCTACAGTTAATGCAACAGAAATCGGATTCTTTCTAACTTCTTCCAATTCTTCATGTGTCAATGGCTCAGTATAGTCATTATTTACATGATTCCATCTATCTTCATTTAATCTGATGTAATCGTCCATCTTATAATTCCCTCGTAATTTTGTATTATTTCGATTTGAGTTGGATGTGTTGCCATTACATTTTTCTCATATTGAGAGATATCGACCAGACGCGATTTTCCTATGATCTCGATTGGATATCCCAAGCGGGGTAGAATCTCTCGGGGCGGTACTCCTTCATTATGGAGCCGCATGTATTCTATTTTAAAAGGAACCGTAAAGCTGAGAGTGTTCTCATCAACATACACGATATACAGATTTCTTCTTAGAAAAGCGATTTCTTCCTCAGTGAATTGTCGTTTTGCCATGGCCCTTCCTCCTGCTTATTCTAGCATGAAGAACTCCTGACGGTACCTAATCTCTGAATGCCCACTTCTTTTCTAAGAGAATTAAGGTAACTAAGCCCCTGCGTGTCCACTTCTAATGCATTCTAATAACATTATGTCTCAGGCCTAATGACTAATTCTGCCGTGTCCACTTTCTGGGGTACATTTTATAAAGTGGGCTATCCTATAACGAGGAGAAAAACCTTTTTTGAAAAATTTGTCCGCCGTAACATTTTGCGGACATTTGCCTGTTATACTATCTGCAAAAAGCAAAGGATGTGAGGATATGAAGCAGATTTTAATTGTCGAGGATGACAGTTTTTTGAATAAGATGTTGGCTTATAACCTGACCGCAGATGGCTATGGCGTGACATCTGCCCTAAACGCCAGAACCGCAGCTGATGCCATCCGCCAACGGGAGTTTGATTTAGTTCTGCTGGACGTCAACCTGCCGGACGGCAACGGTTTTGAACTGTGCAGGCTAATAAAGCCCCAGCACCCGGACACCATCGTGATTTTCCTGACCGCCAACGATCAGGAGAGCGACCAGATACGGGGTTATGAGGTGGGCGCGGTGGACTACATCACAAAGCCCTTTGTGATCAGAGCCTTGCAGCGAAAAATCAAAGCCATGTTCGCCATGCTGGAACACCACATACCGGCTAAAGACATTTACAACGATGGACAGCTATTTCTGGACTTTTCAGAGCAGACGGCTTCCTTAAATGGAAAGCCTCTGACTCTATCCCCGATGGAGTACAAAATGCTGAACCTGTTTCGCAGAAATCCTCGGCAAGTGCTGACCCGTGGACAGCTTTTGGAAAAGCTGTGGGATATAGACGAGAAGTATGTGGACGAACACACGCTGACAACCTCCATTAGCCGGATTCGCAGCAAGATTGAATCCGACGGAGGCGCCCCCTACATCAAGACTGTTTACGGCATGGGTTATCAATGGACGGGAGGCGAGGCAAAATGAAGTTTCAAAACCTCTCGGTAAAGCGGCTGTTTGGCTGGGTGGCAATAGGACTTGTCCTCTCCATGTCCGGGATCACCATAGCCCTGTTTTTTGTGACAAAACAGACGGCGGTGCTGCTGACGGGCGGGGCGTTGCTGCTGTGCGCCCTTGTGGGGATTTTTGTACTGACGCAGGCGTTTGGAAAGCGGCTGTCGCAGTTTACCGCTGACCTGTGCCAGACCTTAGACCACATGATCGCCGGAAATGAAGTGCCCCAGCGCCGGTCGGACAGCGAAACCCAGCTTGCCAGAATCGGACACCGGCTGGCAAGGCTTTACCAGATCATGCAGGAGAACCGCCGCCGGGTGGACGAGGAACGGCAGGAGTTACAGACCCTTGTATCGGATATTTCCCATCAGGTGAAAACGCCGGTAAGCAATCTGAAAATGGCGACGGACACGCTGCTGGAAAAGCCTATGACGGAGGCGGAGCGTACCGACTTTATCCGTGGAATCCGCAGCCAGACGGATAAGCTGGACTTTCTCTTTCAGGCCCTTGTGAAAACCTCCCGGCTGGAAACGGGCGTGATCCAGTTGGATAAGAAACCGGGCCGCCTCTTTGATACCGTGGCGCAGGCCATGAGCGGAATTGTGTATGCAGCAGAGAAAAAAGAAATCGCCGTGGCTGTGGACTGCCCGGAGGATTTGACCTTTTCCCATGACAGCAAGTGGACATCCGAAGCCCTCTTTAACCTGCTGGACAATGCGGTGAAGTACACCCCGGTAGGCGGGAGAATCACGGTATCGGTGGTGCTGTGGGAAATGTATGCGGAGATCAAAGTAGCCGATACCGGCAAGGGCATTTCCGAAAGCAATCAGGCCGCCATCTTCCGGCGCTTCTATCGGGAGGAAGAAGTACACGATGAGCCAGGCGTGGGCATTGGTCTGTATCTGGCCCGCGAGATCGTAACGCGGCAGGGCGGCTATATCAAAGTGGTTTCGGAGCCGGGGAAAGGTTCAAAATTTTCTATCATGCTTCCTGTAAAATAGAACGCGGCGGACGGCCATTTCCGGCTGCCCGCCGTAAATTTTTTTGAAATGTCCGAGCGTTGTAACATTTCACCCCGATTTTCAATGAAATTTTTTGGCCGCTGTAACATTTCACGGACATTTGGGTTTTACAATACCCTTATCAACAAACAGAAAGCCTTGAAAGGAGTTTTGAATATGAACATTTTACAGACTATAGACCTGAAAAAGTATTACGGCACAGAGCCGAACATCACCCGCGCCCTTGATGGCGTGAACTTCTCCGTGGAGGACGGCGAGTTTGTGGCCGTTGTGGGAACCTCTGGAAGTGGCAAGTCCACCCTGCTTAACATGATGGGCGGGCTGGATACCCCCACCAGCGGAACTGTGATCGTCCGGGGCGAAGAACTGGCAAAGAAGAACGACGAACAGCTTACGATCTTCCGCCGCCGCAACATCGGTTTTATCTTTCAAAATTATAACCTTGTTCCTATTCTGAATGTATATGAGAACATTGTTCTGCCGGTCGCTCTGGATGGAGACATGGTAGACAAAAAGTTTCTATACGAGATCGTTCACCTGCTGGGGCTGGAAGATAAACTGAAAAATATGCCGAACAATCTTTCCGGCGGCCAGCAGCAGCGTGTGGCTATTGCCCGTGCTCTGATTACCAAACCGGCTATCGTGCTGGCCGACGAGCCGACCGGCAACCTTGACAGCAAGACCAGCGCCGAGGTTCTGGGATTGATTAAGCGCACCAGTGCCGAGTTTCGGCAAACCGTAGTCATAATTACCCACAACAACGACATTGCCCGTCTTGCAGATCGGATTGTCCGCATTGAGGACGGCAGGATCGTGGAGTAAGGAGGTGGCAAGTTATGACATGGCCTTTTGAAAATGATACCAGTTTTATCGAGATAAAGATTGCGAGCAGGAGTTTTCGCCGCGACAGAATGCGTAACCTCTTCGTTGTGACGGCGATTATCCTAACAACTGTTCTATTTACAGGGCTGTTTACACTTGGAGCAGGCATTACAGCGAGTACACAGCGGGCAAATTATATTTTGTCCGGCGGAGATGGACATGCCAGAATTATTGATATGAATGATTCCGAGTATGCTACGATTAGCAGTCATCCTTTGATACGGGAAATAGCATACTGCCGTAAGCTGGCCGATAGCGTAGATAACGGACAACTCTCAAAGAGAGAAACACTTTTCTGGTATTATGACGATGTTGGCATGAAGTATCAGTTTATTGAGCCAACCGTCGGACATAAACCCGTAGCAGAAAATGAAGTCATTGCAGATACCACAACATTGGAACTGCTTGGCGTGCCGGAAAAAGTCGGAGCAGAACTATCTCTGGAGTTGACGATCCACGGTCAAAAAGTAACGCGAAATTTTATTCTCTCTGGTTGGTGGAACAGTTATCCCGGCGTACAATATGGGACGATTGTTACCTCCCGCGCCTATATGGATGCACATGAGGATGAGTTGGTGAGTACTTTCTCGCAGGATCATAACGATACTGGCACAATCACCGGCATTATAAAGTTTGAAAACACAAAAAATGTGGAGAGAGATTTAGCAACGGTAATCGCAGACAGCGGTTATTCTTCCGATACGGAAGCCCCAAACTATATCAATGCAGGTGTGAACCCTCTGTATTTGTCGTTAGAAAAGTCAACCGGAACCGGTACAATTCTCGCACTGATCTGTATCTTGTCAGCATTTTTGCTTACAGGATACCTCATTATTTATAATATTTTTCAAATTTCTGTCCTGCGCGATCTGCATTTTTACGGACTGCTGAAAACCATCGGGACGACAGATCGGCAGATCCGTTCTATCCTAAGTAGGCAGGCATGGATACTTTCTTTGATCGGTATTCCTATTGGATTGGGAGGGGGCTTCTTTATCGGTAAAGCACTCTTACCCCTGCTGATTGAGCAAACGAGTTTTTCCGCAGCTTTTGCAACTGTATCCCCTAACCCACTTATTTTTGTAGCCGCGGCACTATTTGCATTGCTTACAGTAAAGATCAGTATCCGAAAACCTGTAAAAATGGCAGCGAAAGTTTCTCCCATTGAGGCTCTTAGATATACAGATTCTGATACAGCTATGAAAGGTAAGAGAAAGAAAAGGATCCGCTCCGGCAATCTCCAGAAAAGAATGGCATGGGAAAATCTGGGCCGAGATAAAAAGCGGACAATTCTGGTAATCCTCAGCCTTTCTCTGAGCATCATTCTTACCAACACCGTTTTCAATTTCTCTAATAGCGTTGACCCGGAAAATGCAATTCAGAATATGATCAATTTTGATTTTTGCATTGGTCAAAGCAGCCTATTAGACTACTATCGGGTAAGTGAAGAAAGTGCATTGAGCCAGAGCTTTATTCAAGCTGTCGAGCAGCAGGATGGATTTGACTATGGTGGCTGCGAATATGGATGCAAGTCGAGCTATAAAAGTGAAACAACGAAGCAAGCATATAACCAGCAGGAGGACGGTTCCTTCTCCACATACCTTTACGGGCTTGACCCGCTCCTGCTTTCACGTGTGCAAGTGGTGGATGGAGAACTGAACATGGAAAAACTTGCATCCGGTAATTATATTTTAGAGGGTGCCTATGTTGGTACCCGGGGGGATTTAGATAAAAGCAGTCTAAATCATTCCGTTGGGGATCAAGTCCAAGTATCCTGCAATGGAATTGTTCGAGATTTTACGGTATTGGCTCACGTTGTGGCAAATGAAGCAAATACCTATGATTGGGTAGGCTCTTGTTTCTTCCTTCCAAGTGAAGTTTATGAGGATTTTACCTGCAACAATTATGTCATGAGTTACAGCTTTGATGTTTCGCAAGGCAAAGGACCCGAAATGGATGCGTTTTTGGATGAGTACACAAAGAATGTGGAACCCACCATGACTTACAAATCCAAGAGTACGATCATGGCTGGCGTAACAGACATTCAAAATATGATCGTGTCTATAGGCGGTACAATGGCATTTATAATTGGGCTTATCGGCATACTGAACTTTGCCAACACCATGTTGACCAGTATTTTTACTCGCCGCAGAGAGTTTGCTACGCTCCAAAGCGTGGGAATGACAGGCAGACAACTGCTGAAGATGCTTCGTCAGGAAGGCTGCGCCTATGTGCTTTTGGCAACCGTTGTTTCTGTCCCGCTGTCCTTGATTGGCGCCCTTCAAGTTATTCGGCCAATCTGTAAGCAGATTTGGTTTTTGAATTTCAAACTGGAGGTCTGGCCTATGCTGGTGATGCCCGTCCTGTTTCTTCTGTTCGGTTTGGCAATTCCATATATTGCATACCGATTGATAAGCCGTCAAAGTGTAACGGAGCGATTAAAGGTCGGTGAATGATCCAATGCGGCAGAAAACCAGAAAAAAACACCGCAAGGGAAAACGGATAGTTCTTTCTCTCCTTGTCCTCATCCTAACAATAAGCGCAGTCCGATTTGCGGTGAATCAGACTGCTTTCCAGGATTTTTTGCACTTTAATACAGACGTTGCCAGCATGGAGCATGGCTGGAACCTGATCCTTGTTAATTGGGAGTATAAGATACCGAAAGACTGGAAAGTAGAGCTTACGGAGCTGTCAAACGGCCAGAGTGTGGATTCCCGCATTTATCCGGATTTACAGCAGATGTTTGACGATATGCGTGCCCAAGAAGTATATCCGGTCGTTGCCTCCGGTTACCGCACCGCTAAAAAGCAGCGGGAACTGATGGATGATAAGGTGGACAGTTTTCTCGCACAGGGCTATTCCAGATCAGAGGCAAAATCGGAATCAAAGAAATGGGTGGCTGATGTCGGTTATAGCGAACATCAAACAGGTTTGGCCGTTGACATCAATGCAGACGGTGTGAATTCTTCGGGACAGCAAGTGTATGTGTGGTTGGCTGATAACGCATGGAAATATGGTTTTATTTTGCGATACCCGGAGGATAAAACAGAAATTACCAAGACGGATTATGAACCGTGGCATTACAGATATGTTGGCGCAGAATCTGCTGCAAAGATTTATGAGAGTGGCCTTTGCTTGGAAGAATATATCGGTATGATGAACTGAGTAATGATGGCGGGGAAAGCGCAATACGCCCCGCTATCGTTTTCGCAAAACATATTGAAATGTCCGAGCCTTGTAACAATTCAGGAGGTTTTTCTGTCGAAAGAAGCGTTACCTCGGATATTTGTGTAATATTTGAATTTTATAATAATCCTCAGAAAGAAGAATAGTTTGTTATCAACCTGCTGGACGACGGCAAAAGAAAAAAACCGTCGTACAGCAGACACATTTTCACGCGCTTATGAAGCGGCGGCTTTGAGAAATTCAGAGCCGCCGTTGCTTTGCTCTTGCACAAACTAATGACGACTTGCAGGGACACGGTAGCCGATAGGAGATTAATTTGCCGTGTCCTTTTCTCTTTTCCGCAGTGTCCATGATCTGCACCAGTCAAAAAAAGCATAACCCCTCCGACGGAGCCGTCCGGCCTCGAATATGAACTATACCATGTAGGCAATCATCTTTATAAAACATTTCTGCGCCCAGCAGGTCCGTTGCGACTTGCTGGGCGCTTTTTGCTGTTTTCCGAGGATAAGCCCACCTCGAAAAAATTTTTTAAGGAATTTTCAAAAAGGAGGCTTTTAGCGGGTAGCGAGCGGCTTTGCGTTCGCCTTGTTAGCGGAAAGGGAGAAACCCACCTCATTCCCCAAGGATAGGGGGTGAAAAGATGGATATGATCCCCCGCAATGACTATGGCGAGCGGTGCCAGTTCGATGCTTACTGCAAGCTGGTACTGTACCATGAGGCAATCGACTACCTCCGGGAAATGCAGAGGCGCCGTGACAGGGAACTGTCATTCAGCGACCTTCCGCAAATGGAGATGGACAAGCTCTGCGTTGTAGATCATTACCCCAGTGACAGATTTACATTCTCGTCCCACGGGTATGACCTACATATCGAAAACGAGCTTGTGGCTGATGCCTTCGCCGGCTTGTCTGTTCAGGAGCAGAGTATTTTGATCCTGCATTTTGTTCTGGACTTGCCGGATCAGGAGGTTGGCCGCCTTGTTGGAATGTCTCGCAGCGCCGTTCAGCGGCGAAGGGCAAAATCATTGACCGAGCTGCGGATCAAGTTGGCCGCACTCATGCCGATGGAAGGTTTCTGGGGTATTTTGAAGCGGGAAATGTACTATGGCAAGAAGTTCACCTCAAAAGGAGACCTGATTACTGCTGTTGAATCCTACATCAGGTATTACAACACAGAGCGGATCCAGCGGAAGATGCATCTGATGACACCTGCGGAATTCCATGATCATTTCGATGCTGCGGCATAAGAATACCGCCAGCCGATTATTGCTCTGACTGGCGGTAAAGAGCTTTTTAATTATTCACTGTCCTCTTGACGGGTAGCACACCATTGCGGCAGCTCCCTTCCTCTTTTCTCATTTTCCGATCCTTCCGTACCGCTTCGTGATCTCATACAGCGTCTTCACTTCCTTCTCTCCGAATTCATCCTTCAGAAGACGCCATTTCCAGTTGTTTCCGTAGGTGGAAGGAGCGTTCATCCTTGCCTCGTTTCCGTACCCCAGAAGGTCCTGCATGGGGATGATGCAGAGTCTGCTGACGCTTCGCATGGCGGCGCAGATCAGGGGTATGTGCATCCCGGCGTCGGGAGTCGTATGGTCGCAGAAATAGTCTCTGACTGCTTCCTTCTCCTCCGGCTTCAGGCCCTCGGAAAACCAGCCGATCACCGTCTCGTTGTCATGGGTGCCGGTGTAGACCACACTGTTCTTTTCGTAATTGTGGGGAAGGTAATCCTCCGCACAGCCGGAATCTCTTGAGTCAAAGGCAAATTCCAGGACCTTCATCCCGGGATAGCCGCTGTCCTTCACCAGCTGCCGGACACTGTCCGTCACATACCCCAGATCCTCCGCGATGATCTCCCGTCCCGGGAAGGCTTCCGAGACCTTCCGGAACAGATCCATGCCGGGTCCCTTCTCCCAATGGCCTGCTCTTGCGTCCTCCGCACCGGCAGGAATGGAAAAATATTCATCGAAGCCGCGGAAATGGTCGATCCGCATCACATCATAAATATCAAAGCAGTTTTTAAGACGTTTCAGCCACCAGGCAAAACAGGTCTTTTTGTGATAGTCCCAGTCATAGAGTGGGTTGCCCCAGAGCTGTCCCACAGCGCTGAAGCCATCCGGCGGGCAGCCCGCCGCCGCGGTCTGTCGGCGGTTTTCATCCAGCCGGAAAAGTTCCGGATCCGCCCAGACGTCTGAACTGTCCAGGGATACATAAATCGGGATGTCTCCGATGATCCGTATTCCCTTCCGGTTCACGTAGTCCTTCAGCTGCATCCACTCTTCGTAAAACTCAAACTGCAGGAAACTGCAGAAACCGATGCCTTCCTCCAGGCGTTCCCGCGCCGCGGCCAAGGCTTCCGGATCCCTGAGTCTCAGCGGATCTTCCCATTCGTACCAGGGCCTTCCTCCGTTCTCTTCCTTCAGAGCCATGAACAGCGCGTAGTCCGGAAGCCATTCCGTCTTCTCCGTGAACGCCCGGAACTTCTCATTCTCTTCGATCCGGCTGTTTCTGTACGCCTTCCGGAGCAGCTCATAGCGGCGTTGGTACTGCAGCACGTAATCCACACCGCGCGGGTCGGAAGAAAGGCCGGCTTCGCGGCAGTCCGCCTCAGTGATCCATCCCTTTTCCACCAGCGTCTCAGGTGAAATGTAGTAAGGGTTGCCCGCGAAGGTGGAGAAGGACTGGTACGGTGAATCTCCGTATCCCACCGGCCCCAGCGGCAGGATCTGCCAGTAACTCTGGCCCGCCTCTGAAAGGCGGTCCGCAAACTCATATGCTTCCCTGCTGAAGCAGCCGATCCCGTATTCGGAAGGAAGGCTGCTGATGGCAAGAAGAATTCCACTTTCTCTCATGCTGTCTGCTCCTTTATTCATTCGATCACCGCCAGGACTCCGAAATGGTCGGAAAGCACCGGCCCGCTGATCTCGTTCAGGACCACCTTTGACTGAAGCACCCTGTGCCTTTTTGCGGTCCAGATATAATCCAGGCGCATGCCCGTATGTTCACCGTCCCTCCATCCGTCGATGTTTCCCGGAACGGTGATGCCGCTGTCTTTTATTTCGGCATCCTCATAACTGTCCCGCCACCCGAGGTCCAGGACCATGTCCCTTCCCTCTCCGCGGATCGCTGCGGGACTGTTGAAATCTCCCATAAGGAAACTGTCAGAACCGTCCTGCGGACGAAGCTTCCTTTCGCGGAGCGCCTTCTGCAGCCGTTCCATCTGCCCCCGGAAGTTTTCCTCCGGATCATTCCACCATCCCATGTGGACGCTCAAAAAGGCAGGCCCGTCAGCGGTGCAGGCCGCCAGAGCCTTCCGGGTCTTCCAGTTGGAGAAGTCCCGGACGCCGGAAATATAGAAACTGTCCGCGCCTGTAACAGGGCGGCGGCTGAAGATGGCCAGACCCTCATTGTATTTTCCGTACCCGAGCTTCGCTCCGGTCCAGGTCCACCAGTACTCCTGCTGCAGGCCCTGAAGTTCCTCCGCCAGGACCAGCGCACAGTTATCCTCCCGGACGCGGGAGTCCGGTCCGGCCGGCACCCAATGCATGGGGAGGGGGCCGGAGACCACCGGCCTGTCCTCCTCTTCACTGCATTCCTGGATCGCCGCGGCATCGATCTCTTCTTCCTTAATAAATGCCGCCAGCGCCTTCATCTTCTGATGATAAAGTTCCGGTTCAAAGTCACTTCCATGGCTGTGAATATTGATAGTAAGCAGTCTCATAGTTCTTTCCTCTGCGTATTGAGCAAAATCTGCCCGGTGAGCAGGCTCCCCGTTCATATTTCACTCATTTTTTCCGGGGTGCTGAATTGTTACAGGATATCGTTGATATCCGATTTCAGCACGTCCGCCTTGGGTCCGTAAATTGCCTGGATGCCGTTGTCTTTCTTCACAAGGCCCATGGCGCCCTCTGCCTTCCACGCCGGAAGTTCAGCCACCTTGGAGAGATCCTTCACTGTCACGCGGAGCCTGGTCATGCAGGCGTCCACATATTCAATGTTCTCCCGTCCGCCAAGGAGGGCGATGATACGCTCGGGCTGGCTGTTCCCACCCGCTGCGTTTCCTGCCGCGCCGGCAGCGGGGCCTGCCTCTTCCTTGCCTTCGTCATCCATGTAATTTCCCAGACGGCCCGGCGTAGCGTAGCCGAACTTTCCGATCATGAAATACGCCACAAAGTAACCGATCGCAAAGAAGACGACCACGCAGATCACAAAGTTTACCAGGTCCCCGGCAAGCCCTGCCTTCAGCGCCATGGGAACGCGGGTCAGGAACTCCAGGTTCCCGAAGGAATGAAGCCTGAGGTGGATAATGCCGGCCATGGCGAACGCGCAGCCCTGGAGAACTGCGTACACCAAGTAGAGCGGCAGTGCGCAGAACATAAACATGAACTCCAGAGGTTCCGTGACACCGGTCAGGAAGACCGCGACCGCAGTGGAGATCAGCATGGACTTGTACTTTGCCCTGTGCTCCGGCTCCACCCGGCGGTAGATCGCCAGGGCGATGCCGAGAAGAAGGCCTGTGGCGCCGATCATCTGGCCAACCTTGAAGCGGGCAGGCGTCACCGTGGTGAGGAGGTTCGTATAGGCAGCGGTATCGCCCGCGTTCTTAAAGTTGATGAGATCCGTGGTCCAGGCGAGCCAAAGCGGATCCTGTCCGAACACCTGGGTCCCGGCGCTGCTTCCCGTAAGGATCGTGTAGGTGCCTCCGAAAGAGGTATAGTTCATGGGAATGGTCAGCATGTGGTGCAGGCCGAAGGGGATCAGCAGACGCTCCAGAGTGCCGTAGATAAACGGGGCAAGAATGGGGGAGGTGGAGCTGGAGTTCGCGATCCACACACCGAAATCATTGATGCCGCCCTGGACCACCGGCCACACTACGCTTAAGATGATCGCCGTCACCGTAGAGTAGAAGATCACCACCAGGGGAACAAATCTCTTGCCGTTAAAGAAAGACAGCGCGTCCGGAAGCTTCCGGAAGTTATAATACTTATTGTATGCGTTGGCGCCCACGAAACCGGCGATAATACCTACGAACACGCCCATGTTCAGCGCGGGCCTTCCCAGGATGTCGACAAAGTAATCCTTCACCAGGATCTCTTTTCCGAGCAGCGTGTGGGTGACTGCCGTCGGATCTTTCAGCATGGCCGAGCTCACACCCAGCATGGCGCCGGTGACGACATTGATGAGACAGAAAGCAATGACTGCGGCAAAGGCGCCTCCTGCTTTCTCCTTCGCCCAGGAACCGCCGATGGCGGCAGCAAACAGGATGTGCAGGTTTCCGATGATCGCCCAGCCGATCTGGGCCATGGTATTGCCCGCCATGAGGCCGAAGCCTTCCGGGAAGCACATCGTCAGAATGTTGCCGAGACTGATCATCAGACCCGCGGCGGGCATGACCGCGATCACGGTCATGAGGGACTTGCCGAGCTTCTGCAGGAAGTCAAAGTCGATGGGGAACTTCTTTTTGGCGGAGGGTGCTGCCGCAGCTGCCTTGCCTGCCGGCTGTGCGTCCGAGGGGTCCGCTTTCTGCGCATCTCCATCCGCGGCGGCTGCCGCATCCACGCTGATCTCCGCAGTCATGATCTCTTCCCCATGGCGGATCTCTCCTGTCTTTACAGAGAAGCTTCCCTCCTCTGCTCCGTCTGTCACCAGCACCGGCGTCACCGTGTTGATGCCCTTTGACTTCAGGAAGTCCATATCCGCTGTACAGAGAAGCTGACCCGCTTTCACTCTGTCCCCCACCTTCACCTTCGGGGAGAACCCTTCTCCCTTCAGGTTCACGGTCTCAAGGCCAAAGTGGACGATCATTTCGATCCCGGCGTCAGACCGGATTCCGTATGCATGAAGGCTCTCCGGAATAGAGACGATCTCGCCGTCTATCGGGCTGTAAATGTTTCCGTTCTCAGGAATCACGGCTGCGCCGTCTCCCAGCACCTTTTCCGCGAAAACCTCATCCGGCACTTCCTCCAGCGGTATCACCCTGCCATCCAGAGGGGACAGTATCAACATCCTACTCATTTCTGTTCATTTCCCTTCTCTTTTTAGTGTAATTTCAAGCTGTTCTGTCTTGTTGCCGAAAACAGAATAACACATGTTGCATTGCAATGGTTTTTCCAAATATATTTGCATATTATTCATGCAATATAATTTGTTTTGTTGCATTGTTTCTACGCATTCATTCCAGCGGAGACAGTATCAACATCCTACTCATTTCTTGCTCCTTTCTGTTCATTTCCTTTGTCTTTCCAATGGTTTTTGGAGTCAAGACCGCCGTCAAGCACAACGGCATGGATGTGGGGATGGAAGTTCATCTCACTCCCCCAGGTATGGAGAATATAGATGTCCCCGATATCCGCACCAAGATACTTGCTGTCTGAGGCCAGTTCCCGCAGTGTCTCAGATGAAGCGTGATAAAGGGCATCATACAGAAGCTTCTAGTTGCTATAGATTACCGGGTTCAGTTCCTCCGGGACAGTGAAGACTACGTGGAAGTATGGCGCATCCAGTACATCTTCCCGGCGGGCGTCCACCCACTTTTCCTTTGGGAACTCCTGGCACATACCATCCCGACAGCCTTTTGATACAGGCGCGCCGCAGAAAATGAAAAATGTGCAGAATAGTGCAGCCTGTATTTAATAGTATACTCGTTTTACGATCTTCTTAAAACGGAGAAATGTTGTATAAAGCCTTAATTTACGAGCTTTTTGTATTCTGGCGCCCGTGGGAGCGGTATTCCCTCGGGGACATTCCGTATTTGCGGCGGAAGCGCCGGATAAAATAAGAGAAGTTGTCGAACCCGCACAGGGAGGCGATGGCACCGACAGAGTCCGGGCGCTCCCTGAGCAGATAGGACGCGTATCTGAGCCGGTAATCCGACAGGTATTCGCCGAAAGTGAATCCCGTCTCGCGGCGGAAGACCCGCATGAAGTGAGCGTCGCTATAGTCAATAAGACTTGCGGCGTCGCTTACCGTGATCGGCTCCGAAAAGTGATTCTGGACGTAGAGCAGGACCTGCTTGACGGCGTCCTCGTAGGGGGACGGCGGTAAGCTTTCCTCGCGGATCCGATGGGTGTAGAGCGCAAAGAAAAAACGAAACAGGCTGCTGCGCACCAAAAGAGAATAGCCGTCAGGCCTCTTGCTACAGGCATCGTCAGCCGCGTCAAGGGCAGCGGATACCTCGGCGTGCATCGCGGTGTCCGCGTAGATCGGGCGGGGGAAGCGCAGGGTCCCCATCTGCAGAGGGGTCAGAATATTGCGCCTTGCCCAGTCGTTTTCAACCTGATTGTCCAAAAGGGAGAGGGGGAATATGATATTCTCGTACTCCATCCGCACGCCGGGGTCGCCGTCGATGGCGTGGAGTTCACCGGGGAGGATGGGCATGATGGAACCGGCCATGACGGGATATTTGCGGGAAGAGGCGGTCACTGTGCCGCGCCCTTTTTTGACATAGATGATCTCCATCTGGTCGTGCCAGTGCAGATCCACCGGGGCAAAGTCCTGGGGGATGGTACACAGGTAAGTGTTGTAGGCGAAACCCGGCTGCTCATGCAGCAGGGTCTCTCTGTATTGTGAGTATTCCTCGAGATTCATAAAAACGGAACCCTTCTTTGTGCCCTTCTTTGTGCTGAATTAATTAATATCATTATTGTACTATTATTTGCCATTATTCTGCAAGATTATCACACATATAAATCATTATAATAAATGGAACCATTGTAAGCAGCGGAGATCTTCCGCAGGAGGCAGTAATGAATACATTAAAACTCAGAGATTACACTGGAAAAGCACTTAGCGAGTGCACGATTCTGGAACTTTACAACGCGGCGCTGGCCCTGACGCAGGACGCCTGCAGGAACAGGGGATACAACAGCGGAAAGAAGAAAGTTTACTATATTTCGGCAGAATTCCTGATCGGTAAACTTCTTTCCAACAACCTGATCAACCTCGGCATCTACGATGATGTGAAAGAGGAACTGGCTGAGGCTGGGAAAGACATTACGGAGCTGGAGGAATTTGAATACGAGCCCTCCCTCGGAAACGGCGGCCTTGGCAGACTTGCAGCTTGCTTCATCGACAGCCTTGCGACACTGGGCCTTCCCGCTGACGGCGTAGGCCTGGCCTACCACTGCGGTCTGTTCAAACAGTCCTTCGAGGACCGCAAGCAGCACACGATACCTGACTACTGGCGCAAGTGGGGCATGACCAACTGGATGAAGCGCACCGACAAGCACTATAAGGTGCAGTGCGGCGATCTGGAGCTTCTTTCCACCATGTATGAGATCGATGTCACAGGTTACGGAAGCAAGTGCGGACGCCTTCGTCTCTTTGACCTGGACACGGTCAATGAGGGACTGATCGGCTCGGGTATCGATTTTGACAAAAAAGAGATCGAGAAAAACCTGACCCTCTTCCTGTATCCCGATGACAGCGATGAGGACGGAAAGCTTCTCCGCGTCTATCAGGAGTATTTCATGGTCAGCAATGCCGCCCAGCTGATCCTCGACGAGTGCGTGGAGCGCGGCAGCAACCTGCATGACCTTGCCGACTACGCGGCGATCCAGATCAACGATACGCACCCTTCTCTGGTCATTCCGGAACTGGTGCGCCTTCTGACCGAAAAGGGCATTGAGGAGAAAGAAGCATATCAGATTGTGACTGATGTCTGTGCTTACACGAACCACACGATTCTTGCTGAGGCACTGGAGACATGGCCCAAGCACTTCTTAAAGGCTGTCGTGCCGCACCTTATGCCGATTATCAAGAGGATGAATGACGCTGTTAAGGCAAAATATGAAGAACCTTCCGTTCAGATCATCGACGAGTACGGCAACGTGCATATGGCCCACATGGATATTCACTACAGCCACTCCGTGAACGGCGTCGCGAGACTTCACACTGACATTCTCAAGGAGACAGAGCTCAACGATTTCTACAAGCTCTATCCCGAGAAGTTCAACAACAAGACCAACGGCATCACTTTCCGCAGATGGGTCATCGAGTGCAACCCTGAGCTGACAGAGCTGATCACCGAGAAGATCGGCGAGGGCTGGAAGACGGACGCCAGACAGCTTGAGCAGCTTATTCCTTACGCGGAGGATGAGACTTTCCTGCAGTGCATCCTGAACAGGAAGAACACGAACAAACACAAGTTCTCCGCATGGCTTGAAAAATATCAGGGCGACAAGGTTGACCCCGAGTCCGTCTATGACGTGCAGATCAAGCGCCTGCACGAGTACAAGAGACAGCAGCTCAACCTCCTGTGGGCCATCGACCGTTACCTGCACATCAAGGACGGTTACAGGCCGAGAAGACCGATCACGGTATTTTTTGGCGCAAAGGCAGCTCCTGCCTATGTGATCGCCAAGGATATAATCCATGCGATCCTCGCCTTCAGCAGCATCGTGAACAACGACCCTGAAGTGAGTCCTTACCTCAAGGTCGTCATGCTTCGCAACTACAACGTGTCCATGGCGGAGAAACTGATCCCCGCATCGGACATTTCCGAGCAGATCTCACTGGCCTCCAAGGAAGCCAGCGGGACCGGCAATATGAAGTTCATGCTCAACGGCGCTGTGACGCTGGGAACCATGGACGGAGCGAACGTCGAGATCGCGGAACTTGTCGGGGAAGACAATATTTTCACCTTCGGACAGTCCTCCGAGGAGGTCATCGAGCACTATAAGAACGCGGATTACGTCGCAAAGAACTGGTATAAGAAGGACAAGAGACTTGCCGCGGCTGTGGACTTCCTGGTCAGTGAAGAGATGCTCGAAGCCGGCGACAGGAAGCTTCTCAAGCAGCTCTATGACGAGCTGCTGGGCAAAGACTGGTTCATGACATTCCCTGACTTCGAGAGTTACTGCAAGACCAAGGACAAGGCTCTGGCAGCTTATGAGGACAGAATGGGCTGGGCGAAGAAGATGGCAGTCAATATCGCCAAGGCGGGCTACTTCTCCTCCGACAGAACGATCGACCAGTACAACAATGATATCTGGCATTTGGAGAAAGACTGCTGACCGCAGGGAACAGAATATCGTGCAGAGAAAACCCCCGGAGATCCGATTTCCGGGGGTTTTAACTTGCCCCATTAAGGCCTCTGCAATAATAAAAGTGGAGGATTATGTCAAAAGCGGGGCATTATTGCAGCGGAGATTTTAATGCTCCGCCATCTCATGGTAGATGGTATTGAGTTCCTGATTATACCAGTCATTGTTATGGATCACAGCTGTCTTGGTATTATCCGGAACCAGGATACGGGTAACACCGCCGAAGTACTCATACATATGTACATGAGCTGTGATCCAGGCACGCTGTTTCTCATCGATAAAGGCTTCAACGTAAGGGTACTGGCTGTACGTCATAACGCCTACAAAGAGAAATGCCGGGATGATCTCACCGGTATCCGGATCGGTGATCTGAGCAGGATCTCCGGCCCAATCGACCTCGATCTGCTCACCGGGCTTTCGGTTGATATGCATCGTAGCACGGCGTTTCTGTCCGTCCTGCTGGATGTAATAGCAGAACTGGGAATACATTAGGGGATCGTCGCCGGACTGGCGGCACTCCTCCAGGTATTCCGTCCAGAGGAGTTTTTTGTTGACTCCGTTGCGAAGCAACTCCTTCTGGATGTAGTTGAAGTCAGGCATCCGTTTTGTTGATGACACTTGCTTCTGTGCGGATGGAAACAACTTCTCCGCAAGGACGGCATCGGTCTCGTTGGCTTCCAACGGCCAAAAGATGTTGAGCTCTTTGGCGCGCTTAAGCACACGGTTGACCGTTTTCTTGGATACACCGCTACTGTCAGCGATGCTCTGTTGACTGAGACCCAGACTTGCCAGGCGCAGAATCTCTCGGTACTTGGTCATATGAGCGACCTCCTTAGAATTATTTACGCCGTGATGGCGCATACCATAATTCTAAGGCAGCGTATGAGTGGTTTCCATTGCCGGATCGTTGGTTTCCAAGCATCGGAATCACGGTTTCCTATTTCCCGGAATGCTGGTTTCCGAAGGCCCGGACACTGGTGTCACGAGGCCCGGAATACTCAACAAAAATGCCTGTCATATTCACTCAGCTGCCTCCTGTTGATGCTGCCATTTATGATTTTTCTTCCTGATGCCGGGGCAGTATCAGCGTTTCGCAGAAACGCGCAGCCGCACGAAGTGCGATCTTTAAGGGCCTGGGATATCCCAGCGAGTCCGTGCCGATGGAAAACCATCCATCGGGACACTGCTCGCAAATTAGTTTGCATCTTCTGATTAAATGAGGTCAGCCTGTAAAGGAGGTGTTTTTTCGTTCACATCCAATTCGGTTTCCGCAGAACGTGTGGCCTAGTTCAAGTATCTGATGCTGTATAAATAAAGTTGACATCTTATTCTCAAGGATTTCATTATATCAAGAGAATAAGGAGGTGTTTACAGTGGCAACTAACAGACAGTACAATCAGGAATACAAAATCCATCTAGATTGCAAGATCAAGTAGGACAGTCTGAAATAATTCCTCCGGCGAACTGTA
>NZ_CALEYG010000020.1 GCF_937924975.1 uncultured Stomatobaculum sp.
GCTACGGTCTCTGCCGTCTGCCTGCTCTCCTCCTCTCCGTTCTCCTCGGTCGGCTTTTCTTCCGTTGTCACGGGTGTAACCGGTACAGCCGGTGTAATCGGCTTGGCCGTCGGTTTCCCGCCGCCCTTTCCGCCGGTTCCGCCACCGCCGCCGCCGATGTTGTCGGGACTGTATTTGTACTCATACTCCGCTACCAGTGTGATGTCGTCATAGACCGGCGCATTGAAGTCATACGGCTGTCCGTTTAAATACCAGCCGATGAACTTGCTCTCGGTGCGGAGCATACGCTGCGCAGGATCCTTACCGTGCTCTCCCTCCTTGACCGACTGCTGCGGAATCCGCATCCAGGAACCGTTCGGATCAAAGGTGATGGTGTAGTAGGGTTTCTCGAACTCATTCGTGAAGACCGCCTCATTCACCGCCTGGCCTCTCTTCTCCATGGTCCGGGTCGCATTCAGAACAGAACCGCTCTGGGTGACCACATAGGTCACGGTCACAGGCTCCGTGTCAAACGTGAAACCCTTTCTGCCGAGCGGAAGCTCCCGAATCTCGTAGACATAGGTTCCCGGAAGGCGGAAGCTAATGTCTCCGAACTCTCCGGTTCCCGCGCCCTGAATTTCGAGCCGCATCTCCTGATTACTTCCCGCTGTGAGCGGCATCGGAAGAACCCCTGCCGCCTCCGGTGCTGTCGTGCTGACCGCGCGGAGCAGGAAGGTAAAGGTCCCCGCATTGTGCGGTGTGCCGCCGGTAATGATTTTTTGCACCGGCGGATCGTGAAGGACTGCCGGGCTCGCCGGATTCCAGACCGCATAGAGGGTCACGGTAACTCCGTCCGAAGTCGTGAGATTCGTAACCGGCTGACCGTCCGCATAATCAGGCGTCGTTGCGCCCGGCGTGCGGCTCCAGCCGCCGAAGGTATAGCCCGGACGCGCATACTGATTCGGCGGAAGCGGGTTGGTATCTCCGCCGCCGAAGTGCGAATCTGTCATGCTGCCGACGGAATGCGGCGTGCCGGAATCGTAGCGCACTGTATAGCGCTTCTGCCGGTAGACCGCGTGAATCGTGAGATCCCCGGTCAGCGGCTCGTCGAAGTTGTAAGTCGAGCCGTCCGGTTTTGCCCAGTGGTCAAAGATAAAGTTTGTCTTGTTGTCCGGACGCGCAGGCTCGGTCGGCGTACTGCCGTGCACGGCATTCGTGTCTTGCGTGATGATCTGATTCTGATGTCCCGGGTCGGCATCCGGCGCATCCTGCACCGTCACCGTATAGTGACGAAGCGTCCATCCGGCTGTCAGAATCAGGTTGCCGGTCACCGGTGTCGCAAAGTTCACCGGGCTGCCGTCCGGGTTCTGCCAGCCGCCGAAATCATAGCCCGTGCGGGAACCCGCCGGAGAGCCGCCGACCGTGGGCGGTGCAATCACCGGGTCGCCGTAGACAATGACCTGCGGTGCCGGGGTTACGCTGCCGCCGTTCGACTGGAAGCTCACGGTATAGCGCGGCAGGAGGTAATCATTCGTAAAGGCCGGAGCTGTCGCCGTCGTATAGGCAACCGGTGCCGAGAAGGCACCTCCCGCCGTCTGCTTCTCAACCGTCACGCTGCCGTTCATCACCGTTCCGGCCCGCGTGATGTGATAGGTCAGCCGATACACTGCCGCATCATATGTGTAACTGCCCTGTACAGCCGCCGGGCTGCCGGCAAGCGCTGTGCCCGCAAGCTCGCGGAGCTCATAGACATAGTCGCCCGCAAACAGGAAGCGAATCGAACCGAGTTGTTCCGTGCCGTCCCCCGTATGCGTCACGGTGTAGGTCTGTGCGCCGTGTGTATTGGCCGGCATCGGCAGCGTTGTCATGCCCGGCACAGTCGTGCTGACAGCCTTCAGCTCAAAGCGGAAGGTCTCCGGTGTCAGCGGTGTGGTCTCACCGGTCAGCAATGTCCGGTGTGCCTCTCCGCCAAGGATCTTCGTGAGTGCCGGGTCGTGGTCAAACGGCGTCACGGCTGTCCAGAGCGCATAGAGGCGCACGGTCGCACCGTTGGTCGTCGTCAGGTTGTTGACCGAAGCACTGTCATAGTAAGCGGGTGTCGTCGCGGTTGGCGTGAGGCCCCAGCCCATGAACTGATAACCCGGACGGCTAAACTGGTTTGCAGGCAGGTTCTGCGCCGTATCGTAAGTCATGTTCAGGTTCGGCATGCTGCCGTTCACGGTCGCGCCGCCTGCGTTCGGCTCAAAACTCACCGTATACGTATTCGGCGTATAAACCGCATGTACCGTCGTATCGCCGGTTACCGGGGACCCGAAGGTATAAGCCGTGTTGTTCTGGTCTTCCCAGTGGTCGAAGTGGTAACCGGTCTTGTTCTCCGGCTGCACCGGTGCCGTGAGACTCGTGTCCCCGTGTGCAACATTGTTATGCTGTGCGAGCTGATTGTTTTGGTGCCCCGCATCTGCATCCGGCGCATCCTGCACTGTAACGGTGTAGCGGTTAATCTCCCACTTTGCGTGAAGAGTCGTGTTCGCATGAATCGGCGTCGAGCCAAACGCGAACTGCGTTCCCGCAGCATCCGTCCAGTAGAGGAAGTGGTAGCCTGTCTTCTCTCCTGCCGGGGAGGTCGGGACGCCCACTGCGTTGTTCTGAACCGGCGGTACCGTCGCATAGTCGCCGTAGCGCACGCTCTCGTTTGCCGGCGTGTGGCTGCCGCCCTCAGCGTCGTACTGCACCGTAAGGCGCGGCAGGGTGTAGCGGTTCTCAAACTGCAGCTCGGTCGCCGCTGTGCTTGCAGCTCCACTCTGTTTGGTAATGCTTCGCGTCACTGCAAGCGAATTGCCGGTTCCCGCGCCGAGCGCGCCAGCGCTCTGTGTCACCGTAAAGGTAATCGTGTAGACGGCGGGATCGTAGCTGTAGTACTGTGCGGAACCCGCGGTCTCCTTTAGGGTATAGACATAGGTGCCCGGGAAGCTAAAGGTAAAGAGGCCTGCCGGGAAGTTTGCAACCGCTGCCGCTCCTGCGGTCGCCGCTTGGCTGCCCGCACTCGGAACCTGCAGCTGCGCGCTCGGAAGCGCATAGCCCATGGTTCCGGCCCCCGGGGTCACCGTGATGCCCGAAGCGGCACCGCCGCCCGGAACCACCGGAAGCACCGTCGTAGCGCCCGCCGGGGTCGTGACCGACTGTAATACAAAGCGGAAGGTATCCGGCACCAGGGGTGCGGTTTCGCCGCCCTGCAGGGAACCGAAGTCTCCGAACAAAAGCTTACTCACATCGAAGCTGTCGCTGACCGGCGTAACCGGCTGCCAGACAGCATAGAGCGTCACCGTTCCGTTGTTCTGCGTCGTCAGATTCAGCACGTTGTCGCCGTCGTTCAAGTCGACCGTCGTGCCGCCCGCCGTGCGGCTCCAGCCCGCAAAGTA
>NZ_CALEYG010000021.1 GCF_937924975.1 uncultured Stomatobaculum sp.
CCCCGCCTTTTTTGTTCGTGGTCAGAAACACGGGCGCGCCAACGGCGACGTCGCGGAGCATTTCGCCGGAATTGCCGCCTTTCTTGACAGCCTTACTTCAACTCGCTACGATATTGTGAGATAAGGGAGGGACGTATGAAGGTTTTGTTGCCAATATTGAAGAAGTACAGGAGAGAGGCAGTGCTTGCGCCTCTCTTTAAGCTTGTCGAGGCGCTGCTCGAGCTGATTGTGCCGCTCATCATGGCACGGATCATTGACCGCGGCATTGCGATGGGAGATCGCGGCTATGTGTTACAGCAGTCGGCGTTGCTCCTGCTGCTCGGCGCGGCGGGACTCGGGTTCTCGATTACCGCGCAGTATTTTGCGGCAAAGGCGGCAATGCGGCTTGGCGGTGAACTCAGGCACCGGTTATTTACCAAGGTGCAGGAACTCAGCTTTTCTCAGCTGGATCTTTTCGGTGCGGACACCTTGATCACGCGGATGACGAGCGATGTAAACCAAGTGCAGTCCGGCGTCAACATGGTGTTGCGGCTGTTTCTCCGTTCGCCCTTCATTGTCTTTGGGGCCATGATAATGGCATTTACGATTGACGTGCCGTCGGCGCTGATTTTTGCGGTCGCAATTCCGGTGATCGGTGCGGTTGTCTTCTGGATTCTGCTGACCACCCTGCCGCTCTATAAAAAGGTGCAGGGGCGCTTGGATCAGATCATGACGAGCACGCGCGAAAATCTGACCGGTGTCCGCGTGATCCGGGCTTTTCGCCAGGAGGAGAATGAGAAACGGCGCTATGCAGAGCGGAATGCGGCCCTGTTTGCGGAGCAGATCCGTGTGGGGCGCATCTCAGGTCTCATGAATCCGCTGACCTATGTGCTCATTAACCTCGCGATTGTCGCACTGATTCAGACAGACGCCGTGCGCGTAAATGCAGGCATTCTCGCGACCGGTCAGGTGGTTGCGCTGCTGAATTATATGTCGCAGATCCTGGTGGAGCTTATCAAGCTCGCCAATCTGATTATTCAGGTGACGCGCGCCATGGCCTGCAGTGACCGCGTTGCTGCGGTGCTGGAAGTGCAGTGCGATATGCAAGACGGCAGCGAGGACACTGCGAAAGTGTTTGCGGGCGAGGCGGCAGATGCGGACGGCCGGAAGAAGGCGGTCGAATTCCGGGATGTCTCGCTCCGCTATGACGCAGAGAGCGGCGAGGCGCTCTCGCACATCAGCTTTACGGCCTATGCGGGCGATACCATCGGCATCATCGGCGGCACGGGCAGCGGCAAGTCCTCGCTCGTGAATCTGATTCCGCGTTTTTATGATGTGACGGCGGGCGAGGTGGCGGTCTTTGGCGAGGATGTGCGGAAACTGACGCTCGAAAGTCTCCGCGCGGCGGTCGGCATGGTCTTACAGAAGGCCGAGCTCTTTCAGGGCAGCATTGCCGACAATCTCCGCTGGGGCAAAGAGGATGCCGACAGCGCGGCGTTCTGGGAGGCACTGACAGTCGCGCAGGCGAAGGAATATGTCGAGACCAAGCCCGGACAGCTCGACTTCCGTCTGGAGCAGAATGCCCGGAATCTGTCGGGCGGTCAGAAGCAGCGCCTCACGATTGCGCGCGCGCTGATGAAGAAACCGGAGATTCTGATTCTGGACGACAGCGCTTCGGCACTCGACTTTGCGACCGACGCGGCACTTCGCACCGCAATCCGCGAGAGCGCAAAGGACATCACCTGCTTCATTGTGTCGCAGCGCGCGGCTTCGGTGCAGTATGCGGACCGGATTCTGGTGCTTGACAACGGGCAGCTGGTCGGCAGCGGCACACATGATGAGCTTCTCCGGGACAACCGGGTCTATCAGGAGATTTACTACTCCCAGTTCCCGAAGGAGGCGTGAGATGGAACAGAAGAAGAAAAATGATTTCCAGTGGCGCACCGTCAAAAAGGTGCTCCGTTATATCGGCCGCTTCCGGCTGTACCTGATCGCGTCGTTACTGTTTGCTTTCCTTACGGTTGTCCTGACCCTGCTCGCACCGCGTTTGACCGGTGCGGTTGTGGACCACATGATCGGCGCGGGACGGGTGGATTTCCCCGGCGTGCGGCGCATCATGCTGCAGCTTATCCTCGCGGCGGCGGGTGTGGGGATATTCCAGTGGTGCATGAATCTCTGCAACAACCACCTGGCCTATGCGGTCGTGCAGGCACTTCGAAACGATGCTTTCCGGAAGATTGAGCGTCTGCCGTTAAGTTACCTCGACGCGCACCCGGTCGGCGAGATCGAGAGCCGTGTGATTGCGGATGCCGACCAGTTTTCGGACGGCCTTTTGATGGGCTTTACCCAGCTCTTTACGGGTGTCCTCACGATACTCGGGACGCTCCTCTTCATGCTCTCGGTCAATGTCTGGATTACGCTCGCGGTCGTGTTGATCACACCGCTCAGCTTTCTGCTCGCGGGTTATATCTCAAAGCACAGCTATCTTTTGTTCCGCGCGCAGTCGACGCTTCGCGGCGAGCAGACCGGCATGATCAACGAGATGGTCGAGGGACAGCGCGTCGTCAAGGCCTTTCACCGCGAGCGTGCCGTGATTTCGGATTTCGATGCGCTCAATGAAAAGCTGACCGAGACTTCGCTGAAAGCGACTTTCTTCTCTTCGCTGACCAACCCGACGACGCGCTTTGTGAATGCGCTGGTCTATATGATTGTCGGTGCGGTCGGTGCTCTCTCGGTGATCGGCGGGCATCTGACGGTCGGTGAGCTCACGGCTTTTCTCAGCTACGCGAGCCAGTACGCAAAGCCGTTCAATGAGATTTCGGGCGTTCTGACCGAGCTTCAGAACGCGATTGCCTGCGCGGCAAGGCTTTTTGAGTTCATCGAGGAGGCGGAGGAGGTACCCGACGCGGCGGATGCCAAGGTGATAGAGCGCTTCGACGGTGCGGTCGGGTTTGACAAGGTAGACTTTTCCTATGTGCCGGAGCAGCATCTCATTGAGAACTTTGACTTTGCGGTGAAACCGGGGCAGAAGATTGCGATTGTCGGGCCGACCGGCTGCGGCAAGACGACGCTCATCAATCTCCTGATGCGCTTTTACGATGTGACGGGCGGCAGCATCACCCTCGACGGCACGGATCTCCGCGACCTGACGCGCGCCTCGCTTCGCGGCGGCTTCGGCATGGTCTTACAGGAGACCTGGTTAAAGAGCGGTACGATACGCGAGAATATCACGATGGGCAATCCCGGCATTTCCGAGGAACGTATGCGCGAAGTTGCGCGCACCTGCCACATTGCGAATTTCATCGAAAAGCTGCCGCAGGGCTATGATACGGTGATTGCCGAGAACGGCGAGGGCTTCTCGCAGGGACAAAAACAGCTGCTCTGCATTGCCCGCGTCATGATGAGCAATCCGTCGATGCTGATTCTCGACGAGGCGACTTCTTCGATCGACACGCGGACAGAGCTCAAAATTCAGGAGGCGTTCAATCAACTCATGGAGGGGCGCACGAGCTTTATTGTCGCGCACCGTCTCTCGACGATACGGAACGCCGATGTGATTCTCGTGATGAAGGCCGGACACATCATCGAAAAGGGCAACCACGAGGAACTCATGGCGGCGAAGGGCTTCTACTACACACTCTATGAGAGCCAGTTCCTCGGCAAGTCGATTTAGTGGCAAAGAGCGGGCCGCTTTGGTATAATGTGGCTGTTATTGTGAAATTGCGAAATGAGGAGGCAGAACATGAATATTGTTTGCTTGGATCTGGAGGGCGTGCTGGTTCCCGAAATCTGGATTGCGTTTGCCGAAGCTTCGGGCATCCCGGAACTTCGCCGCACGACGCGGGACGAGCCGGACTACGACAAGCTGATGCGCTACCGCATTGACATTCTGAAGGAGCACGGCCTCGGGCTCAAGGAGATTCAGGAGACCATCGCGACGATTGATCCGATGCCGGGCGCAAAGGAGTTCCTCGACGAGCTCCGGAGCTTTACCCAGGTCATGATTCTGAGTGACACGTTCACGCAGTTCGCGTCTCCTCTCATGAAGAAGCTGGGCTTCCCGACGATACTCTGCAACTCGCTCGAGGTCGCGGAGAGCGGTGAGATTACGGGCTTCAAGATGCGCATCGAGAACTCGAAGCTCACGACGGTGCGCGCACTCCAGTCGATCGGCTATGAGACGATTGCGAGCGGTGACAGCTACAACGATCTCGGCATGATTGAGGCGAGCAAGGCGGGCTTCCTGTTCCGGACGACGGAGGAAATCAAGAAGGCTTACCCGCAGTACCCGGCGTTTGAGACCTATGCGGAGCTGCTCGCGGCGATCAAGGCTGCGCAGTGACGAGATGAACAAAGGACAGCTTCCCGAAAGGAGGCTGTCTTTTCGTGTGCGGGAAATGGGAGAGTTTGCATCGCTGTCGCGGCGGGCGGAGAGGAGATTCGTATGACAGAGGCGATTTTTGACAGAGATCCGCGAGAGCTCTGCTTTGCGGCGGAAGTGCTCTCTTCGGCGGAGAGAACGGCGGACGGCGAGACTTGTTTTGCGGTGATTCTGGACCGGACGGCCTTTTTCCCGGAACAGGGCGGGCAGAAGGCGGACCGTGGCACACTCGGCGGGGCGGAGGTTCTGGATGTCACGATACAGGACGGCGTCATCACCCATCTGGTCGACGCGCCGCTTGCGGTCGGAAGCACGGTCACGGGGACGGTCGACTGGGCACGTCGCTTTGACTTTATGCAACAGCACACGGGCGAACACATGTTGTCGGGGCTTGCGCACCGCTTTTTCGGCGCGGAAAATGTGGGCTTTCACCTGAGCGAGCGAGAAGTGCAGGTGGACCTCAGTGTTCCGCTCGGCGCGGCGGATCTTACGAAGCTTGAGCGCGCGGTCAATGAGGCCATTTTCCGGGACATCCCGGTGCGCGCCTTTTATCCGGACGCGGCGGCGCTTGCGGCGATTTCCTACCGGCAGAAAAAGGAACTGACGGGCGCAATCCGCCTTGTCGAAATCGGGGATGTGGACACCTGCGCCTGCTGCGCGCCCCATGTTGCGCGGAGTTCGGAGGTGGGGCTCTTAAAGATTCTGAGCGCGATGAACTATAAGGGCGGCACCAGACTGTATCTCGCCTGCGGGATGCGGGCGCTCACGGCGTTTGCGGCCTGCCTCGACGAGGCAAAAGAGATTTCGGCGCGACTCTCGGCACCGCTCGGCGAACTGGACAGTGCGGTCGCGAAGGTGCAGGAGAAGAGCGCTGCCGCCGAGAGCCGGGCAGCTTCGATTGCGGTCGAACTGATTCTTGCAAAGGCAGAGACAGCGGCGCAGAGAGGCGAGCAGGCACCCTGTCTCCTTCTGCCGCCGCTCCCGGAGAGCGCGCTTCAGCGCGCGCTAAAGCCGCTCAGAGAGCGCTTTGCCGGTATCATCGGGCTTTTCTCCGGCGCGGAGGAGACAGGCTATACCTTTCTTCTGTCCGGCGACAGGGTTGACTGGAAGCCTTTTCTCGCCGAACTCCGCGCGCGCGGCGGCAAGGGCGGCGGCGGAAAAGATCGCATTCAGGGTCGTATCTTTTGTAAACCGACAGAAATACCCGCTCTTTTTCATAATTTTGTAAAAAGTGAGAAGTAAGATTGTGATAAAATTACAAGAGAAATGAAATAGAACTGAGAGCAGAGACGGCATCTCAGGGGGAGGGGGATTTCGTTTTGATGCAGGAAAAAATCAAAAAAAGGCTCTGTTGTCTCATCGCGGCACTGCTGCTCGTCAGCGGCATTTTCGGTGCGGAGACAGCTTATGCGGCGACCGAGCCGCAGATTGCCTCAGAGGGCGCGGCACTCTACAATGCGACGACGGGACAGTTTTTGTATGAAAAGAACGCAAATCAGCAGTTCTATCCGGCCTCAATCACCAAGTTTATGACGGCACTTCTGGTGCTCGAGAACAGTTCGCAGGATGACGTGGTTGTGTTCTCCGACAGCGCGACCGGAAATCTGGAGTCGGGCGCGGTGAATCTGGAGCTCACGACGGGCGATCGCGTCAAGGTGCGGGACTGTCTCTACGGGCTCATGCTGAAATCCGCAAACGAGGTCGCGAACGGACTTGCCGAGCATGTCTCGGGTTCGGTCTCCGCATTTGCGCAGAAGATGAACCGAAGAGCCAGACAGCTCGGTTGCACCAATACGAATTTCGTGAATCCGAACGGTCTGAACAATGCAAATCATGTCACGACACCGCACGACATGGCGCTGATCGCGAAGGCCTGTTTTGACCGCGCCGATTTCCGCGCACTGGATCAGACGACTTCGTACCATTTTCCGGCGACCAAAAAGCGGCCGAACGGCACGGACATCACCATGGGGCACCGTATGATTGCGCCGGGCGGTTCGGACTACTATCCGGGCATTCTCGGCGGCAAGACGGGCTATACGAGCGCGGCGGGCAATACGCTCGTGACCTGCGCGGAGCGAAACGGCGTGCGCCTCATTGCCGTGGTCATGAAGAGCAAGCGGACGCAGTACGCGGACACAAGAGCGCTGCTCGACTACGGGTTCCGGGTTGCGGGAGAGTCCGGCGGAAAAAAACAGGAAGCCGTGGGTGGGGAAACGGCACAGGAGACAAGCGGCAGAGTACAGGCGCTCACGGCAAACAGTCAGGCACAAAGTCAGCAGGGAAATCTGCCGGCAAATCAAAATCAGGCGGTAAGCAGGCAAACGGTACAGCCGGCGGAAAGTCAGGTAAATCCGGCAAGCGGACAGGCAGCAAATCCGGCGGCAAATCAAAATCAGGCAGTCAGCGGACCGGGGGCAAAGCTTCCAAGTCAGGCGGGGTGGCTCCAAAGAAACGGTGTGTGGGCGTACAGAGAAGCAAACGGTGAGCTTGTGAAGAATGCCCGCCGGGAGATTAACGGTGCGCAGTACTGGTTTGACGCGGACGGCAATATGAAGGAGGGCTGGCAGCAGGATAACACGGGTGCCTGGTACTACCTGACACCGGGGCAGGGCGCACTGCAGCAAAACTGCTGGCTACAGTATCGGAATCAGTGGTATTATCTTGGAAGTGACGGCAAAATGTTGACAGACAGCCGCACACCGGACGGATACCGCGTCAACAGGGAAGGGGTTTGGATTGGATAAGAAGAAGCTTTTCTTCTCGTTCGGTTTGGCGGCGGCCGGCATTGCGGCGGCCGCCCTTTTTGAATCTGAACGGGAGCGCCGGAGCCTCATTGTGCGCCGCTATGAACTGCGGAGCCCGAAAATCGAAAGACCGCGCCGCATTGTATACCTCTCGGACTTTCACGAGCGCCGTCTCGGCGACATTGCGGTGCGGCTCCTGAAAGAAACGGCGCTGCTTCGGCCGGACTACATCTTCCTCGGCGGAGATATGGTGACGGCAAAGCACGGCGCTTCGATTCAGGCGACTCTCGCACTGACAGAGCGGCTCGCGGAAATCGCGCCGGTCTACTACGGCGAGGGAAACCACGAGGCGCGGCTGGACCGCGACCGCGGGCGCTATTTGCAGCTGTTCGATGACTTGCAGGCGGGGCTCAGTCGGCAGGGCGTACACTATCTCTCGGATGAGACCGTGCTGCTCGGCGATGATCTTGCGCTCTCGGGGCTTCATATCACCGAGAATTTTTACCGTAGAGCGCCGCACGATGAGATGCGCGCGGACTATGTGCGGTCTCATCTCGGCGCAGCAAACGCAGCGCGCTTTCAGCTTCTCTTTGCGCACAGCCCGGCTTTTTTTGACGCCTATGCGCGCTGGGGCGCGGATCTCACGTTCGCGGGGCACTGGCACGGCGGCACGGTGCGGCTCCCGGGGAACATAGGTCTCATGACGCCGCAGTTTGAATTTTTTCGCCGCCCGGCGAGCGGGCTTTTCTGCCGGGGAGAGCACGCGATGCTCCTAAGCCCGGGCATCGGCACGCACAGCATTAACCTCCGCTTGATGAATTTGCCGGAGCTCATGGTGCTGGAGCTTCGAAAGGGGAGAGAACATGGCAGATGAGGCGCTCTCGCTGCGGCTTGAAAAGTTTGAGGGGCCGCTCGATCTGCTCTTAAAGCTGATCGAGAAGAATAAAATCAATATCTACGACATTCCGATCGCCGAGATTACGGAGCAGTATATGGCGTATCTCTCCGGCATGGAGAGAGAGGATCTCGATCAGCTCTCGGAGTTCCTTCTGATGGCGGCGACCCTGCTCGACATCAAGGCGCGCATGCTCCTGCCGCGCGAGGTGGATCAGGAGACCGGCGAAGAGATGGACCCGAGAGCGGAACTTGTGAGCCGCCTTCTGGAGCACAAAAAGTACAAGCTGATGGCGGAGGAACTCGCCGACCGCGAATTCGACGCCTACAAGGTCTTTTTCCGCGAACCCGCGCTGCCGAAAGAGGTTGCGGAGTGGACGCAACCTGTGGATCTCGACGAGCTCTTTCAGGATGTGACGCTCACGCGACTTCAGTTTGTGTTTCAGGAGGTCATGCGCCAGCGCGAAGACAGGATCGATCCGGAGCGGAGTCGCTTCGGGACCATCAAGCGCGAGCCCATCAGTCTGAAGATGCAGATTGAAGCGGTCATGAGTTATGCGCGCGCGCACGAGAGCTTTTCGTTTCGGGACTTACTCGAAAAGCGGCGCAGCAAGCTGCTCCTTGTGGTCACATTTCTCGCGGTGCTTGAGCTCATGAAGGCAGGAATTCTGACCGCTTCACAGGAGAGTCCGGCGCTCGATATTTACCTCGAGGTCTCGGCGGAAGAATTGGAGAACAGGCACGACTTTTCGGAGCTTTTTGACGGCTGAGCTTGCGCGCGGCTTCCGGGGCGTGGTATGCTCTCTTTGTATCGATAAATGTACAAGGCCTCGGAGAGGCCGGAGGTGGATATGGAATTTCGGCATGTATTGGTGGCGGGCGGCGGCGTGCTCGGCGCGCAGATTGCGTTTCAGACGGCGTTTAAGGGCTTTCCGGTGACGATATGGCTTCGGAGCGAGGGCTCGATCGGCAGAACGGAGCCGAAGCTTGCGCGTCTTTACAATGTGTACCGCGCGGAACTCGCGCGGGTCGGCGAGGCGATGCTCGCGGGCAAACCGCTTGATTTGCCGCGTGGTTTCGGCGACGCGGCGGCGGTCAAGAGCGCGGAGGATCTCGCGAGGCTCGAGAAGGCCGTTGAGGCAGCGAAACAGAATATTCGGCTCTCGCTGGATCTTGAAGAGAGTGTCCGCGAGGCGGACTTTATCATCGAGAGCATGGCGGAGGACAGGGAGGCCAAGCGGGAATTTTATGCGAAACTTGCGCCCTTCCTCGACGAGAAGACAATCGTCGCGACGAATTCCTCGACGATGATTCCGAGCATGTTCTCGGATTTGCTGCCCTATCCGGAAAATTATCTCGCACTTCACTTTGCAAACAATATCTGGCGCAGCAACACGGCGGAGATTATGGGACACAGCGGCACTTCGGAGGCGGTCTTTGGCCGCGTCGTCGAATTTGCCAAGGAAATCGGCATGATTCCGCTGGAACTCAAAAAGGAGCAGCCGGGCTATATTCTGAACTCGATGCTCGTGCCTTTCTTAAGTGCCGCGGAGGCGCTCTGGGCCAATGAGGTCGCCGACCCGGAGACCATCGATAAGACCTGGACGCTCGGCACGGGTTCGCCCTACGGCCCCTTCCGGATTCTCGACATTGTGGGGCTTCAGACGGCGTACAATATTGTCTCGATGAATCCGGAGGCGAAAAATCCGGAGAGCACGGCCGGCAAGATTGCGGCGGGTCTCAAGGCGAAAATCGACGCGGGCAAGACCGGCGTCAACGCGGGCGAGGGCTTTTACCGCTACGAAAAATAAGAGGCAGAACAAACGGTTCCGTGCTATACTGGTACGGACAAGAGTTCTTTAACAGATTTCAGAAGTGGAGGAACCAATATGTTGACACATCTTTCTATTGAGAAGGTAATCGGAAGAGAAATCATTGACTCCCGCGGCAATCCGACGGTTGAAGCGGAGGTCACGCTTTCCGACGGTTCGGTCGGCAGAGGCACCGCACCGAGCGGCGCTTCGACCGGTGAGTTCGAGGCGATTGAGCTTCGCGACGGCGACAAGTCCCGCTTCGGCGGCAAGGGCGTTAAAAAGGCTGTCGAGAACATCAACACCGTGATCAATGACGTGCTGCACGGTCTGGATCCGCAGAATGTCTACGCGGTCGATGCCGCTATGCTTGCGGCGGACGGCACCGAGAACAAGTCGAAGCTCGGCGCAAACGCGATTCTCGCGGTTTCGATTGCTTCGGCAAAGGCAGCGGCCGAGTCACTCGGCATTCCGCTGTACCGCTTCCTCGGCGGCGCAAACGGCAATAACCTGCCGGTGCCGATGATGAACATCTTAAACGGCGGCGCACATGCGACGAACTCCGTGGACACCCAGGAGTTCATGATTATGCCGGTCGGCGCGCCGAGCTTCTCCGAGGGTCTCCGCTGGTGCACCGAGGTGTTCCACAGCCTCCAGAAGATTCTGAAGAGCGAGGGCAATACGACGGCTGTCGGCGACGAGGGCGGTTTTGCGCCGAACTTAAAGGACGACGAGGACACGATTGAGCACATTCTCGCGGCAGTCCGCGACGCAGGCTACGAGCCGGGCAAGGACTTTGTGCTCGCGATGGATGCGGCTTCCTCCGAGTGGAAGAGCGACAAGGGCATCGGCTTCTATCATCAGCCGAAGTCCGGCAAGGACTTCACCTCGAAGGAGCTCATTGCGCACTGGAAGAGCCTCATTGAGAAGTATCCGATCTGGTCCATCGAGGACGGCCTCGACGAAGAAGACTGGGAGGGCTGGAAAGAGATGACGAAGGAGCTCGGCGACAAGGTTCAGCTGGTCGGCGACGATCTCTTTGTTACGAACACGAAGCGCCTTAAGAAGGGCATTGAGCTTGGCTGCGGCAACTCGATTCTGATTAAGCTCAATCAGATCGGTTCGGTCTCCGAGACCCTCGAGGCAATCAAGATGGCGCACAAGGCGGGCTACACGGCGATTACATCCCACCGCTCCGGTGAGACCGAGGATACGACGATTGCCGATCTCGCGGTCGCGCTGAATACGCGTCAGATTAAGACCGGTGCGCCGAGCCGTTCCGAGCGTGTCGCGAAGTACAACCAGCTGCTCCGCATCGAGTCGGATCTCGGTGTCGCGGCGGAGTATCCGGGCAAGAACGCGTTCAACCGTTAATCACACGAAAAAAATAAAGGCAGGGTGCCGGAGAGAAATTTCCGGATAATCGGGAAGCAGCAGAATCTGCGCGAACTCGTCACCGTATGCGGGGAGTCCGTCTGTCACTGCGAGAGCGGGAAGGCAGACAAGGGGCCGTGAGCCGCGAGCCGGGAGACCGGCCCTGTCTTTTAAGTACCTTCCTGAGCACGAGTGCCTGTCCGGGAACGCAGAGAAGAGGCGGGTCGCCTCTTCTTTGTGTGACAAAGAGAGGCTCTCTGCGAAGATGAGTCTCTCTTTGCGCTTTATTTGGAATTTTGGCGCGGATATGTTACAATGAAACGGCATCATTTCATGCAAAGGGAGGAAATTGAAATGAAGAAAGTTAAAGTTGGAGCAGTTTTAGTGGCAGCAGCGCTCGCGGCAGTTCTGGCGACCGGCTGCAGCAGCAAGAAGGACGAGAGCAAGGCAGCTTCCGGCGCTATGGAGTCCGCTTCCAGTATGGTGGAGAGCGCAAATGCGGCAGCTTCCAGCGGTGTCGAAGAGGCAAACAAGGCAGCTTCCAGCGCGGTTGACGAGGCGAACAAAGTAGCTTCCGACGCGGCAAAGGCAGGCTCCGATGCAGCTTCCGCAGCGGCGGAGGGCGCAAACAAGGCGGCTTCCGATGCGGCAAAGGCAGGCTCCGAGGCAGCAAAGGCCGGCGAGAAGGCTGCGGGCGCAGCGGCGGAGAAGGCCGGTGAGGTAGCCGACAAGGCGGGCAAAGCGGCAGAGAAGGCAGGCGAGGCAGCGGGTAAAGCTGCTGCGGGTGCTGATAAGGCCGGCGAGACCACGGTTTCCGAGTCCAGATAAGATACTGTTTGCTGAAATGCCAGAGGCTCTCCGCGAGGATGAGCCTCTTTTTATGCGGACAGAGACGGTTCCGAGGAATGGGATAATAGACAGAAGGGTAAGGCTATGAAGAAGAAATACGGAGTAGCGGTGGCAATGGCGGCGCTCGCAGCCGTTCTCGCAGCGGGTTGCGGCGCAAAGAAGGCGGAGAGCGCGGCTTCGTCTGCCGAGAGCACGGCGGCAGCGATGTCTTCGGCAGGCGAGAGCGCAGCATCCGATGCGGCATCGAAGGGCGAGAGTGTGGCGTCCGAGGCAGCGTCGAAGGGTGAGAGCGCGGCGAGCGAAGGCGAAAAGAAGCTTGCGGACTTCAAGGCAGAGGATTTCAAGGCGGGTGGCGATATCACGGCACAGGCCGAGGCAGCGGCGCAGATGCTCGCGGAGAAGCACGAGAAGCTGACGGTTGCCGACGGAACCTATCAGGTCAACGTGATGCTTTCCGGCGGCAGCGGCAGGGCAAAGATTGCGAGCCCGACCGAGCTCACGGTGAAGGACGGCAGAGCGACCGCCAAAATCGTCTGGAGCAGCGACAAGTACGACTACATGGAAGTCGAGGGCATTCGCTTTACGCCGGAGATTCAGAACGGCCACTCGGTCTTTATGGTTCCAGTCACGGAGCTCGCTAAGCCGCTTGCGATGGTCGGCGACACGACGGCGATGAGCACGCCGCATGCAATCGACTATCAGCTCACATTCGAACTGCAGAAGTAAGGACTTCGGGCAAACAGCGCATTCATAAAGGAGCGGAGAGATGAGAAAGACAAAGCTTGCATTGTTGGCATTGACGGCGGCCCTGGCGGTCACAGCCTGCGGCGGCAAAAAGGAAGAAAAGAAGCCGGAGACCGTGAGCGCGGCGGAGACACAGGCAACGGAGGCGACGACGCTTGCCCCCGCGACCGATGAAGAGAAGGCTAAGGCAGCCGAGGTTGGCAAGAAGATTGATGCAATCTATGTCCAGAACTGGAGCGAGGACACGGAGAAGCTCTGCAAAGAGGCAAAGGAGGCTTGGGACGCTTTGAGTGACAGCGCAAAGGCAGAGGTGAAGGGCGAGCACGCGTCACCGGAGTATTTCGGTCTGGACACCGGCGATGTGACAAAGGACAATCCCTTAAACCAGGATGAGATCGGTGAGAAGGAGATTCTGGTGGTGAGCTTCGGCACGTCCTATAACGACAGCCGCGCGAAGGATATCGGCGGCATCGAGTCCTATCTCGCGAAGCAGTTCCCGGACTACAGCGTGCGCCGCGCCTTTACGTCTCAGATTATCATGAACCACATCCTCGCGCGGGACGGCGAGAAGATTGACAATGTGGAGCAGGCGCTGGAGCGCGCCAAGAAGAACGGCGTCAAAGAGCTCATTGTCCAGCCGACTCATCTCATGCAGGGCAAGGAGTACGATGAGTTAAAGGAGACGCTCGACAAACACAAGGCGGATTTTGCAAAAGTCGCGCTCGCAGAGCCGTTGCTCGGCGAAGTGGGCAAGGACGCGGAGGAGGTCAATGCCGACAAGGAGCAGGTCGCGACCTTGCTTGTCCAGGCAGCTGTGACCGACGGCGGTTTTGATTCTGTCCAGAAGGCAGGACAGGACGGCGCGGCCTTTGTCTTCCTGGGACACGGTACCTCCCACACCGCGGCAATCACCTATTCCGAGATGCAGACCGCAATGCGGAAGCTCGGCTACAACAATGTGTTCATCGGCACCGTCGAGGGCGAGCCGGCGGAGACTGCGGTCGATGCTGTAATCGGAGCGGTCAAGAAGGCGGGCTTTAAGAAGGTCACGCTTCGTCCGATGATGGTTGTCGCAGGCGATCACGCGCACAACGATATGGCGGGCGCGGAGGACGATTCCTGGGTGCAGAAGTTTGTCGCGTCGAAGAACTTTGACCGCGTCGAGACCCAGATTCTCGGCCTGGGCGGCATTGCCGACATTGAGAAAATTTATGCGGCGCACACCCAGGCAGCGATCGATCAGGCCGAGGGCAAGACGGCAGAGAGTAGCGCAGCCGAGACGACGGCTGCCGAGAGCAAGGCAAACTAAAGACTGACAGGGAGAGAAGATGAAGAGAAACAGCAGGATGCGAGGCATAAGCGGATTGCTTGCGCTGGCACTCGGGCTCAGCTTACTCATAAGCGGCTGTGGAGCGAAGGCGCCCGAGAGCGGCGCTGCGGGCAGCGCGGCGGCGAAGGAAGGGACGACGGCGGTGACAGCGGAGAGTCAGGTCACGGCGACCGCCGCATTGCCGGACGGCGTCTATACGGCGCGCTTTGAGACCGACAGCTCGATGTTTCATGTGAGCGAGGCGATGCACGACCGCGGGACGCTGACCGTAAAGGACGGGAAGATGACCCTCCATGTGTCACTCCAGTCAAAGCGCATCCTGAATCTTTTCCCCGGGCGCGCCGAGGATGCCAAAAAGGACGGCGCCGCGCTCCTGCAGCCCACGACTGATACGGTCAAATTTGAGGACGGGAGTACGCAGGAGGTCTACGGGTTCGATATCCCCGTCCCGGCGCTTGACACGGAATTCCCGCTCGCCCTTGTCGGCACCAAGGGGGTCTGGTATGACCATCAGGTCAAAGTCACAGAAGTCAAAGCAGAAGAGGTAAGTCAGGCGGCAGCTCCGGAGATTCCGGGGCTGCGCTTTGTTAAACGGATGGATCTTCGCTACGCAAAGACCTTTGACATTTACTTCTATGAGAAGAATTTTGCGCTGATCGATGTGCACGGCGCGGCGCGCTATCTGGTGATTCCGGAAGGAGAGACAGCGCCGAAAGAGCTGTCGGGCGATGTGGTGCGCTTACAGCAGCCGCTGAATCGCATCTACCTCGCGGCGACGGCGGTGATGAGTCTCTTTGAGGTAAACGGTGCGCTCGGCGATGTCCGCTTTACCGGCACGAGGGCGGAGGGCTGGCACATTGACGCGCCGAAGCAGGCGCTTTCGAGCGGTGCCATGCGCTTTGCGGGAAAGTACAGCGCGCCGGACTACGAGCTCCTCACGTCGGAGGGCTGCGACCTCGCCGTCGAGTCGCTGATGATACTGCACGCGCCCGAGGTGAAGGAGATGTTCGAGCGGCTCGGGATTCCGGTCTTTGTCGACTACTCGAGCAACGAGAGCCACCCGCTCGGGCGCACCGAGTGGGTGCGGCTCTACGGTGTGCTGACGAATCATCAGGCGGAGGCCGAACGGTTTTTTGACGCGCAGTGCAAAAAAATGGACTCGTTGCGGAATGTCGCGGACAGCGGGAAACAGGTTGTATTTTTTGCGATGAACCGCGACGGGAGTTTTGTCGTTCGGCGGCGCACGGACTATGTGCCGAAGATGATACAGCTCGCGGGCGGACACTATGTCGGCATCGGCGCGGATGAGGCCGGCAGGAGTTCGGTGCAGCGCGTGTCGCGCGAGGCGTTTTTCGAGGCGGCGCGCGATGCCGACGTACTGATTTACAATGCGACCGTGGAGGCACCGCTCAAAGATCTCGCGGAGCTCAAGGCAAAGGATGAGCTCTTCGCCGATTTCAAGGCCGTACAGGCGGGGGAGGTCTATCAGCTCGGCGGCGACATGTACCAGTCGGCGGATGCGGTCGCAGGTCTGACGCTCGACTTTTACCGTGTGCTGCACGGCGAGACCGGGAGCACGCTGCAGTATCTGAGGAAGCTCTCATGAGGGCGGGGAGAGGGCGGAGCGCACTGGTATTTCTGTTCCTTGGCCTTGCGCTGCTTTTGCTGTTCTACTGGAATCTCGCCGCAGGGACAGTGCTCTTTTCGCCGGGAAAGCTGTGGACGCTTTTCAGCACGCCGGGCGGCACAGATCCGGCGGCGAGCATTTTATTCAAGATACGCCTGCCGCGCGCGCTGATGGCCTTGCTGCTCGGTGGGGCGCTTGCGGTTTCTGGCTTTCTCCTGCAGACTTATTTTGCGAACCCGATTGCGGGGCCCTTTGTGCTTGGAGTCTCCTCGGGCGCGCGCCTCGCGGTGGCAGTCTGCATGATGCTTTTTTTCGCGCGAAACCGCGCGACAAGCTCACTTGCGCTGGTGCTCGCGGCCTTTCTCGGCTCGCTTGTCTCGCTCGGTTTTCTGCTCGCGGTCTCAAGCCGGGTGCGTCACATGGCGGCTCTCTTGGTCGCAGGCATCATGATAGGCTATATCTGCTCGGCCGCGACCGATTTTTTGCTTAGTTTTGCGGCGGATTCGGAGATTGTTTCGCTGCACAGCTGGTCCCAGGGCAGCTTTTCCGGCATGAGTCTCGCTGAGGTCAGGACAGCGGCACTGCTCATTGCAGGCTGCGCGGTAGCGCTCCTGTTTCTCGCCAAGCCGCTCGGCGCCGTCCAGCTCGGCGAGAGCTATGCCGAGAGTCTCGGCGTCAATGTCATGCGGCTTCGCACGCTCTTAATTCTCCTCGCAAGCCTGCTCGCCGCGACCGTGACAGCCTTCGCAGGGCCGGTCTCGTTTGTGGGTGTGGCCGCGCCGTTTTTAATCCAGCGCCTGCTCTGCACCAACAAGCCGCAGCTCGTGCTTCCGGCCTCGTTTCTCGGCGGTGCGGTTTTCTGCATGGCCTCGGATTTCATTGCGCGGACAGCCTTTCAGCCGACGGAGCTTGCGCTCAGCACGGTGACCTCCTTTTTCGGCGCGCCGATTGTACTCTGGTTATTGGTGAAACGGCGGGGAAAATGAGACAACGATACCAAAACAGAGACTCGGATGATACGAGGAGGAGAGATGTCGGTCACAAGCTTTTTACATTTGCGCGAAACAGGCGGCGGAGAATTTGCGATTGAAGCGTTCCGCGAGGCGATTGCGAACCAATATCCGGGAACGGATACGGAGCAGAGTCAAAGCAAGTCTTTGGCCTATGATATTGTTTGGAGTAGGTATTCGGATTGCTTACAGTTTGAACTAAGACTCGATCGAACACGCCGCACATTCGCGGTAGAGTATTTTGATTCGAATGACAGAATCCGGGACTACGCAAAATTGATTCTATGGATCAGGCGTTACTTTCCGAAAGAGAAAGAAGTGGTCTTGGTGGATGAAAACAATGAGGAGACAATGCCGCTTTCCCCGGAGGCAGAGATTGCGGAGATTGAAGCGTGGCTCGTGCGCGTCGGCATATAAGCCGATCGAGTAAAATCCGTGATTGTTCCGGGCATTACAATGTCTCTCTGTCATTGAGAAGCAGATGAGAAGGAAAAGGGCAGCTCTTTCAAGCAGAGGGTGTCTTGAGAGTAGGAGGAGCTATGCAAAATAAGCAGGGGGTAAAACTTGCGGCAGAGGGGGTAAAAACGGGCTATGGTTCGCGCGTGGTACTCTCGGAGGTCGCATTTGAACTTCGCCCGGGCGAGGTCATGGCCTTACTCGGGCCGAACGGTGCGGGCAAGTCGACCCTCCTGAAGAGCGCGGCGGGACAGCTTGCCCTGCAGGGCGGCAGCATCTACCTCGACGGAAGGGATTTACAGTCCTTTTCCGGCCGAGAACGGGCGGAAAGTATGGCCCTCCTCTTTACCGAGCGCAGGGAGCCGGAGTTTGCCACCGCGCGGGAAGTGGTAGAAGCAGGGCGCTATCCCTACACGGGACGCTTCGGAACCTTGCGGGAACAGGATCATAAAGCGGTGGCGCGCGCCATGGCCTATGTGCGAACTGAAGAACTTGCGGCGCGTCCCTTTGCGGAGCTCAGCGACGGTCAGCGCCAGCGCGTGTTGCTCGCCAGGGCGCTCGCGCAGGAGCCGCGGCTCATTTTGCTCGACGAGCCGACAGCGTTTCTCGACCTTCGCCACAAGATAGAACTCCTCGGTTTGCTGCGGGAGCTCGCGACCCGGGAGGGACTCGCGGTTCTGGTTTCGCTCCACGAGCCGGACCTCGCGCTGAAGTGTGCCGACCGCGTGCTGCTTGTCGCGGACGGCAAGGTGCTGCCGCCTGCTCCGCCGGAGCAGGCGCTCTCCGAGGAGCATATGCGCTGCATTTACGGGCTGGGTGTCACTTACGACGCGCTCTCCGGCAGTGCGGAATTGCCGCGGCGCACAGAGCACACGCCGCCGGACACGCTGGTACTCGCGGGCGGCGGGAGCGGCATACCGATTTACCGGCGGCTTCGGCGCGAGGGTGTATCCTTTGCAGCCGGGATTTTCAGCACAGCGGATCTGGATTATCCGGTTGCGCTTCGTCTTGCCGCAAAAGTCTTTGAGACCGCGCCCTACGAACCTGTCTCGGAATCGTGTCTGCAAGCGGCAAAGGCCTACCTCTCGCAGGTAAGTCGGGTCATCTGGGCGGAGCCGCCGCTCGGGAGCGGCAATGCGGCCCTGCTTGCATTGCGGGAGATTGCGGAAACAAAGGGCATTTTAGAGCAGAAATAAAACGAGGTTGGCATATCGTTTCGCCCGAATCGCGGAGAGTCGAGCTGTGTTCACAGGGGAAAGTCTGCGTGCATTGCGGGCACGGGCGAGAGAAAGGGAAGTTTGGAACCGGAAAATACGGATGAATGCGGAAACATGCGCTGCATGCGGGCGTGCGGAAGAACTGTCGAAAGCAAACGCAAAAGAACTGCCGCGATTGGGCCTGCAGGGACGATCGCAAGCGTACATCCGCGGAAATGACAGACGGTCGGAAGGAAAAGGGGATATGAACATTCAGATTTTCGGGGGCGGCAAGAATTTTGACGTGAAAAAGGCGGAGCGCTATTTTAAGGAGCGCCGCATCTCGGTACAGCGCGTGGATCTCTTTGAGAAGGGACTCAGCAAGGGGGAACTCCGCGCGGTGTGTCGGGCGCTCGGCAGCGCGGAAGCTCTGGTCGACACCGGCGCGAAGGCAAAGGAGACTGTAATCTGGTTTCAGCACACAGCGGAAGAGGACAGGGAGGCATTTTTGCTGGAGCACCCCGAGATTATGCGTCAGCCCATCGTGCGAAACGGCGCGCAGGCGACGGTCGGCTATCAGCCCGAGGTCTGGAAGAACTGGGCGTGAGGCGGTTCCGGGTTTAACCGAGCCAGCTCCAGTTCTCCTCGCGGGGCAGGGTGAGGGTCAGCATCACGACTTCGCCCGCACTGTTTTGTGAGAGATCCTCCGGGAGAGAGCGGAGCGGGAGCGGATTGCCCTCCTCGAGTTCCTGGAGGATACATCGGATGCCCTCCGCGCGCGCGTCATCAATCGCGTCGGCGCGGTCTCTGCCCTCGCCGTAGCAGCCCGGAAAGTCCGGGAAAGCGGCCCGAAAGCGACCGTCACGTTCGGTGAGAATAATCGGGTAATCAAATGCCATGGAGGTATCCTTTCCGGAGACTGAAACAAGAGTCGCTTCATTATAGCATGAAACGACAGGAAAACAGCGGCAAATCCCTGCCCCGCGATTCGCTGTAGGAATGATTTCAGACTGTCCTATTTGATCTTGCAATCTAGCCTCATTGATTCGCCGGCTCTTGCCAAAGGGGAGCTCTTTTGATGTAGTTACGAATGGGCAGATACAAGATTCATTACAGTTCGCTGTAGGAATGATTTCAGACTGTCCTACTTGATCTTGCAATCTAGCTTTGCAAAAAAAAATGAAAAAGTGCTTGCATTCTCCGGGACAGCATAGTAGAATAACGAGGTACCAAGCGGGGATGCTGGAATTGGCAGACAGGCTAGACTAAGGATCTAGTGGCCACAAGCCGTGTGGGTTCAAGTCCCATTTCCCGCAGCGTATGAGAGGGCTGTGACGAAAGTCGCAGCCCTCTCTTTTTATGCCCGCGGCGCGGCTTGAATTCATTTCTGTAAACCGTTATAATGAAGATTAAGGTTCAAGAGCAAAAGACAATGGCAGGTAAATGACGGGAGGTTCTATATGAGAAAAGCAGGATTGTTCTGCGTTGCGGCACTGGCGGCACTCAGCATCAGCGCTTGCGGCGGTTCGAAGAAGGAGAGCACGGCGACGGAGACTACGGTGGCGGCTTCTACGGTCGAAGAGGGAACCACGGCGGCGGGCGGCAGCATCATCGCGCCCGAGGCGAGTAAGACCGATCACCAGAACGGCGGTTTCCCGGTGCGACTGGATGCGGACAGCTTCAACGGCAAGACCGTAAAGGCAGAGTTCTTTGTTTTTGACCGCTATGATGTGGCAAAAATCAATGCGCTGAAGGCGGGCGATGTGCTTCAGGTCGCGAATCACAATGTCGCAATCAAGACCATCGATAAGAAGAATGCCGAGACCGGCAATTTCCCGGAGGTTATTATCAACGGCGGTGTCGCAAACGGCGGCGTGAGCCTTTTGCAGGACGGCGACTACTTCCGCACCGAGAGCGAGGACGGCACGCCGCTCTACTACTCGATTGGCACGGAGGAGCTGAAGCTCGCGAGCGATGTGGTTTACATGGACTACTCGGATCTGAACCAGCAGAACGGTGTCACCTATCAGGCCGACCAGATTAAGAAGGCGTTCGCGGCCGACAAGGCCAAGGGCTGGGGACCGCAGGTCATCTCGGTCGTGATCAAAGACGGCGAGGTCAAGCAGATCTTCCGCACCTTTGCCCAGGACAGCGCGAAGAAGTGAGCGGAATCCCCAAAAAGAGGCATACAGCGAAAGCTGTATGCCTCTTTTTTGGGGAGTTATAGGACAAAAAGAGTTGGTAGAAAACCCCGCAACGCTAGTAGAATCAA
>NZ_CALEYG010000022.1 GCF_937924975.1 uncultured Stomatobaculum sp.
TAAAACCCTCCTTACTGTGACACTTTCGTGTCCAGTAAAGAGGGTACATATCAAACAGCGATTTTTACTCAGTCGTTCTTTTTGAACACATAGAACTTACTGATGATATAGTTCGAAACGATTACAAAAATCTGCGCTGCGAGTTTCACCCCAATTCGGTTCCAGTGCAGACTCACGATGAAAATTCCCAGAATCAATTCCTCCAGAAGTAAGGTCAATAACCTCCCACCAAAAAATCCGGCAAGCTGTGCAAGCAAGCCCTTCGCGGAATCTGTCTCTGCCTCAAATACCCAAGTCTTATTGGTGATAAACTGAAACAGGACACAAATCACCCAGTCGACGACATTCGCAAACAAGTCACCCCAGCCTAGCTTCTTAGTGAAGAAGACAAAGAGGCTCAGGTTAAGGAAAACCGCCAGCCCGCCGAAGAAGAGGTAAAGGAGTACCTCCTTGTGTTTGCTGTACCAGGGCTTCAAAATCCGCAACCCCGGTAAGCCCATTATGCGGTCAAAAATATCCTCGTGAATGGTTTCCGATTGCATGAAAATCTCCTCTCAGTGGATAGCCTCCTCAGCCTTTTTGCCAAACAAGGCCTTTAATTCTCCGTAAAACAAAATCGTATATAATACCATACCGGTCTTCGCAATTGTCATAAGTGAAGAAGTAATTTTAATTCCCTCTTCTGTTCCTGCCATACTTTGCTCTAACTGCGTAAAGAAACCGACATGTCCGAAGTAACTGACAGCCGAGGTAATATCACCGATTCTCATCAGAACGACATCCGCCAAAATCAATGCCGAGAATCCCCAGATAAGCAAACGCCGCAATGCATCATCCTCGCGAAGCAAAAGATAAACAAAGGCAGGAAAAGTCAGAATATATACGGAGGGTGTTGCAAGTATCGTCGCACTGAAGAGAAGCACTATCGCTGCATTTAACAGCAGTGCTCCGAATAACAATTCGCTCCGGCTGACAGTCGATTTTAAGTGCAGTGCAGCCAGGGAAAACAGCAATATCAGAGCAAACAGAGTGATATACAAATACACCCCTTGCACATATTGAAAAACGGAGAACCAGATCCTATCGCTCTGTTTATTCTGCGATAAAAAGATTCCTATGCTGGGATTGATTACATAAACATTTGCAATTCCAAGCACCAGTGTCTCCAAAAAAAGTACTGCATTGACCAGTTCTCCTCTTCTCTGCCAGATTAAAACAAAGTAAACCAGCAAACAAGCCGGAGCCATCATCAGGTTCTGCATCTTGCAAAAACAGCCCAGTGCTGCAAGGACGGAGCCGATTGCCTGATTCTTTTTGGAACCGTTTTCCCGCAACAGTTGCAATAGTCCTTCACCGAGTAAGTACATCGGAAGAACATCCAATTGGATGTAAACAATGGCAACATAAAACACGAGCGGTGTTAAAAAGGCCTGCCAAAATTTTGTCTTTGAGACTGTCTCTAACATGCCGCAGTCCAGCATATATCCTTCTAAAGACAGAACCATCTCCCGCATCATAAGAGCATTGCAAACTTTAAGAATAACAGCCGGTAACCAGAGTGAAGCGGTCTGCAAATAAATCGGCGCAAACCCAAAGCTAAGCAAATTGGGAATTGCATATAGCAAAAGCATCACCGGATTATAGGGATAAGAATTGAACTCAAAAAAATGCACTTCAATCTCACGCAGATTCTGAATTTGGTAGATGTCCCCTCCTGACGCAAACTGTGACATCATTCGAGTGATACTCGGCAAATCAACGCCGGGCGCCACCACAAAACTGATCAGCAGAATAATCCCCAATAAAGTCCATTGCTTCTTCGTCCAAGGTGTTTGTTTTTTGCTGCGGTAATAAAAGCAGGTCGCAAACTGTGCCAGTGTATAGTTCTTTTTCTTTGCAAACAGCAAGACAAGCGCCAGACAGATATTAAGTGCTAAGAATATTCCTGCCTGTTTCGGAATTGCATTATGGATGACCACATCATACATCCCTTGATATGTGTACGGATGCAGTTTCTCCAAATTCAAAACCGTGACCGGTACAGTCGCACTTGCCGTTTCCTTCGGAATATCTATTTCTACGGCTTCGTCAATGTGATATAAATCGCTGTGCACTCGCCCTTTTCCCTCATTCGAAAAAGTAATCTTGCGATATCCTTCACGATCATTCACATATCCGACATACCGATTGTCAACCTTCTCCACCAGCACATTGCAACTCGGCACAATAAGCTGCACCAGATAGAAAAAGACCAGTTCCAAGAGTAAGAGTAATGCGAGGCGCTGCCATAAGCCCGCCTTCTTTTGTTTCGTCTGTTGTTTCATGCTCTTCGTTGTAAGCCCCCTCACGACTAAGAGAGATGGCATTTCGCCATCTCTCTAAATTTTACTTTACGGAGAGAAAATTTCGAATCTGCTCTTCCGTCACCGCATTCAAATCCTTGCCCTCAGCCCAGGCCTGATACCAATGAACGGTCTCACCGACCGCCTGATCTACATGCCAAATAGGTGCCCAGCCAAAGCTCTTTTTGAGCTTTGCGCAGTCAAGCTTCAGGAAACCCGCCTCGTGCGGCGCATTGGCCTCGGCCACATTCTTCCAAGATGCCGGCTCACCCCAGTGCTTCACAAAGAGATCCGCGAGTTCTCCGGTGCTCACGCAGTCGCAGTCATCCGGTCCTACATTGTAATAGCCCGCATACTTTGCTTCCTTCGCCTGCTGCATCACAATCATGAGATACGCGTAGAGCGGCTCCAGCACATGCTGGTAGGGACGGGTCGAATAGGGATTCCGAAGTTCCACTGCCTCTCCCTTTACCGTTGCCCGCACGCAGTCCGGGATAATTCTGTCCTTCGCGAAATCACCGCCGCCAATCACATTGCCCGCGCGCGCGGTGGAAATGCGCATTGCACCCGGCTCCGAGAAAAAGGACTTTTGGTAGGAGTGGGTCACCAGCTCCGAGCAGCTCTTCGAATTCGAGTAGGGATCGTAGCCGTCCAGCTTCTCATCCTCGGTAAAACCGTGATTCGCCTGCTCCGGGTTCTCATAGACCTTATCGGTTGTCACGTTGAGGAAACTCTCCACACCGCCGAGTTCCCGCACGACCTCGAGGAGGTTCACGGTGCCCATCACGTTGGTCTCGTAGGTCTCACGCGGATAGCGGTAGGACTCTCTGACCAGAGGCTGCGCCGCGAGATGCAGTACGCAGTCCGGCTTTGCCTCCCGAACAGCCTCCTTGAGACGGGCAAAGTCACGGATGTCCGCGATTGTCGAATGCATCTTATCCTGTAAATCGAGGAGCGAGAACAAATCCGGATCACTCGCCGGCTGCAGCGCATAGCCATAGACTTCCGCGCCGAGCAGGCGGAGCATAACCGAAATCCAGCTTCCCTTAAAACCGGTGTGACCGGTCAAAAACACGCGCTTTCCCGCGTAAAACCGCTTCATATCCTCTGTATAGTTCATCTTTACCACCGCTTCCAGGGAGCCTTGCCTTCGTCCCAAAGTGTCTCGAGTTTTTCTTTTTCTCTCTGTGTGTCCATGCACTGCCAGAAACCATCGTGCGCATAACCGAAGAGCTGTCCCTCCGCCGCGAGCTTCCGCATGGGCTCCTGCTCGAGCACAGTCGCATCGCCCTCCAGATAGTCGAAGACCTTCGGTTCCAGAACCATGAAGCCGCCGTTGATGATGGCCGCATCCTCATCGTTCTTCTCGCGGAAGGAGAGAATCTGCCCGTTCTCATCTTTCTCAAGCACACCCTTCTGCTGCGCAAGGCTTACAGTCGTCATGGTAGCAATTCCGCCGTGCTGCTCGTGAAAGGCGAGAAGTGCATTGAGATCCACGTCCGCCACACCGTCTCCGTAGGTGAGCAAAAAGCGCTCGTTCTCCAGATATTGCTTTGCGCGCAAGACTCTGCCGCCGGTCATGGTGTTGAGGCCGGTATCCAGAATGGTGACTTTCCAATTCTCGCCCTTCTTGTCATGCACTTGCATCTCGTTGGTTGCGAGGTCAAAGGTGATATCCGAATTGTGAAGGAAGTAGTCCGCAAAATACTCCTTAATCACGTACTGCTTGTATCCGCCCAGAATAATGAATTCCTTGTAGCCAAAGCTCGAGTAGTACTTCATGATATGCCAGAGGATGGGCTGTCCGCCGATCTCAATCATCGGCTTCGGCTTCAGATAGCTCTCCTCGGAAATTCTTGTTCCAAATCCGCCCGCAAGTATGACGACCTTCATGGTTCCCTCCTCTTGTTATGCGCGCTTACTGTCAAAGGATTTCATGCGCTTCCGAATCTCCGCAAAGTTACGAATCGACTGCATTCCGATTTGGAAAATGCGCCGCACATTCATGTAATTCTTTCCGCCCTGACGCGGCTGGAAGGTCACGGTGCGGTAGCACACTTTCTCGTGGTATTTTGAAAAGCAAGCTGCGAGTATCGCGTTCGGCAGATTGAAATCCGCCGGCATAAGATCCAGATACTTGGCAACCACAGAACTCTTCATGAGACGGAACGGTGCATTGGCATCCGGCACAAAGGTACCGAAGAAGATTTTCAGATAGACGCGCAGTACGTTCTCAACGACCTTGCGCCCCATACCGTCTCCGCGCTTCTTGCGGTCGCCCATAATGACATCATATTTTTCACGCAACTTCCAGAAGGCCGCAAATTCCGCCGGAACCGTCTGACCGTCCGAGTCGGTCTGGAAAATCCAATCCGCACCGTGCTCAATCGCATAGCGATATAATAAAATGACCTTTGTGCCGTGATCTGTTCCGGGCTTCGGAATCACCACCAGCTTCTCATACTGCTTCTGCAATTCATAGAGCACTTCCAAAGTCTTATCCTTAGAACCGCCGTCCGAAATGACCATTCTGGAATCCTCACTCCCGTTTTCCAGAATCGGATACCATTCCGCCACAACCTCTCGGATATTTGCCTCTTCATTGTAGGCCGGCATCACAATATATAACGTGTCTCTCATACTCTCCCCTCACTGCAGTTCGCGTGCCAAGTCAAGCGCTCTGCGAATTGCCTGATCCATATTGTAGTACTTAAACTCCGCGAGGCGTCCCGCAAACGCAAGTCCCTTGACCTGCTTTGCCTCCTCGTAATACTTCTGAAACAGCTCCTGACTCTCTTCGGTCAGCACCGGATAGTAGGGCTCCATCGCCTCGCCCTGCTTGTAGGGCAAGGGATATTCCACGGCATAGGTGGTTCCTCTGACCTCCTGCACCGGGAGCTTCTTGTACTCCGTGATGCGCGTAAAGCCCTCCGCCTGCGGGTAAGCAACCACCGGCATATCCTGGAAGCTGTCAATGTCCTCGTGCTTCCACACAAAACGCAGCGAACGGTAGGGTAACTTGCCGTGCTTGCATCCAAAAAGTTCATCCAGAGCGCCGGTAAAGATTAAGACACCGTCCAGCGGCTTATCGCCGTCCATGACCTGATTGTCCCGAATCGAGAAGCGATCCAGCGCCTCCTCATTCAGGCGAAGTTCAATGCCCGGGGTCTTCAAGAGATTTTCGATGAACTCCATGTAACCCTTGACCGGCATTGCCTGATACTTGTCGCTGAAATACTTGCTGCCGTAGGAGAAGAGAATGGGCACACGCTTAAAAATCTGGCGATCCACCTTCTCGGGATCTATGCCCCACTGCTTTGCGGTGTAGGGCTTATAGTCCTTCTCGTAAAGGAAGTCCGCAAAGCGTCTCACGTAGCTATCCTGACTTTCCAGCATTTCTAAGACCGTCGCCGAAGCACGGTCGCCGAACTCTGCCTTGATATGCGCCTTAATCTCCTCTGCTTCCTCCGGGAAGAAGGTATCCACGGAGCTAAAGTCAAAGGAGGTCGGAACGCACTTGCCGTCCATCACCGATCCGCAGACCAGGTTAAAGTCCTTGAGCTCGCAGTTGTCGCTCACATAGCGATAGACCTCATCGTCATTGGTGTGGAAGATGTGCGGTCCGTAGTGATGCACATGAATACCGTATTCATCGTCATAGTCATAGACATTTCCGCCCGCATGCGCGCGGCGCTCCAGTACCTGCACCGTATTTCCTTTTTTGGCGAGCTCTGCCGCCAACACAGCGCCTACAATGCCGCTGCCCACAATATAGTATTTCATCAGTCTCTCCCCATATCCCCGCGCACGCGGTCTATCACTCTGCTGATTCCTGTTTCAAAGTCTATCTTCGGTTCAAAGCCTGTATCCCGCTTGATATCCGTCAAGTCAATGCAGGAGCAGGGCAACCTGTCGCTGTTGTACGGAATCTCGCCTATGCCGAGCGGCAAAGACGGATCAATCTTCTGGTGGATGATGCGAATATAATTTCGGAGCGGCCAGTTGTCTCCGTGGCCGATTGCATAGACCGCGCCGTCCTTTCCCCTCTCGCCGACCGCAATCAGCGCGGAGACCACATCGTCGATATAGACATAATCCCAGAGCTGCTCAAGCTTGGTGAGTGAGGGCTTCTCGCGATGTAAAAGCTTATCGATGGTGTAGAAAATAACATTGTTATCCCGGCGATCCGCCGCATAAATACCGGCAATAATCGTGTAGATAAAGTCAATGTCGTTTCTCGACGCAAAGTCGCTGCAGAGATAGCGAAGGGCTATCTTGGCGGCACCGTAGGCATTGTTCGGCGAGGGCACGGCATCCTTGTTGAGCGGCTTCCCGTAGTAAAGATACTCATTCGTGGAGCCCGGGAAGATAATCTTCCGTATGCCGATTGCGATTGCGAGCTTCATGCAATCCAGAGACATGTTCACATTTCCGATTTGAATGTCCAGCTCATTCCGGACTTCCGGCTTCACGCCGTTCCAGGCAAAGTGATACATCACATCGATATCCACCGGAAAATCCGCAATGTGATTTAAAATCTGGTTGAGGTCAAGACTGTAGACATGCAGCTTGGGATCCTCTTCTCCGCGGTAGATGTTGTGACCGGGATAGACAATTGCATAGACCTCTACCCCCTGCTTAAGCAAGCCTCTGATTAAATTTCTCCCGATAAAACCGTCTGCACCTGTCACCAGAACTTTTTTCATCTCATTGTCTCTCTTTCACCGACATTCACACTGATCAAACCTTTCAGTCAGGCTTAATTCTTTGCCACAGCACCCCTTAGAGCAAGTGCTGTACCGCTCTTATTTTCGTCTTGCAAATTGCAGGACATTGAGAAGCAGGGAGAGTAACACCGCCGCATACAAAAAACCGTTAATCGGCGTGAATGCCGCCTTCATGCTGCCGTCTTCCTTATACTCTTTGCCGTTCACATAGAGCTTGCCGTCCACATAGACACCGCCGTAGCGGTCCACGGAGACCACAGCCTTGCCGTTCTCATCGACAACCTTGACGCCTCTTCCGCTCTCGCCCGGGCTCACGACGATCCAGTCATCGCTTCCGCCGTTGTCATTCGGCTGCTGCTGCACGCTTACATTGCCCGCCGTGCCGAAATCCTGTACTTCCGCTGCGTAGACCGGCGTCGCCGCGAGCGTCGCCAGCAAGAACGCCATCGCTATTTTTTTCTTCATTGCTCTCCCTCAGTAATATTGTTCCAGAATGCGGTTGTACATACCGATCAGCGGATACAGCCGGTACTTGGTGAGATAGCCCTGCGGCCAGGTCGTGTCGCGGAGAAAGTCCTTAAACTCTTTCCGCTTCTGTTTACTGACCAGCGCGAGTGCCATTAAGAGCGGGCGAAAACGCGTCCGCCGGTCCACATAGCTGCCGACGCCGAACTCCTCGTTATGGCGAAGCGCAAAGTAGGCTTTCACGGTCTCCCGCTTCGGCTCATAAATAAAACGTTTTAAGGACTCCCAGGCGAGCGGGCGGAGCTCAAACTCGGTCACGAGCTGGTTCTCACAGTAAATGCACAGCGCCGCACAGGTTTCGATGATGTGCTTCTGCAGTTCTTTCGTGTAAGAGAAGAAAATCGCATCCTCCTCCTGCTCACAGTTCCGGATTGCAAAGGTCTTGCCGTCCTCCCGGCGATAGCCGACGGTACTGCCGTTCGGCGAGTTGCATATCATCTCAAACGGCGTGGAGACCGTCATGAGAGCCCGCGCCGAGCGGAACGCGTCAATGTAGCCGCGCTTCTCGGCATTCGCCGGCTGCTCGTTCAGGAAGGGAATTAAACCGATGTAGAAGCCCAGCATCTCGGTCTCCGGGAACAGGTGGCAGAGATTATCCTGAATGGTGCCCCTCCAGCCGATGTCCACAATCGCAATTTCCTCTTTCGCACCGCTGAGCGCCCGCTCCTCGCAGTAGGAACGTAAGAGGGCACGTTTTTCGTCCCGCTCCGCTTCCATGCAGTCGAGGAACTCTTCGTCGGCAAAGAGCGCCTGCACGCGCTTGTCCTGCCAGGGGTAGGTGATCACTTCTTCCGGCGGAAGTTCATGTCGCACGAGATAACCGCGCACGGCTTCGAGTTCCACACCGAGCGAGGTGAAGAGTGCCTGCATGGACTGAATCGAATACTGGTTCCAGAGGCGCATGAGTTCCTTTGTGCTGATTTCGCGGAGCGAGGGCATGAAGGTCGCAAGGCGACTCACCTCGAGGAGATAAGACTTCGGGTAAGCGCGCTTCGAGACCGCCGCCATCGCGTCGTAAATCTCCTTGTAGAACTCGCCCTCGCGCGTAAAGAAGTATATCTTTTCGATGCCCCTTGCCATTGCTTCTTCCGCAAGGTTCTGCACAAAGCCATAGAAAAAGAGGCTCACATCGTCGGTGCCGGTAAGCGGCGCGCCCGGATACTGTAACGGCTTTTTACTGTCGCCGACAAAGTTCCGCTCCCGCTCCTCTCTTTTTTTATGCTCCTCCGCAGGCAGATAGCGCTCAGCCGCAATGCCGAGCCGCTTCGGGACTTCCACATCGCTGTAGGCATTGTCTCCGAGATGCATGTGCTCCGCCGGTGTGACGCCGAGTAACTTCTCCGCTTCCTCAAAGAGGCGCCCCGAGCGCTTGTTAACGCCGAAGTCGCAGGAGACCAGCACGCGCTCCAAGGGCTTTGAAAAGCCCGCCGCCGTGAGTAACTCACGGAGGAACGCCTCATCCGCGTAGAAATCCGAGATGCAGACCAGCCTCTCGTGCGGGATGCTGTCAATCTTCGCCTCTATGCCGGGATCCAGGTAGACATGTCGCTTCTCAGCTGCGAGTTCTTCCCGCACAAGGCGCGTTGCGAGTTCTTCTGCCGCCGCTTCCGGAAGCGGATCCCGGTATGCGCGCGCTAATAGCTCCCGGAACACATCCTGTATCGTATATTCGTCATCAAAGCCCTGCGTCTTTTTCGCGGCGCCGAGCTGCCGTTCCACGTCCTGCCGCAAGCGAAACAGCGCCCGTGGGGTTCGGTAGGCTTCCTGCAGCTCTCCGCCGTGTTGCTCGAGCAGCACGGCAGCGGTTTCTACTTTGATTGCATCCGGGTGGCAGTCGCGTCGCAGTATGGTGTCCCAGATATCCAGTGATAAGAGTTGATAAGACGGCACGCGCGCACATCTCCTTTCTTTGGCCTTACAGTCCGCGGAGCTTATACCAGAGCTTGCGGAGCAGCTTGCTCTTCCGGATAAAACCGATTCGTTTGAGGCGCCCGAAGAGCGAATTGTCCACGATGACCGGCGGCGCATAGCTCTGCTCCGCGAGTTTTTCGTCCATGACCACATCCGCCGAGACAGCCGGGCGCGTGTAACTTCTGTCGTAGACTGCGGGCTCTGCCGGTTCCCGGCGCTCTGCGATGTCACTGACCGCCGCGTAGAACTGCTCAAAGCCGTGCTCTAAATCCTTATCCGCCATATAGCGCTTGCCCGCCTCGGACATTTCGGCCGCTTTTTCCGGGTGGTCCAGAATTTCGATTAACGCCTGGGCAATCGACTCCGGCGTGGTGTGTGCAAGACGCACGCCCTCGTTCGGCATATCGTAAAAGTTATTTTCCATGTAGAGATCCACGACCGGCAACCCGGCCGCCATCATCTCAAACGGGATGCGCGAGGGGTTTGAAGAGCTGATGCAGAGTCCCACCTCGCACTTGTTGTAGAGCGCATTGCACGTTTCGAGCGGGATGATGCCGAGGTTCTCGTGTTCAAACCAGACATTCCCCTTGATGTTCGAGCCGTAGAGATAGATTTTCACATCCGGGCGCAGGAACTTCACAATGCCGAGTGCCTCAATGCCCAGTACGCTGCAGCGGCGCGGCTTGTCCGGCTGGTAGACAAAGCAGATGGCGTATTCCTTCTTTGCGTCCGGCAACGGGCGGTAAATGCGCCGGTCGGCGCAGAAATCGAAATAGCGGGAAGGCGTGTGGTACTCCGTCTGCATCTTATGCGAGAGCCAACGGCCTATGGTGACCGGCTTTAAGCCGTAGCCGTAGGAATTGCAGGCGAGAATGTAGCCGTCACCCATGGGGTTAAAGAGCGCCTCAAAGTCCTGAATGAAGTAGGCTTTTACCGCCTTGCTATTGCAGTCCCGCACCACCTTGGCTGTAAACCAGGCAGTTGCGAAGATGATGTCGTACTCTCCCTGAATGTCGTAGCCCAGAATAAAGCGGCAGTCGTGCTTGCCGAAGAGGGTCTCCGCCTGGCGGCGAAGCTCCTCGGAATTCTTGACTTCTCCCTTGTCTTCCACATAGACATCGCATTCATAGCCCTTGCGAATCAAGTATTGCACGTTCTGGAGTATGGTTCTGTGCCCTCCGGAGCCCTCGATCAGCGACGGCAGTACCCACGCAGCTCTCATTTTTCCTCCCCGTACCTCTTTCGAAACTCACGACGCGACATCCAGTGTCGCTTGATAATTGCCTCATACTCCGCGTTCTGCTGTTGCAGCGTGAGAATCATATTGCCCTGCTGTTGCACGATGCCGAGTCTCTCCTCCGCGATTTTATGTGCCTCCGCAAGGTTGCGGTCGCGCTCGTCAATCATCTTTGCCTGCGATTCGATGGCCGCATCCTTTTCGGCAACTAATTTCTCGTCCGCCGCAATTCGCGCATCCCGCTCGTCTATCATCTTGGCCTGATTGACAATCGCTGTATCCTTTTCCGCGACTAGTTTTTCATCCGCCGCAATCCGTGCATCCCGCTCATCTATCATCTTGGCCTGATTGGCAATCGCAGCATCCTTCTCCGCGACCAATCTTTCATCCGCCGCAATCCGCTCGTCACGCTCATCTATCATCTTAGATTGGCTTGCAATCGCGGCATCCTTCTCCGCGACCAGTTTCTCATCCGCCGCAATCCGCGCATCCCGCTCGTCTATCATCTTCGACTGCCGCTCAATTGCGAGGTAGCGCTCCTCGTAAAGACCCTTCAACTCGTCAAAGCGTGCCTGCGTGTACTTGTACTTGGAGCGGTAGAAGTAGAGGTCCTTATAGTACTTGAAAAAGCCCGCTGCCTCGAGCTTGTCGTACCAGTAGCGTCCCTTCGGGAACAGCACGCCGAGACCGCAGCTGTGCGTAAAGTCGAAGTAGCAGTCGTACTCCTTCCTGGTCTTCTCCCAGTGGTCACAGGACCCCTGATCGATCGGGCTGTACACATCGTGGAAGAGGACGATACCGTTCTCCTTTAACTTGGGAAGCCAGGTCGTGAAGTCGCGCTCCACGTCCTCAAAGGTGTGTCCGCCGTCAATGTGGAGGATGTCAATCGACTCGTCTGCAAACTCCGGCAGTGCCTGATCAAAGCGCATCTGGAAGAGATGCAGATTCACCTCCGGATAATAGGTTGCGGCGGTCTTCTGCACGAGCGCATAGACTTCCTCGCCGCTCATCTCGGCGCCGATGTCGCCGCTCCACATATCGACCGCATTGATCTCGGTATTCAGCTTAAAATCTCGCACGGCCTGACAGAAGGTAAAGAGCGAGCAGCCGTACTGGCTGCCGAGCTCCACAAGGCGCGCCGGGCGCACAAAGTGCAGTAAGTCGTAGGCAAAATCCCGGTGCCCTTCCCAATAGGCAAATTTAAGCTTCGGGTTTAATTGATCTGCGTCATAGCTCGGGTCGGAGACGACCCAGGGTTCGTCATGATTCATGCTCTATCCTCTCGATTTTAAACTCTTCAATCACATGGTTGATGACGCCGTGCATGGGCTTTAACGCGATTGCCTGCACATGCAGGACGCTGTGCACCCAGCACTGCACGGTGTGCACCATCTGGTCATAGCCTTCGCCGAGTCCGAGGGTCAGGAAGTAATCGCCCTCCTTGACCTCCGGCCAGTGGAAGGAAAGAGAGGCTTTTCTCACCTCTCCCTGCTTCACACCCTCAATCATAATGCCCTCGCCGAGGGTGCTCTGCGCAAAAATACTGTTTCCGTACTTATCCTTAAAAGTATAGCCGATTATGATATTGTCTGCATCTTTTTTCGAGTGCAGTAAAAGCTCGATTCGCACCGCATCGCCGGGCTTTACGACATCGACCGCTTCCCCGTTAATCAGCATGCGGCAGCGATCAATTAAAATATCCTGCGCGCCGCCTATGCTCTCCTTCGGCGAGTCGACCCAGCCGATTTCCGCCTTTTCCTTTTCCCGCTCGGCCGCCTCGGCGGCAACGGCTTTTTGCTCCGCGGCTTCGCTCCGCTCCGCTGTCTTGAGGCGCGCATCCTCGTCCTTTGCGGCCGCCTCCTCGCTCTGAAATACGCTCGTGTGGAGCAGCTTTAAATAGTCCTCGATGACCTCAAGCGGCTTGCCCTCGCGAATTATTTTTCCGCGATCGATTAAAATCACGCGGTCCGCCATATTCGCGATGCTGTTCATGTCGTGGGTCACGAGGAGTTTGGTGACGCCCTTCATCTCCTCCTTCATAAAGGTATTGCACTTCTGCTGGAAGAAGATGTCGCCGACCGAGAGTGCCTCGTCGACAATCAGAATTTCCGGTTTGAAACTGATCATAACCGCGAAGGCGAGGCGGGCAAACATACCGCTCGAATAGGTCTTGACCGGCTGCCCCATGTACTCGCCGATGTCCGCGAAGTCCACGATTTCCTTGACCTTCTCCTGCATCTCCTCGTCAGAGAAGCCGCGCATGGAGCCGTTCAGGAAGATGTTTTCATAGCCCGTGTACTCCGGGTTAAAACCGGTGCCGAGCTCGAGCAGGGCGGAAATCTCGCCGTGTGTCTCAATGATGCCCTCGCTCGGCGTGATGACGCCGGTAATGAGCTTTAAGAGCGTCGACTTACCCGCGCCGTTCCGGCCGATGATGCCGAGGGTCTCGCCCTTTTTCACCGTAAAGGAGATCTGATCCAGGGCCTTGTAGAGCGTGTGATATTTCTTTTTGGTGAGCGAGAACAGTTCCTTGACCCGGTCCTGCGGTCTCTCGTAAAGATTATAGAACTTGCTCACGCCTCTCACTTCAATGGCATTTTCGTTTTGATTCATCGTTTATCCTCAGAGCACGTCTGCAAAGTACGGTTTCAGTTTCCGGAAGGTGTACATCCCGAGTGCGAAGAGCGCCCCCGTGAGCGCCCAGAAGTAGAGCGTATAGAGGGGTTTGTCCCAGACCGGCACATGCGCATAGAGCGAGTCGCGGTAACCCTCGACCAGGTAGTAGACCGGATTTAACTGAAAAACAAGGCGCAGCTTTCCGCTCAGCACCTCCGGCCCCCAGACAATCGGAATGGCCCAGAAACCAATCTGGATAAAAATGCCGACCAGCTGGCTCGCATCCCGCATGTAGACCGTGACCGAGGATGTAAAGAGCACCACGGCAAAGACCAGCATGAAGTTACAGAAAATATAATAGGCGAGCTGCAGATAGTACCAGTCCGCCGTGTAGCCCGAAAAGTTCAGGATGACGGTCACAATGCCGAGAAAGATACCGTGAATGATGAGCGAGGTTCCGACCTTCACAAGCGGAATAAGCCCCACGTTAAAGTTCAGCTTCTTCACGAGATAGGAGTATTCGAGAAAGGCATTGGTGCCCGCGCCGAGCGCATCCGAGAAGAAAAACCAGGCGACAATGCCGGATATCATCCAGATGATATAAGGGGTGCCGTCCGGGCGCTCACCGTTCCGTAAACCTACGGTAAAGACAAACCAGTAAATGAGTACCGTGATGAGCGGCTGCACAATGCCCCAGACCACGCCGAGGTAGGAACCGCTGTACCGCGCCTTAAAGTCGTTCTTGACGAGCTTCCCTATCATCTTTTTATCTTTTTCAAAAAAAACGCGAAGTCTGTTCATTCACTCTCTCCAATTGCCTGATTCCAGAATGCCTGTGTTTCTTCCGGGGAAAAGCAGGTATCAAAGCGTTTTCTTGCCGCGCGCGCCATGCTTTTAAGCCGCGCGGGATTTGCCGCGAGTTCCGCAATCCGCGCGGCAAACGCGCCGCTCTCCGCGGCAAAATAACCGCTCACGCCATCTTCTATCACGGTTTTATTATAGCCCACCGGAGAGAGAATCGGAACAACTCCGGCCGACATATATTGAATGGCCTTAAAGCCGCCCTTGCCGAGCGTATAGGCGCTCTCCGTGAGCGGCATGAGCCCAATCTCCGCCTCGCGGAGAGCTTCGACGCCGCGCTCGCGGCTCCAGCGTATGTTTCGCAGTTTCAGCTGCCTCACCGCTGCGCTGAGCGGCGCATTTGAGACCACCGATAGTTCCAAGCGCCTTCCTGTATCCCGCGCAATCGTTTCGGCAGCCTGCTCCAGTGCCGGAATGAGCGCTTCGAGATACTTCAGGTTATCGCGGGTGCCGATCCAGAGGAGTTTCATCGCAGCACTGTCTCTCCCCTTGCCCGCAAGAAGCTCTTCTGTCTCCTCGCCCCAAAAGGCGAGGTCCGTGGTCGGGAGCAGCTTTACCTTCTCTCTTGCGGTTTCGCTTACTGTTTCCCTGAGGTAGGCGCCGGTCACGGTGATGCTGCACGCCGCTTCTTCAAGCACGGCCTTCTCGGCCCGAGAGAGTTCGCCGTCCAGCGAAATGTTGTCGTCAAAGTCCCAGTAGACTTTTTTCCTGCGGAGATACCGCTTCAAGATGACAGCGAGAAGGGGCGGACAGGCGCGCGGAAAAAAGCGCCTGTTTACTATCACAGCTTCCGATTTCCAAACAAGGGCATCGAGCGCCATTATGCATAGCGTCGTGCCGAACGTAATACCTCCCATAAAGAGCTTTAACGCAAGCTTCGCGGCCTTGCCGTAACGCCTGCCGTAAAAGAGGCGGTAAACCCAGGTCGGCGTCATATTGACCATGCGGCAGGATTTCCCCTGTAAATACTGGTACAGGCGATAATACGAGGAGCCGTCCTCCTCATTTTTCAAAAAAACCAGAGCTCTACGCTTCATCGTAGCGCGCATATATTTCCCTCATTTTGGTTTCGTTTGCCTCACGGGAAAACGCGCCGATTCGCTGTCTATTATACAGCCCGTAGGCCTCCCGTTTTTTACAATCCTCGAGCAAAACACTTACAACTTTTTCCCAGTCCGTCGCACGGTGCGGCGATAAGAGTTCCCCGCCATCACCCGGCAGAATCAAGTCCCGGTTGCCGCGCACCGCCGAAGCGACGACCGGCAATCCGGCAGCCATTGCTTCCATGACCGCGACCGGCAATCCTTCCTGCAGCGAGGGAAATAAAAACAGGTCCGCAATGCCGTAAAAACGGAACACATCCGTCCGGTAGCCGGGAAAGATGACCTGCCGTTCAATGCCGAGTGCCCGCGCCTTTGCCTTTAATTCTCCCTGCAGTTTCCCGTGTCCGAGAATAATCAGCGTGAGCGCCGGATTTTGCAGGCGCCGCAAGACTTCGAGAAGCAGTGTCTGGTTTTTTCGCGGTATCATCTCCCCGGCTGTCAGCAACACCCGCTGCCCGGGCAGGATGCCGAGTTCCTCCCGAAGTCCGGCATTCTCCGCACTGCCGCGCTGTACCGCCTCGATGTCGATGCCGACCCCCGGCAGGAGGTCGGTGTGCCGCGCGGAGAACTTTTTTTTCGCGCGCACATAATCCTCGCGGTTAATTAAGAGAAGGCTGTCCGTATAGCGTGACAAAACTTTTTCCACCGGATAGTAGATGAGCCAGTTTTTCTTCGGCGCGCCGTCAAAAAAGTGAAACCCGTGCGCCGTATAAATCACGTTTCGAAGTCCGGTGCGCGCTGCCGCGACCCGCGCGCAGACGGCCCCCATCGGTGTGTGACAGTGGAGGAGCGAAACCCCTTCACGGCGAATGAGCGCCGTGAGTTCCCGCACAGCGCTCATATTCTGTACATTCCAAGGTTCCCTGGCAAACGCAATCTGGTGACAGCGTATGCCGGTGCCCTTTAACCTGTCGTTATTGTCCCCGTAGGAGGGCATGTCAAAATTGGAGGCATAGTGCACTTCATAGCCTCTCTCCTGCAGGAGGCGCACGTTGTTCATCTCAAACTGCGGCACGAAGCCACTCACGGTTGTGACCAGCAGCGCCTTTTTGCTCCCGCTCATTTCTTTCCCTCCTCTTTCGGCAGTGCACACCTCAGTCAGAACTTGAGCTCGCCGCTCAAATCCCCCTTCTGCTGCACCGCCGTCAGCTGCCCTTCCGCAACGCCCTCGGTCTTCTCTTTCATAAAGAGTATCTTCGGCGTCATGAAAATGAGCTTTAAATCGAGAAAAATCGAATAGTTGCGAATATAAATCAGATCGAGCTTTAACTTGTCATAGGGCGTCGTATTGTAAACGCCGTAAATCTGCGCATAGCCCGTGAGACCAGCCTTGACTTTGAGACGATAGTCGAATTCCGGAATTTCTTTCTTGTACTCAGCTGCGATTTCCGGCCGCTCGGGACGCGGTCCGACCATGCTCATATCGCCCTTTAGGATATTCAGCACCTGCGGGAGCTCGTCGAGCCGGGTCGCGCGGAGCACTTTGCCGACCCTCGTAATCCGGTCGTCGGCCTGCGCCGCGAGGCGCGCCACGCCGTCGGCCTCGGCATTGACCCGCATCGTGCGGAATTTCAGAATGTCGAAGGTCTTGCCATCCTTGGTCAGACGGCACTGCTTATAAAAAACCGGGCCTCTGTCCTCTAAACGAACCGCAATCGCAAAGAGCAAGAAGAGCGGCAGGCTCAGAATAAGCAGCGCGCCCGCACTCAGAATGTCGAGCACGCGCTTACAGAAGAGCTGATCGACCTGCAGGCCGTCGTTCCGGGAGAGTAAGAGCACGGTGTCAAAGAGCTTTAACTCGTCCGAACTCCGGATCAGCACATCGCTGATTTTCGGAATCATGTAGACGCGCTTATCCATCTCATAGCAGCGCTTGAAAATCAGGTTCCGATCGTGGCTTCCGAGGTCGCCTATGATCACACCGCCATACTTCGGTACTTCTTCCATGATGCGCTCTATGCCCTCGTCAATCCGGATTGCGGCGGTCAGCACATACTTGTCGTCCCGCGAGTTCATCTTCTCGAGCACATGGGCGACCGAGCGCTTGCCGTAAATCAGCAGGAGCTGCCGCGGCGGGAAGAGCAGGTTATATGTCCACTGGAAAATGCTCGCCCAGAAAAAGACAAGCATCATATCCGCTGCGGTCAGCAAAAGAAACGGCAACGGCACATACCAGTGGCGCTCCACGAGCGCGAGCAGGAGGTAGCCGAAAACATTCGTCGCGAGAATGGCGAGAAACTGCGAGTAGATGATGTTATTCTTCCGGAAAAAGCCGATTTTCAGGCCGCCGTAGAGATTGTGAAAGACAAAGAGCAGGGTGCCGTAGAGACCGGTCATGAACCAGTTGCCCCGGCGCCAGAACGGCATGGTAATCACGCGGTTATAGTAGTGTGTCCAGAGCAGGTAATAGAGCCCGATCTCGACAAAGAGTATCACCGCCGCCGCGCCGAACTTAATGAGGCGCTTATAGCGTTCCATCTGTTCCATACTGTCACTCCGCCGCTCTCGCGACCGCAAGAAGCGCCCAGAGAACCGGGGCCGCGACCGGAACATTGATATTGACGATAGCCTGGAAGGCATAGCAAATCACCGCAATGCCGAGCGCGTTGAGATAGGCGCTGTACACCCGCGGAAGGCTCCCGTCCTGTCTCTCCCGCAGCGCTCTCGCCTTCGAAAAAGCGGCTCTCACGCTGAACACGAGGATACCGAGGTGCGCAAGCAGACCGAACGGTCCCACGGTGAAGAGATATTGCAGGTACTCGTTGTGGGCGGCGTCGTAGAACTGCCCGGTGATCTGATTCATCTCGTTCCAGCGATTCGTGACCATGTAGCCGACATAGGTGTCGGGGCCGCTGCCGAAGATGCGGTTCAAGAGGGGGAGCTTGCTGTACTCGTCAAGCGTCGCGCGCCACACATAGCCGCGGAAGGTGCCCCATTCATTCCGGAATTTCAGATAATCGCCGAGCATTCCGAACTTCGCGTGCACGGTCTCATAGGGCAGGCTGTTCGCATAGACAAAGAGGCCGATCAGCGCGAGGAGCGCGAGGATCAAAAATGCCGCGTAGCCGCGAAGCCAAAGCGCCGCGTGCGGGCTCCGCACAGCCTCTTTGCCCTTCTCGCGGTACAGAAGTACCAGCGCGAGTAGACCGAGCACGGCGCCGATGACCGGCAGCCCCGGCAGTTTCCCGATGACGAGGAACAGACCGTAGATCGGAATCACCTTGCCCACCTTCGCGATGCTGACTCCGGTCAGATAGTCGATGACCAGCAACATGGTTGCAAACAGCAGAAGGTAGCGCGCTCTTCCCTTCCGGCTCCGGAAGGCGACAAAGGGCAGTGCCCCGAAAAAGCCCGCAAGACTCAAGTAGCCATTGTCCGAGGCGCCGGTAATCAACGCGAGCATCGCAATCAGATAGACCAGGTAGTAGAATACGAGGCGTCCGGTCTTCTCTTCACTCAATGCAAACAGCGCGCCCGAAACACCGACGACAAGTCCGACATAAGTCGTATAGGTGTTCACATTGCCGAAGGTCGACATGAACATCGCATACTGCTCCGGCAGCATCTCGGTGCGGAAGCCGAGCAGGTCCATGTTGTAGAAATCCGTATAGCCGAGCAGGCAGACCAGAAGCCCCACCGCGAGAAATACGGTCAGGTACTTTCCGGAAAAGCGCAGATTCCGGCTCACGATAAAATAGACCGCCGTGATTAACGCGATGTAAAAGAGACCCACAAAGCGGCCGTCAAGCCCGGTCAGTGCCTGGAACCAGAACTTGCCGGAGAGCAAGGTCGCAATCAGCGCAATGCCGAAAAAGGCGAGCACCGAAAGATCGGCCCGGTTTAAATCCTCCCGGCTGCCGAGCGGCCGGAATTTCCGGCCGCCGTCCAGATAGACGATGCCCATGCCGACCGAGAGCAGCAGCGCCAGGACAATGAACGTCACATCCTTGGTCTGCAGAATGTTGAAGTAGTGGTCGGTAAAAATCAGCGGAAAGAGCGCGAACATGAGCATGACCCATGCGCCCGCAAGCCAAGAAGCCCGACTGTCCTCCGCTTCGCCCGGCTGCTCCCGCTTTGCCGCAACCTTCTTTTCCGCCCGCAGCGCATTGCTGTCCGCTTCCCGCAATCCCCCCGCACTGCCTGTATTTTTCTTTCTCTTACCCATGTTTCTCCTTTTTGCTCAGAGTAACGGCGTGAAGCCTCTCTCCTCCTGCTTTCCGCGCTGCTTTTCTTCGAGGTGCGCGACCGCGGCTGCGGCCGTCGCTTCCTCGGCAAACACTTCCTGCGAGTTGAGCGGCGCTCTGCCGCGGCGGTTTTCCTTCTCGTAGCTGCCGTCCGGGCGGTAAATACTTGCCTTCACATTGTCGCGGAGTTCGGTCTCCAGATAGTGCTGTACTTCCTGTCGGATTGCGCTGTCCGTGACCGGGAACACAATCTCAACGCGGTTGTCGAGGTTCCGGCTCATCCAGTCGGCCGAGCCGAGATACAGTGTCTCCTCGCCGTCCGCATAGAAGCGGAAGATGCGCGCGTGCTCGAGAAAATTGCCGACAATCGAGCGCACACGGATGTTCTCCGAGATGCCCGGTATGCCGACCCGGAGGCAGCAGATACCGCGGACAATGAGATCGATCTGCACGCCGTCCATACTCGCGCGGTACAGCTCCCGTATCATATCGGGATCCGAGAGCGAGTTCATCTTCGCCATGATGAAAGCGGGTTTTCCGGCGCGCGCCGCCGCGCGCACCCGCTCGATTTCGCGGACAAAGCGCTCGCGCATCCAGAGCGGCGCGACAATGAGCCGGTTCCAGAACAGCGGCTCCGAGTAGCCTGAGAGCATGTTAAAGACAGCGGTCGCGTCCTCGCCGAACTCACGCTTACAGGTGAGTAACCCCAAATCCGTGTAGAGCTTTGCGGTCGAGTCGTTGTAGTTCCCTGTGCCGAGGTGCACATAGCGGCGTATGCCGTCCTCCTCGGAGCGGACAATCAGTGTGATTTTCGAGTGCGTCTTTAGGCCGAGCAGACCGTAAATGACATGGCAGCCCGCCTTCTCGAGCATCTTTGCCCAGACAATATTATTCTCCTCGTCAAAGCGCGCCTTTAATTCAACCAGTACCGTGACCTGCTTGCCGTTATCCGCCGCCTTCGCGAGCGCCTGGACTATGGGCGAATTGCCGCTCACGCGGTACAGGGTCTGCTTGATGGCGAGCACATCCGGGTCCTTTGCCGCTTCCTGAATGAAGTTCACGACCGGGTCAAAGGACTGATAGGGGTGACTTAAGAGAATATCGCCCTCGCGGATGTTTGCGAAAATGCTCTTTTCGTTCACAAGCGCCGGCACCGGCTGCGGGACATGTTTCGGAAGTTTCAGGCGATCAAAGCCGCCGACGCCATAGAGCTTCATGAGCACCGTCAGGTCGAGCGGGCCGTTGATAAAAAAGAGGTCCTCCGACTCAATCTCGAGCTCATCCTGCAATATTTTCAGGAGTTCTTCGTCCATGCCCTCTTCGACTTCGAGGCGGATGGCCTCGCCCCACTGCCGCCGCTTCAACTTCTTCTGAATTTCAACCAGAAGGTCGGCTGCCTCTTCCTCGTCCAGCTCAAACTCCGCGTTCCGCATGATGCGGAACGGATGCGCCGCGAGGATGTCGTAGTTTAAGAAAAGAGAGCTTATGTTCCGCTCGATGATTTCCTCGAGCAAAATAAAGGTCTTTTCTCCCGCCGGCCTACCTGTGACTTCGGGCGGCAGTTCCACGAGGCGCGGAAGCACCGACGGCACCTGCACAATGGCAAAGTCCGGGCGCTGGCCGCCTTTTTTCTTCTTCTCCTCGATGCGGATTAAGGGCTTTACATGCTCTTTTTTCCGGATGCGCGCCGCGATATTCAAGGTCTTATTCCGAATCAGCGGGAAAGGTCTCGAAGAGTCCACCGCCATCGGGGTGAGCACCGGGTAGATGGTGTCCTTAAAATAGCGGTCCACAAAGATCCGCTCTTTTTCCCCGAGTTCCTCGTGGCGGGCAATCAGATGCACCCCCTCCTTCTCGAGCGCCGGCAGCAGACTCCGCTTCAGGCTGTGATACTGCAGTTCGACCATCTCATGGGTCTCTTTGGAGATTTTCTTCAGCTGCTCCGCCGCCGTGAGCCCCGCGATGTCCCGCTTCGTGAAGTCTGCGAGCACCTGGTCCTTCAGGGAGGCCACGCGGACCATGAAGAACTCGTCCAGGTTGGAACTCACAATGCTCAGGAATTTGAGCCGCTCAAAGAGCGGAATGGTTTTATCGCGCGCCTCATTCAGAACGCGGAGATTGAACTGGAGCCACGAGAGTTCGCGGCACACATAGTAGTCGGGATTTGCGAGGTTCAGAGTCTTCTCCTGCCGCTGTCCCTGCTTTTTATTTTTCTTCTCGTTTTCTCTCTTCATACGACGCCGCTCCCAAGGCTTCTTCTCTGCCGGAATACCGGGCTGATGCCGAACACATTGCTGAACGAGGGGATACACTGTCCGAAACTCAGGCACTCCAGGGTCATGTCACCGCCGAAATCGGTCGCAACCAGCAGACTGCCGTCCTCCCGGAGGCGGATACGGTAGGCGCCCGCCTTCTGCTTGGCCGAGCGGTCCATTGCGTTCGCGAGCCGTATCACGGCCGCAAATTTGGCCGCCTTGAGCGGAATGTTGCGCCGCCCGAAGACATCGTCCTCATTTCGAAGAATCTGTACAATCAGCGCGTGTTCCTCGGTCGAAAGTCCCACAATCTCGGTCGCGCGGATAATGTCGCCGCTCGACTCGCTCGCATTGCCCATGTTCAGGAAGCGCCCGCAGTGATGCAAGGTCGCCGCAATCTCGAGGAGCAGGCGGTCGCGCGCCGTGAAGCCCTGCGCCTTTTTCAATGCGTCGAAAATCTGCAGGGCGCAGCCGACCGTGTAGCGGCGGTGCACCGTTCGCTCGCCGTAGCGCGTCGCGAGTTCCTGCACAGCCGCCAGAATATCCGCGTCAAAGTCGTGCGTGCGCCGCACCAGCTGCTTTTCAAAGGCGTAGTCCGCCGCGACACCGTCAATCAGACGGGTACCGGGGAACCAGACCTTCTCCGCGCCGACGGTCTCCGCCATGCGCTGGTAGAGCACCGCTGCCGGCAGCAGGACACCCGTGGTCGCCGGATTTAAGTCGAGCGTCTCCTCGAGCTCGGCCTCGGTGCGCGCAATCACGTACTGGTAGAGTCCCTTCATCCTGTCAATGTCGGCAAAGCTCTCCTCTTCCGGATTCAGCTGCTGCGCGCGCATAATCTTGTCATAGAGCACGCGAATCGGGTCGCCGATTGCAATCAAGTGTCTCACACGGCGCCCGCAAAGATGCAGGTGCTCGTAGATGTCCAGTTCGTGGGCCACGGTCTCCTGCAGAATGCGTTCTCTGTCATCCCGCGCGGAGTTTAGCTGCTGCAGCGTGTCGCGGAGCCGGAGCGCGCCGAGCCGCAAATTCTGTGTGCTCTGCATTTTTCCGGCCTCATAGAGATTCACCTGCATGGAGCCGAAGCCGACTTCCACAACGGCGGCTCCCTCATTCGCAAGCGCGTCAAAGCGCTCGCCGCAGGCAGCGAGCGCCTTCAGTACCAGCATGCGCTGTTCGGCATTCGAGAGAATCTGTACCGATAGCCCTGTCCTGGTTTTAATCTGATCCAGCACAATCGCGCTGTTCGTCGCCTCGCGCATCGCGGACGTCGCGATGGCGCGGTACGCCTCACAGCGATATTCCGCGATGATGCGGGTAAAGTCCTTTAAAACGGTGATCAGTTCCTGTACGAGCGGAAAGCTGATCTCGCCGTTCCGGTAGGTGTCGGAGCCGAGCGCAATGACATGACGCACATTGTCCACGAGGCGAATGCCGCCGCCCTTGCTGAGCTCATAGATACCCAGTTCGATTTCAAATGACCCTACGTCAATCGAAGCAAAGCGTTTTAACGCCATAGTTCCTCCTAGAAGCAACCCAAAATACGCAAACTCGTGCTGAGGCGCTCCACTTCCCGGAGCGCGCGCTGCACCGTACCTTCTTCCGGATTTCCCGCAAAATCGAGAAAAAAGCGGTACGCCCAGCTGACTTCCGGCACGGGGCGCGCCGCGAGACGGAGCAGATTGATGCCCTCCGCATAAAGCGCGCCGAGCACATGGTAGAGCGCGCCCGCCTCGTGGCGGGTCTCCATCATGAGACTCACGGTCTTTGCGCCACGCAAGTATACCTTTTCTTTTCCGACAATTAAAAAGCGGGTTGTATTCTCCGCGCGGTAGTTCAAAGTCGGAATCAGCACCTTGAGGCCGTAAATTTGTCCCGCATAGGCGGAGGCAATCGCCGCGGCACTTCTTTTTCCCATCGCCTGCACCAGCTGGGCGGCGACGGCGGTATTCGAGACCGCGACCGCCTCAATCTCCGGGTGCTCCTCAAAAAACGGCGCACACTGCTTGATGCCCTGTGGGTGCGAGTAGACGGTCCGGATGTCCGCGAGTTCGGCGTCGCCGCACGCGAGCAGTGCGTGCCGAACCGGCAGCAGATACTCGCCGACCACCGAGACCTCGCGCTTTGCGAGCGCGTCGTAGCTGTCCGCGACACTGCCCGCTGTCGAGTTCTCGATCGGTAGCACAGCATAGTCGCCCGTGCCTTCATCGACCGCGCGCACCGCCGCATCAAAGGTCTTCACATGCGAAAAGCTCGCCTCCGGATAGTTCGCAAAAAATCGCACGGCCGCGAGATTGCTGTAAGCCCCCTCGAGACCTTGGTAGACAATGCGCTCTGCGTGCGGCAGGCGGTCACAGCACTCGTAACCGAAAGTATCTTGACTCATGCGCGGCGCCGCTCTTCTTCGACCAGCATCTCGTGAATCCGCGCCGCCGTGTACTCGCTGACCTTTTTCTTCATCTCCTGCGGCAGTTCGGACGCGCGGAAGGGTTTGCCGAATTCAATCGTGATGTCGGTCGGTCGGACTGCCGGAAACTGATTCTCCCAGAGCACATCGGTGCCGTAGATTGCGACCGGCACAATATACGCATTCGCGCGCTCGGCAATTTTAAAGCTACCCGCGTGAAAGGGGCTCAGTGCGGTTTGATCCGAATTCTTCGCGCGGCTGCCCTCCGGGAATACCCAGATCGAGATCCCGTTTTTCACGAGTTCCGTGCAGGTCTTGATGGTCTCCATGCCCTTCCGGATGTCCTTCCGGTCGAGAAACTGGCAATGCAGAAGCTGCATCCAGCGGCGAAGCGACGGCACCTTATAGAGCCCGTCCTTCGCAAGGAAACCGGTCTGCACCGGGAGAATCGGATAGGTGCAAATGATATCAAAATAACTTCTGTGGTTGCCCATAAAGACAACGCCCTCGTCCCGGGGTATATTCTCGAGTCCCAGGACGGTCAGTTTCTTCCCGCCGAGTGCGGTCCGCGTGATGATGCCGAGTATCCAGGCGACATACCACTGCGCGCGCTCCGAGACGCGATGCGGGTTGAACAGCTGATAAACCCAGAGCACCAGGAGCACCGGGAGACCCAGAACCAGAAATAAAAAAATCTCTAAGAAACAAAAAACGGCGCGAATCATACGCACTTCCTTCCCACGGCGATTGTATTTTTATCTATTTTACCACAATGTCAGGAAATTGACGAGACAGCCTCTCCGGACACAAAAATAAGCCCCGGTTTCCCGGAGCTTATTTTGATACCGATTTCGCCGATCCTGTCTTTCAGGCGACCACTTCCGCCTTGAGACCACCCTTCTTCTCGTCGACATCCATCCGAATCACAGCGCCCTTGTGAAGTCCGCTGTCGCTGCTCAGAATCAGCTTTGCCGCGAGTGTCTCGACATGCTTTTGCAGGAAGCGCTTCAGCGGCCGTGCGCCGAAGGCCGGATCGTAGCCCTCGTCCGCGACATACTGCTTGGCCGCAGGCGTAAGTTCGATCGAGATCTCCTGATCCGCGAGACGCTCGTTGGTCTCCTGTAAGAGGAGATCCACAATGCCGCCGATATTCTGCTTCGTGAGCGGCTTGAACATGATGATTTCATCCAGCCGGTTCAGGAACTCGGGGCGGAAGTGCGCCTTTACATCGGCGTCGACCGCCGCAGCCGCCTCGGGCTTAATATTGCCCTGCTCGTCAATGCCGTCCAGAAGGTACTGGGAACCGAGATTGCTCGTCATAATGATAATCGTGTTCTTGAAGTCGACGGTCTTCCCGAGCGAGTCGGTGATGCGGCCGTCGTCAAGCACCTGCAAGAGGACATTGAACACATCCGGATGCGCCTTCTCGACCTCGTCAAAGAGCACCACAGAGTAGGGCTTTCTTCTGACCGCCTCGGTCAGCTGGCCGCCCTCGTCGTAGCCCACATAGCCCGGAGGCGCTCCGATTAAGCGCGACACGGAGAACTTCTCCATGTACTCCGACATGTCAAGCCGCACCATGGCGCTCTCATCGTCAAAGAGCGCCGCCGCAAGGCTCTTCGCGAGCTCGGTCTTGCCGACACCGGTCGGACCGAGGAACAGGAAGGAACCGATGGGCTTCGAGGGATCTTTGATGCCCGCCTTGCTTCTCTGGATGGCCTCCGCGACCTTCTGTACCGCCTCATCCTGACCGATGACGCGCCGATGCAGCGTGTCATCGAGATGCAGGGTCTTATTCTTCTCGGATTCCGTCAGCTTTGCGACCGGAATGTTGGTCCAGCGGGAAATAATCTTTGCGATCTCATTCTCGGTGACTGCCTCGTGCACGAGCGAGAAGTCCTGCCCCTGCACCTTCGCCTCCTCGGCCGCAAGCTGTTTCTGCAGCTCGGGGAGCTTGCCGTACTGAAGCTCTGCGGCCTTGTTCAGGTCATAGGCCTGCTGTGCTGCCTGAATTTCGTGGTTCGTATCCTCAATCTTCTGCCGGATCTCGGCGAGCTTCGAGACACTTGCCTTTTCGTTCTCCCACTTTGCCTTGGCCTCGGCAAACGCTGCCTTCTTCTCGGCAAGCTCTTTCTCGATGGCCTCGAGTCTCTCTTTCGAGAGGTTGTCGGTCTCCTTCCGGAGCGCCGTCGCCTCGATTTCGAGCTGCATACGGCGGCGGTTCATCTCATCGAGTTCCGCCGGCAGAGAGTCGAGCTCGGTCTTAATCATTGCGCAGGCTTCATCGACCAGATCGATTGCCTTGTCGGGCAGGAAGCGGTCGGTGATATAGCGGTCCGAGAGCACGGCCGCGCTGACCAGTGCGCCGTCCTGAATCTTCACATGGTGGTAGTTCTCATAACGCTCTTTCAAGCCGCGGAGAATCGAAATCGTATCCTCTACGGTCGGCTGATCCACGAGAATCGGCTGGAAACGCCGCTCGAGCGCCGGATCCTTTTCAATGTACTTCCGGTACTCGTCAAGGGTCGTCGCACCGATGCAGTGGAGCTCGCCGCGCGCAAGCATCGGCTTTAACATATTGCCGGCGTCCATGCTGCCCTCGGATGCACCCGCACCGACAATCGTGTGGAGCTCATCGATGAAGAGAATCACCTCGCCCTCGCTCTTCTTGACTTCCTCGAGCACAGCCTTCAGTCTCTCCTCGAATTCGCCGCGGTACTTGGCACCTGCGACCAGAGAGCCCATGTCGAGCGCAAAGAGCCGCTTGTCCTTGAGTCCCTCCGGCACATCGCCGCGCACAATGCGCTGCGCAAGCCCCTCGACGACCGCCGTCTTACCGACGCCGGGCTCACCGATTAAAACCGGGTTATTCTTGGTCTTACGGCTCAGGATGCGAACCGCGTTCCGAATCTCCTCATCGCGGCCGATGACGGGATCGAGTTTCTGGTCCCGCGCGCGCTCCACGAGGTCGTAGCCGTACTTATTCAGCGTGTCGTAGGTTGCCTCGGGGTTATCCGAGGTGACGCGCTGGTTGCCGCGCACTGTCGAGAGTGCCTGCAGGAACTTCTCGCGGGTAATGCCGTAAGTCCGGAAGAGTTCCTTCAGGGCGCGGTTCGGATTCTTTAAGAGACTCAGGAACAAATGCTCGACGGAGACATAGTCATCTCCCATCGCCTTTGCCTCATCCTCCGCGCCGTTCAAAGCGCGGTTCAAGTCCGCGCTCACATATTCCTGCCCGCCGCCGCTCACCTTCGGGAGCTTTTGAATCAGAGCCTCACTCTCATTGAGAAAGGCTTCTTTCTGTATTCCCATCTTTGCGACGAGGCTTGCAATCAGGGAGTCCGAAACCGTCAGCAGCGCGCTGAGCAGATGCTCTTCGTCAATCTGCTGGTTACCGTTCTGGATTGCCAGCTTCTCCGCTACGGCAATCGCTTCCTGAGATTTTTGTGTAAACTTGCTGATATTCATGCACTTCACCTCGCTTTGCTACGAATGCTATACATGCTATATAACATTCTTTGAACTGTAATCAGTATAGCAGCTGTTATTAGCACTGTCAATAAATGAGTGCTAATTTTTTGACTTTTTTCAGTTCGGCCCAAGTTCCACCGAGAGAGCTCCCTCCTTCGCCGTGCTGTGCACCTGCTCCGCATGGCGGCGGAGTCGCTCCATCGCCTCGGCGTGCGGATGCCCGTAGGAATTGCCCCGCCCGCAGGAAATCAGCGCGCAGTCCGGCGAAAGCAACGCGAGAAAGCTGTCACTGCTCGCCCCTCTTGAGCCGTGGTGCCCGACCTTCAGGAGGTCAATGTCCGTGAGCGCGGCGCGCTCGGCAGCCCGTTCGGGGGCGGCAAGCCGCTCCAGCAGTTTCTCCTCGCTCGGCTGTCCCGCATCGCCCGTAAAGAGGCAGCGCTTGCCGTTTGCCGTAAAGAGGAGGATTAAGGACTGCTCGTTGACTTCCTCCGGCAGCGCTTCCCGCGGCGGCCAGAGACAGTGAAAATTCCCGTAGACATCGCCCGCGCCCATAAAACAGAGTTCTGTCTCCGGATTCTCTCTGAGCGCAGCCATCAATTTCGCATAATGCGCATCGGTCTCCGCCGCCGGATTCAAAATGACGCGCTTCACCGGTATCCCCGAGTCCCTGCTTGCAAGGTAGCTCAGTCCGTTCGTGTGATCCAGATCCGCATGGGTCAGAAAGGCAGCGTCCACGGTTCCGAGCGCGCGGCTCTCGAGAAACGGCTCTATGACCTGTTTCCCGCAGTCCGGCCGCGAAGTGCTGCCGCCGTCTATCGTGATGCAGCGGCTGCCCTGTTCAATCACGATGGCATCGCCCTGGCCTATGTCGAGAACCCAGACACGGGGCACGCGGCTCCGGATCGGCAGGAGGCTAAGCCCCGCGCCGAGTGCGGCGCAAAGCAACAGCACGCGGCGCAATTCCCGCTGCCGCTTCTCTTTGGGACGAGAGTCTCTGCCGAGCAGCAGCCGGAAGCCGAGCGCAAGGCAAACGCTGTAGACAGCCAGCTGCCACCCCCTAGGCCGCCCGAGCAGGATGCGGTGAAACGGCAGGCACTCCGCGAGACGACAGAGCAGAATCTGCGCACCGAGCGCAAGATGCAGAATTTGTCCGCAAAGCAGCGCGAGCGGCGGCGCGGCGAAGGCCGCGGCGAGCAGCACAAATCCGAGTAACAGCAGGGCACCTGTCATCGGAATGACGAGTAAATTGAGAAGGATGCCGTAGGGCGGCAGGGAAAAGAACCAGTAGGAAATGACGGGAAGGGTGACGAGAAAGACCGTGAGGCTCTGCAAAAACGCGGCACAAAGGTTTCGCTTTGCCGCAAAGCGCTCCGTGAGTGCCTTGCCGGGACCGCCGATCGAAAAGACTGCGAGAAAAGAGAGTTGAAAGCCGCACTGAAAGAGTTGAAGCGGCGAGAAGAAAAGAAGAAACAGAAGGGCAAAGGCGGCAGCGCTCCGAAGATCGTAGCTTCTGCCGAGGCAGAGCGCGAGAAAACCGAGGCCGAGCATCAGGCTGCTCCTGAGAACGCCGGTGTCTCCGCCGGTCAATGCCGCATAAAGGCAGAGAAACAGCGCCGTGACGACAGCGCTCAGAGAAAGCCCGCACTTTTTCCGAAGCAGGCGGTAGAGCGCGAGTCCCAGAAAACCGGTGTGCAACCCGCTGATTGCGAGCAGATGCGCAATGCCGTTTTTCCGGTAGAGATCGTAGAAGTCCTCGCTGAGCGCGTGCTTGTCGCCGAGTAGGAGCGCGGCAAGATAGCCTGCCTCCTGTTCGGGGCAGACTGCTTTGAGCCGCTCCAGCGCGGCGCTTCGAAAGCGCCGGAGACACTCCGCGAGCGGACTCGCCCTGCCCTCCACGGTATACTGCCGCACCTGCATGCGGTGCGTCACGCCGCGCGCGCGGCAATAAGCCCGGTAGTCAAATTCTCCAGGGTTGGTCGGCGCCGCAATCGGGCTTAAGCTGCCGCTCGCCGTCAATACGCGCCCGAGCGCGAGGGTCTCTCCGCTGCTCTCCCGCAGCAAAAGGTACACGCTGCCGCAGCGGACGCGCGTCAGCTCGCCGCGCGGCTCGATTTCCGCAATGCGCCCGCGAAAGGTCGCAGCGGCTCCCTCGGCGCGCTGTAACTGCCGTTCGGCGCGGCCCGGCAAAAGGGCCGCCTGCAACCGAAGCGCCCCGGCGACTGCGCCGAGGACAAGGACAAGAAGGATGCGACGCCTCACCCCGCGCAGAAAAAGCGCTAAGAGCACGGGGCAGAGGCAGAGCAGAAAAAGCAAGATTCCGCGGATTCCGGCGAGGCAAAGCAGCTCTCCAAGCACAACCCCGACTGCCAGTACTTCCAGCGGACGTCTCATATTCTGTTTTCTCCGAAATGAATTTTCTAATGATGAAATAAATTTACTTCAACCCGACTGCTTACTTCGATTCATCCGTCGCGGCGGTTTCGCTAGGCGAAGCGGTATTCCCGGGCAGGCCCTTGCCGACATAGTCGAGATTCTGCTCAAAGAGCGCGTCGAGAGAGATGGCATCCCGGAACAGCACGGACTGCGAGCCCTCGACCGAAATGCGAACCCGCTGTACGGTTTTGAGTCCGGTCAAGGTGTCCACGAGCGCATAGAGGCTCACATCAGGGCTCACGCCTGTGACCGGATTCAGAAATTCCTTGCTGAAATTCAGATAGCAGATGTTTTCATTGACCGAGATGCTGAGCAGCTTGGTCTCCGGCGGCAGTATGGCCTTGCCGCTGCCCCGCGGCCCTGCAATCAGCTGCTCCACCGCGACCTGCTCGAGCAGGGTATTCGCGCGGTAGGTCACGCTACGGGTCTCCTCGGTGAATTTTTTGCCGTCCGCAGACGCAAAGTAAAGCGGCAGTTCCACGGTCTCGTAGCTGTTCACATCCGAGACGCTGTTCACGAAATCGTTTTCGCTAAAGGGTCCCAGAAGACTGCCGTCCACCCCGGCGAGCGGCTTCCCGCCGCTGTAAATGCCGACATGTTCGACGCCTTTGATCTGCGCGAGCGTCTCAGTCAATGCCGCCGAGCAGAGGGTCTTCCGGTCGGTCTTCAAGTCCTGGTAGTTCTCATCAAAGTAGATATAGAGCACCTTGTCGTCAAAACTGAAGGACTCGTAACGCGTCTTGTCTCCCGTCGCCGTGATCAGATCCTCGGCGCTCGGCACATGCAGAAACTGTTGCATGAGTTCGCCGACCAGTTGATTCTTGTCCGTGGTCTGCGTCTCGTAAATGAGCGGTGTCAGTTTGGTCGCCGTCTTGTCCAGATAGTAAATCGCATAGCGCCCCGCCGCCGGGTCCGCGCCTGCTTTCTTTGGGCCGCAGCCGCAGAAGCAGAGCAGGCAGAGCAGCAGGACCAGCCACCCTTTTTGTTTATTCGCCACGCGCCTCACCTCTCTTTCCCCGTTCTCTCCGGTTCTTCTTCTGCGAGGCCGCCTGGGCGGGCGTGCTGCTCTCGATATATTTGAGCGGAATGCGCACCAGGAAGGTGCTGCCCTTTCCGACCTCACTGGTCAGGCGTATCATACCCTGGTGCAGAAGGATGATTTCCTTCGTGATTGCAAGTCCGAGGCCCGTACCGCCGGTCTCACGGGAGCGCGCCTTGTCCACGCGGTGGAAGCGCTCAAAGACCAGTTCCTGCTGATCCTCCGGGATACCGATGCCGTTGTCCTCGACGCGGATATAGCAGAACTGGTGATCCGCATCGAGCGTGACCTGCACATAGCCGTCCTTCTGGTTGCCGTTATACTTGATGCCGTTTTCGACTAAGTTCATGATGGCGAGCGAGAACTTCACCTCGTCCACCTCGGCCGTGACCTCCCGCACCGTGTGCAGGGTCAGCTCAATCTGATTTACTCTCGCGAGCGGTCGGAGACGCTTCAGAATCTGCTCGAGCATCTCGTGCATATCGGTCTCCTTCCGGTTCAGCACCGTGCCCGAGCGGTCCATGCGGACCAGACTCAGAAGGTCGTCGATAATCTTTGCCTCGCGGTCAATCTCCTTCGAGATATCGCTCATGAACTCCTTGTAGAGCTCCAGCGGCGCATCGCCCGCCGAAATCAGGGAGTCCGCGAGCACGCGCATCGAGGTAATCGGCGTCTTTAACTCATGCGAGACATTCGAGACAAACTCCTGGCGCGACTCGTTCAGCGCGCGGAGTTTCCGGAGTGTCGCGTTGACATCCTCGCTGATCTGCGCGGTCACGAGGTAGCTGTTCTGCTCGACCGTCTCATTCAGATTGCCGACCGACACCTTGCGGAGCGCCGCGCGGAGTTCCGCGAACGGGCGCAGAATCAGAGAGGCCAGTATCACGCTGAGCAGCGCGAGCAGCAGCCCGACCGCCACCGTAAAAATGCGCAGGGTCTCACTTACCCCCTGCAATTCCGTGCGCTGCAATTCCGTGGACGAGATGAAGAGAAGCACCCCCTCCACCACTCTGTCTTCCGCCTTTACATCCAGGGAGTCGTAAATCGGCGTGGTCTGCACCATGTAGTACTTGTCGGCATTGTAGTTGGTCGCGTTCTCGCCGCGAAAGCTCCGTATCACCTCCGGCGCGACATGGTACCGCCCCTCGGCGAGATGGAAACTATCCTCTATGATGCGATAGTTCTGATCCACGACCAGAATGCGCCCGTGGTAGCTCTGCGCGATGATCTCGAGTTCCGAATTCAGACTGTTATCTTTTTTGTCCTGGTTGTGGAGATACCCCGTCCGGGTCAGCTTGGTCGACAGGATGCCGCTTCTCTCCTGCACTTCCGCCTTGTGGGTATCCAGGAGACTTTGCCGGAAACTGTTGGTCGCCACCGACACAGCGAGACAGAGCGGCAGAAGCCCCACAAGAAGAAACAGCACAATGAGGATATTTTTGAGGCGCAGAGGCGGCAGCTTTTTCGGAAACGGCGGATGCTGCGGCATCGGAACACTCCTTTCTCGACTTGACCTTCGCGCTGCGATGCAGCGCGTGTTACTCTTTATTCTACACAGCTTCCCGCAAAAAGGAAAGCTGCACAGCGCCTGTCGCAAAAAAGCCCGCTTTGTAGTATACTTTGAGTAAACAACGGCTGTTCCAAGCCGCGCGAAAGGATGACGCTATGCAAGTAAACGAACCTGCTTCCGACCGCACCTCGCGGGAGACCCCCCGCCTCTATGTGCGCCAGGAAGATCGCTATGAAGATTTGAGTTCCTCGGCCTCGGCCTTTTTGATTGTCGGCATCGTGATGAGCGTGCTAACGCTGCTAAGCTTCGGTCAACAGCTGCATCTCCCCTTCGCTCTGCCGACCACCGCACTGATGCGCTTTTTCTTCCTTGTCTTTGCGCTCGGTGCCTTCGGTCTCTACTGGAAAACGCGCCGGGAAGCTTCCCGCGCCTACTCGCACATCGAGGAGGAACAGCGCATCACCGAAGAACTGGAGCGCTGGTTCCTCGCAAGCTATGCGCCGGAGCAGATTGACCTCGAAATTCTCGGTGCAACCCGCCATCCGCTCCGCGCGGAGGCGCTCGCCCTGAAGCGCTTCGACTTTATTCAGGACTGCTTCTTACAGCGCTACGACGGCATGGACGAAGGCTACATAGAGGCCCTCTCCGAGGAACTCTACAAGAAACTCTTTGAGAGCGGCCACTACGGAAAGGCCGTGCTGAAGAAACCGGATGCATCCGTCAGCGCCGAGCAACACAGCGCAACGGCACCGTATAGCACGGAACCGCAGGACACAGCGGAAGCGGTTCCGACCGAACACGAAGCTGAGGCGGCAGACAGCGCTGAGACGCTGTCCGCCGCAGTGACAGCGACCGAAGATGCAGCGGCGGCTTCCGCTGAGACAGAAGCCGCCGCCTGCGACGAAGCGTCGGTCGAACATCCCTGAGACAGAGCGGGGACACAGATTCTTTGATTTGAGACAAAAAAGTCAGGTCTTTCGACCTGACTTTTTTTTGTACCTGTCTCTCTTTATTCGCTCCGCAACGCGTCGATCGGATTCAGTGCCGCCGCGCGCTTTGCCGGCATATAGCCGAAAAAGAGGCCGATCGCCACCGAGACGGTAAACGAGATGAAAATTGCCTTCGGCGTCGCCGCAACGCTGTAGCCGAGGAACATTCCGACGATATTCAGAATTCCGCTGCCGATGCCGATACCGATCAGACCGCCGAGCACCGAGGTCGTAATCGCCTCGAGCACGAACTGCTGTAAAATGACCCCGGGACGCGCGCCGAGCGCCTTCCGGATGCCGATTTCCCGCGTCCGCTCGGTGACCGAAACCAGCATGATATTCATGACGCCGACGCCCGCGACAAAGAGCGAGATACCCGCTATGCCGCCGATTAATACCGACATCTGCGCCATCATCCGGTTGATCTGGTCGAGCATCTCGACCATGGCCATCAGTGTGTAGTGCTTTTTGTTGTGGAAAATACCGTGGAGATAGTCTTCGAGCGACTTTTTGGCGTTCAGAACAGCCGCCTTGTCCGTGCTGCTCGCCGCAAAGAGATAGGCCGAAGGCTGCGCCGTGTGCGCCATCTTGAGCGCCGTCGAATACGGCAGCAGAAGCACATCGTCCGTGCCGCTCTCTTCCATCTTGCCTTTGCTCTTCTGCTTGAGGAGACCTATGACGGTCAAATTCACGCCGCCGTAGGTAACCTTTTCGCCGAGCGCGGCCTCCGGAGAGCCGAACAGCCGCTTCGCCGTGTAAGGCCCGATGACACAGACCTCCTGCTTCGAGAGCACATCCGCGTAGCTGAGAAAGCGCCCCTGTTCCAACTGTTTGTCCACGAGAGACGCATAGCTCTCGCTGACACCTGTGATTGTGGTGCCCTCGGACTTCTTGTTGCCGACCTTCAGGGTTCCGTCCCCCGGCGAGACCGTAGGGCTCATGCCGGCAAACAGATCCCTGTGGTCAGCGAGATAGGCATACATCTCATCCATGGTGACCGAGCGGCTCGGCTGGTTCACGACCGTGATATTGATATTCGTCGCGCCGAGATCGCCCCACTGGGAAATCTGACTGTTCAGATAACCGTTCATCAGACTCACGAGGATGATGACGGAGGCCACGCCGATGATGATGCCGAACATGGTGAGGGCGGAGCGCACCTTGTTGCTCCAGATGCTCTTTAAGGCGAGTTTAAATGATTGCAGCATAGTCCTCCGCCTTCCCGTCAAAATTGATCTTTCCGTCCTGAATCCGCACGACGCGCTTCGCCTGCACCGCAATCGAATTGTCGTGCGTGATCATGACGATGGTATTGCCCTCTTTGTGCAGCTCCTTGAAAAAGTCGAGAATCTGACGACTGGTCTTCGAGTCAAGCGCACCGGTCGGCTCGTCGGCGAGCAAAAGAGACGGATTTCCGGCGAGCGCTCTCGCAATCGAGACGCGTTGCTGCTGACCGCCCGAGAGCTGGTTCGGCATGTTTCGCGCCTTGTCGCCGAGCCCCACGCGCTCCAGCTGCTGCAGGGCGCGCTCTTCTCGCTTGTCGCCCGGCACATGCGCGTAGAGGAGCGGGAGCTCCACATTCTCGAGGAGGTTTAACTTGGGCAGCAGGTTGTACTGCTGAAAGATGAAGCCTATCATACGGTTCCGGATATCCGCGAGCTCGTTCTGCGTCATGTCGCCGACATCCTCCCCGCCGAGCAGGTAGGTGCCGGAAGTCGGCACATCCAGCGCGCCGATGATATTCATGAGTGTGGACTTGCCCGAGCCGGACTTGCCGACAATCGCGACAAATTCGCCCATCCGTATCGTGAGGTTTAAGTGGTCGTTTGCGTGCACGACCTCATCGCCCATCACATAGGTCTTGCAGATGTCCTTCATCTCAATCAGAACTTCGCCCTGGGGGATGTGGACCGTCTTAATTCTGCCCATTCGCGTCACCGCCCTGCGCTTCGCCGCCTGCCGTGTCGCCGTTCGCTTCACCGCCGCTTCCGCCGGCCTCGCCCTCCGCGCTCTGTCCGCCGTTCATGTACATACTCATGCTGTCACTCGTGTCCGGTGCCTTGGGCTGCACATAGACTTCATCGCCCGCCTTGATATTGTCCGAAGTGATCTGCACCTTGTCGCCGTTGATGAGACCGGTCTCGACCGTGACCGCGCGGAAGCCCGCCGGGACCTCGCCCTTGGCCTCGGTGACCGAGTCGTCCTTCACATAGACCTGGTTGTTCCGCATCAGCGCATCCGCCGGAATGCAGAGCGCGCCCGAAGCCGAACCGATCACAATCTTCGCGTTGATATTCATGCCCGGCAGGAGTTTCTCGGTGTTGTCGAGCGTGACCGTCACCGGATAGGTCGAGACACCGCCCTGGGAGCTGCCCTCGAGGCTGATATTCGTGACCGTGCCACCGAAGGTCTCGCCCGGAATTGCATCCGCCGTGATTTCGACGCGCTGTCCCACCTGAATTTTCGAGATATCCGTCTCGTCAATCGCCATCTTAAATGTGTAGGCGCTCATGTCATAGATGGTCGCGAGCGTCGTCGCGGACTTCGTGCCGCTCATGCCCGCGCCGCCGAGCTTATCGCCCACCTTATAGCTCTTTGTGATGACTTCGCCGTCAATCGGGGATTTAATCGTGTAGTTGTCGAGCGTCTCCTTGGCGCTGTCCACGCCCTTCTGCGCGCCTTCGACACCGCTCTGCGCGCTGTCGACCTTGTCCGAATAGGTTTCGAGCATGTCCTTCACGGACTTCGGTGTCATCGTGAAAATCGGCGTCCCGGGCTGAATGTAATCGCCGACATGCACCAGAATCTTCACGCTGTCCGCCGCGCCCGGCAGATCCGCCGCCATATTGGTCGTGTAGTGCGCCTCAAACTTTCCCTCTTCGACGCAGCGGAAGCCGTTGATCGTCGCGCTGACCGAGGTGTTGCTCGTCAGACCGCCCGGGTTCTTCAGGGAAATTGTCACATCTTTCACAAGGCGGCCGCCCGTCAGGGTTCTCTCCTGCGCGCCGACCGCGACCACCGTGCCCTCGACCTGCTCCTGCGTGTCCGAGAGCGTCAAGGTCGCCGGGGCGCCGGCCTGAATCAGATCCGCCTCGCCCGAGAGAAACGGAATGCGCACATTCATGCTCGTTTCATCGGTCAGGTCGACGAGCGTCGCGCCGCCCGAAATTTTTTCGCCGTCCGTCACATAGACCTTGGTCACATAGCCCGCGCGGGTCGCCTTATAGACCCCGTCGCCGTACTTGCTCTGCGCGTCCTGTAAGTCCGCCGTCGCCGAGGCGAGGCTCTTCTGTGCCCGCGCGAGTGCGCTCTCCGCGCTCTTCATCTCCGAGGCCGCGAGCTTGTCATCGATCCGGTAGAGAACCTGATCCTTCGCGACATGGTCACCGACCTCAAAATTCGCCTCGGTGATGGTGCCGCTCTGCACGAGCGCGGTGATCGAATAGGTGTCCTTTGCGGAAATGGTGCCGGTCGAGGAAATCTTCTGAGTGATGTCCTCGACGGTCGCCTTGCCGGTGTCCACCGCCATGCTTGCCGCCGCCGCTTTTTTGGCCGCCGCCATGCGGCTGTGCACAAAGGCACCACCGAGCCCGAGAACCGCGAGCGCGATGACCGCGCGCCGGATGTTCCGCTTTGCCCCTCTGCTGAGCCCTTTCTTCTTCGGCTTTACTTCTTCTGCCACTGCCTGCCCCCTTTCCGCTTACGGCTCCACATAGTCCACGACGCTGAAGCTCTGGCTCGCCTCACCGTCTTCGGTCGCCGCGCCGCTTCCCGCAACCTGGTAAATCAATACGACATGATCGCCGACCTTCACGCTGCCGTAGACCGAAAACACAAACTGCATCTCGGTCGAATTGAGCTGATAGACATTGCCGTCGTCCAGCTTGACCGCGCTCGGCGTGAGCGTGTTCGTGTTCTGATAGTAGATGGCCTCGACCACGCCGCGCGCCACGCGCTTGTCGGCGTCGGAATCGGTGTCCGCATTGTAGGCCCAGACCGTCTTGGTCTGCGAGCTGTAGTAGATGACCGCATACTGCGCGGCCGCCGCGTAGAGCGCTTCTTTCTGCACCTCTCTGCCGTTCATGAAGATGGTCGCATCGTCCAGGCGGAAGGGGATGATGTTGTCGACCTGGGTGCGGCTCTCCGCGACCTTCGGGCCGCGCGTCGTATTGTCCGCCATCTTGAGCGCGTTCACCTCGCCGTTCGAATCGACCTCGGCATTCAAAACGCCCGCATAGACCGTGCCGCTCTTCTGCTTTGCCTTCAGGAGGTTATAAAAGAGATTCACACAGTCCGCCTTCGTGAGTTCGGTCTGCGGGTCGCTGTAGCCGATGTTTTCGTTTAAGTCGGAATTCGCATACTGCGCCATGCGCTTGTTGAACTGATCGCCCGCAAAATCATCCGCCGTGTAACCAAGGAGCCCCAGCACGCCCTTTGCCGCCTCGTTTAAGCGCACGGGTTCGGACGGCTTAAACTTGCCGCCGAGATAGCCGGTCATCCAGCCCTGCTCCGCCGCAAGCCGAATCGAAGCCGCATATTCATCGCCCGACTTCACATCCGCGAAGACGGAGACATTGCTGGTCTTCGTGAGCACACTGCGATACGCGGAGGCTCTGACCAACATCTGCGCGAACTGTGCGCGCGTCACCTTTTCGGACATGCCGCCGGTGGTCGGCATAATGCCCGAGAGCGCTATGACCTGACGGCGATACGCAAAGTTACTGCTTGTATTTGCATAGGCGCTGAGCGGAGAGGCCACGGTGCTCACCACCGCGACCGCACTCAGTAGGCATGCAAGGGATTTTCTTCCACGAATCATTCCGGTACCTCGCTTTGCTGTATGAATCTGTTATAACGAAGCCATTTTACCATAAATAACCGGCAACCATTACAAACGGTCCTCGAAAGTCCGTAAACTTTTCGTGAACTCACCGCACACCGTTATGCGAAATAGCTTACTATCCGCATAATACACCGTTACTCTATCTCTGTCAACTTACTTTCCGACAAAAGAAGAGCGGCCCGCCGAAGCGATGCCGCCCTCTGTATGAAGCCCACCAAAAGGCTCAGAGTGCCTTGTAGTTTACGATTTTTCCGAATTCCGGCTTTAAGGACGCGCCGCCGATCAGGCCGCCGTCGATGTCCGGCTCCGCAAGCAGCTCCTTGCAGTTCTTCTCGTTCATCGAACCGCCGTACTGAATGCGGATTTCCTCGGCAATCGCCTCGCCGTAGAGCTCCTTCACGGTCTCGCGGATGCCGCGGCACACTTCCTCGGCCTGTGCGACGGTTGCGGTCTTACCGGTGCCGATCGCCCAAATCGGCTCATAGGCAATCGTGACTTTCGCCGCATCCGAAGCGCTGACGCCCTGAAACGCGAGCTTTAACTGCATCCGGATGAAGTCCATCGTGACGCCCGCCTCGCGCTGCGCAAGGCTCTCGCCGCAGCAGAGAATCGGTTTAAACTGGTGCTCGAGAAGCTTTAAGAGTTTCTTGTTGATGATCTCATCGGTCTCATGGAAATACTCTCTCCGCTCGGAGTGGCCGATGATCACATACTCGACGCCCGCGTCCTTTAACATCGCCGGGGAAGTCTCACCGGTGAAGGCGCCCTTCTCCTCGAAGTAGACATTCTCCGCGCCGAGATGCACGGCCGTGCCCGCAATCACTTCCTTGACCGGGAAGATATCGATAAACGGCACGCAGTAAACTACGTCGACCTCCGGGTTCTTGACGAGCGGCGCCAGCGTGGTCGCCAGTGCCTTCGCCTCGGTCGGCGTCATGTTCATCTTCCAGTTGCCCGCAATAATCTTTCTTCTCATCTCTCGCTCCTTCAGTCCTTGTTATCCGCCGCCGCAACACCCGGGAGCTCCTTGCCCTCGAGGAACTCGAGCGAAGCGCCGCCGCCGGTCGAGATGTGCGTCATGCGATCCGCGAAGCCGAGGCGCTTCACCGCGTTCACGGAGTCGCCGCCGCCGACCACAGTCGTCGCATCTTTCAGCTCTGCGACTGCCTTGCAGATTGCCAGCGTGCCCGCCGCAAACGCCTCAAACTCGAAGACGCCCATCGGGCCGTTCCAGACCACGGTCTTTGCGCCCTGCAGCGCCTCGGTGAAGCGCGCAATGCTCTTCGGTCCGATGTCGAGGCCCATGTAGCCCTCCGGAATCTCATCGACCACCTTGTGCGGTGCATCGGCCGCAAACTTCTCCGCCGCAACATGGTCCACCGGGAGTAAAAGCTTCACGCCCTTCTCCTCCGCCTTCTTCAGCATGTCGAGGCAGTACGAGAGCTTATCCTCCTCGCAGAGCGAGTTGCCGATGCTCTGTCCCTCTGCCTTTAAGAAGGTATACGCCATGCCGCCGCCGATGATCAGCGTATCCACCTTGTCGAGCAGGTTGTTAATGACATTCAGCTTATCCGAGACCTTTGCGCCGCCGAGAATCGCGACAAAGGGGCGCACCGGGTTCTCGACCGCCTGGCCGAGGAAGCGGATCTCCTTCTCCATGAGGTAGCCGACCACATTCTCCTTGCAGTGCTTCGTGACGCCGACATTCGAGCAGTGCGCGCGGTGCGCGGTGCCGAACGCGTCATCGACAAAAATGCCGTTGTCGCAGAGCGCCGCGAGCTCTTCCGCGTACTTCTCGGCCGCCTCGTCCTTGCCGTACTTGGTCTCCTCGCCGCGGTAGCGCGTATTCTCAAGGAGCAGCACCTCGCCGTCCTTTAAGTCCGCAGCCGCTTTCCGGGTCTCTTCGCCGGTCACCTGCGGGTCCGAGATAAACTTGACCGGAACACCGAGGCGCTCGGAAAGTGCCGGTGCGACCGGAGCGAGACTCATCTCCGGCAGCGGCTCACCCTTCGGCTTGCCGAGGTGGGAGCAGAGAATCACCTTTGCGCCCTGGTCGAGGAGCTTCTTGATGGTCGGCAGCGCGCCGTCGATGCGGTTATAGTTCTGAATCACGCCGTCCTTCAGCGGAACGTTGAAGTCGCAGCGCACCAGTACCTTTTTGCCCTTTAAGTCTTTGAGATCGTCTACGGTCTTCTTGTTTAACATGCTTGTCCTCCGTCTTTGTCATAAAAAAGCGGGCCCGGTCCAAAGACCGGACCCGCGAGAGTCGCCTTGCAAAAGCAGATGCTTACAGCTCTGCGAAGTACTTGATCGTGCGAACCATCTGGCTCGTGTAGGAGTTCTCGTTGTCGTACCAGGAGACCACCTGCACCTGATAGCAGCCGTCCGCGATCTTGCTGACCATGGTCTGGGTCGCATCGAAGAGGGAGCCGTAGCGCATGCCGATCACATCGGAGGAGACAATCTCGTCCGTGTTGTAGCCGAAGGACTCGTTTGCCGCTGCCTTCATCGCTGCGTTAATCTCTTCCTTCGTGACCTCATCCTTCGCGACAACCGCGACCAGGATGGTCGTGGAACCGGTCGTGACCGGGACACGCTGTGCGGAACCGATGAGCTTGCCGTTCAGCTCCGGGATGACCAGGCCGATCGCCTTCGCGGCACCGGTGGAGTTCGGGACAATGTTCGCAGCGCCGGCTCTCGATCTTCTGAGATCGCCCTTTCTCTGCGGGCCGTCGAGAATCATCTGATCGCCGGTATAAGCGTGAATGGTGCTCATGATGCCGGACTGAATCGGCGCGTAGTCGTTCAGTGCCTTTGCCATCGGTGCGAGGCAGTTCGTCGTGCAGGAAGCTGCGGAAATAATCTTGTCTTCCTTGGTCAGCGTCTTCTCGTTGACGTTGAACACGATGGTCGGCAGATCGTTGCCTGCCGGTGCCGAGATGACAACCTTCTTTGCGCCTGCCTCGAGGTGAGCCGAAGCCTTCTCCTTCGAGGTATAGAAACCGGTGCACTCCAGGACAACATCGACATCCAGAGCCTTCCACGGAAGGTTCTTTGCGTCCGCTTCCTTGTAAATCGTAATCTTCTTGCCGTCGACGGTGATGGAATCCTCACCTGCCTCGACCGTGTGCTTGCCCTCGCCGATCTTGCCGAGGAAGCTACCCTGCGAAGTGTCGTACTTCAGAAGATGTGCGAGCATCTCCGGCTTCGTGAGGTCGTTGATCGCAACGACTTCATAGCCCTCGGTCTCAAACATCTGACGGAACGCAAGACGTCCGATGCGTCCAAATCCGTTAATCGCAACTTTAACCATGGCTTTTCTCCTCCTGTATCTGCTGCGGAAATGAATTATCTTTCTATTTCATTCTAACCGTGTGCCTGCAAAAATGCAAGAAAGGAAATCTCGCTTTCTTTAACTGTGCATCCACCAGTCCTGGCTGCTCACATAGTTATAATAGCGCTGAATCGGCGTGATTCTGCCGTTTCGGATTTCAAAGATTTCCCAGACTACGCCCGGCCGGTTGGTCGGCACATGGTAGGTCGCCGCGAGGCCCTGATCTGTGTAGACCTGCACGGTCGCGCCCGAGTTCGAAAGTTCATAGCTCTGCGTATTTTCCCGCACGCCGTTCGTGAAATCAAAGACACAGTACTTGTAGTAGTCCTGCGCGGAGAACTGCTTGATGGTCACGGTCTCCGGCCCGTAGGAACTCGTGTCGTCGACATCGAGGTCGTTGCCGAACGCGTCCTCCTTGCTGCCGAACCAGACATGCGAGGTCTCGGTGCCGCGCTGCGTAAAGAGGTGAGAGTCAAGATCCGATGGCACCGCGCCCCAGGTCAGGACAATCGACACCTGTCCCGAACCGACCGTCGGCGCCGCAAAGAACTCCCGCTCGGTCTCGCCGTTTTGCCGCGCGACCAGCGTGTCGTAGACCGTCTCGTAGCCGCTCGCAATCAGCTCGACCGTGTAGACGCCCGGCTTCAGCTGTACATCCGCCTCGCCGGACTCATCGGCCTTTGCGGTCGCGACAATGGTACCCGTGCGGTTATTGATGCCTTCGCGCAGATTGATCGCCGAGGCGATGACGGTCTGCATGCCGCTCCGGCTCTCGTTGTAGTGGAGCGCATCGCCGAGTTTCAGGCGGTAGTCGATGGTCGCGCCGCCGCGCTCGAAGAGGTATACCGGTGTCTGGTAGGCGACCAGCTGGTCGCTCTCGACACCGATGCCGTAAATTTCGCAGGCCTGATAGGGCTGCTTTGCAATTTGCAGCATGTACTGTCTCGCCTCGCTCGGCACATAAATCTGGTACTTGCCGTCCGCATCGGTCTGACTCTCGTAGAGCAGCTTGCCGTCCTCGTTCCGGTAAAGCCGGACCGCCGCCGCGCCTATGCCGTTGCCCTGCTCGTCGTAGGCATAGCCGCTGATACTCGTCAGGTTCTGCGCGTTCATCACGGTCTCATAGGTGTTGTACGCGGCATTCAACATAATCGATTCCCGCTCGTCGAAGGCGCGCCGCATATCGGCACTCTCATTCTGGTAGAGAAAAATCGTGTTGGCGGGCCAGGACTTCCGGAGCCGCTCAGCCTCCGTCGCATTGGCCGCACAGTTCCACTTGAAGCCGCCGTCCCGGACTTCTCTCCAGGTGAGCAGCGTGTCACTGCCGAAGAGGAAGCGCTGTCCCGGCTTCTCCGGCACCGCATAGCCCGCGACATAGTTGTCAATGTCGTACTGATAGACAAAGCGCGGCATGCGGTTCGCGTCGTAGTAGTACTCCGTGACCTGCAAACTCCCGCTGACCAGGTATTCGATTGCGACAATCTTGTTCGCGACACCGTCGTTCGGGTTGATGTAGATGACATAGTCAATCCGGTTTCCGGTCGCCGCGTTGATGAGCTGCTTTTGCTCGAGGCGGCAAAGGTTCTTGTTCACATAGCCCGGGCGGTTCTCATAGCCCTCGAGCGTGTAAAAGACATCCGAATTCCAGCTCTCGCCCGGATTTCTGGTGCCGACCGCGTGGTTGACCGCCGACAGGTCAATGCGCTGGGCAGCCGCCGCCGTGCTGTTTAGCTCTGCGATTTTTCGCTGCAGGGTGCCGAGCTCGGTATTCTCGGCTGCAAGCACCAGCTTCTCCTCGCGCTTTGCGCCCTCGCTCCCGCTCTTCGCACTGCTCTCCGCGCTCTCCCTGTCTGCGCCGCTCTCGCCGCTTTCCGCTGTGGCCGCCTTGCCGCTCTCCTGTGTGTCCCGCTTCGCAAACGGGTCGTTTTGCTTGATTGAACCGCCTCCGGGCCCGAGCCCCGAGCCGATTCGGATGCCGAGAACCACGCCGAGCCCGGCGAGCAGCAGAAAGAGGGGAATCAGAAGAAGTCCCTTTTTCGACTTCCCGCCCTCTGTCTTCTTTTCTTCCGGCGGCGTTGACGCGGACGGCTTGGGCTGTTCCGCCTTTTTTTGTTCCGTCTTTTTGGGTTCCGTCTCTTTCCGCTCTGTCAGTTTCTTCTCCGCGCCTTCCGCTGTCGTTGCCTCCGCTTCCGCTCTCGCAGTTGCCGCAGTATCCGTCTGCGCTGTCGCTGTCGCCGCTTTGGCCCCGGTCTCCTCTGTTTTTTCGGACGACTCGACTTTCATGCCGCAGCTCGTACAAAATTTTGCCCCCGGCTTTAACTTGCTCCCGCAATACCTGCAATACATCTCTTTTCCCCCGCTTTTCTTCAGAGTGCGCCGATAAACTTCGAAATTCCCTGCTGCGGCGTCGTGCCGTCCAGCAGTTCATCGTCTATGTTCTCTTCCTCCCCGGTCGGCAGCGCCGCGGTGCCGGTCTTCGTGGCCTTCAGGGTGAAACTGCCGAGCTCGTTCTTCAACTCATAGAGCGAGTTTGCGCCCTCGTTTCGCACCTCGAATTTGATGCCGTCTCCGTCCTCATCGCCGCCCGGCAGCAGGCGGTATTTCCCGCAGGGCAGACCGAGCACACTCTTTTTCTTAAAGTCCACATTGCTGTACTTGAGCGCAAAACTCTCGGTGCGGAACCACCAGCTGAAGCGGCAGGCGACGGTGCCGTAATAGCCGCTCTTCTCGAGATCCCGCTTTTCCGTGAGCACCGAGTCAAACACTTTGACCCCGCGGTACAGCTTGCCCTTGTCCGTATCCCGCTCATAGCAGAAGATCTGCGTGTCGCCGCCGTCCAGCTGGAGGAGAATCGCACGGACTTCACTCCCCTCCGTCACGAGTTTCCAGGTGAACTTGCGGTCTTCCAGGCGGTTCGCGTAGGTCTCCGCATTGTCCCGTAGCCTGTCTGCGAGATCTTCAAACCTGACGCTCCGTCCCGGGTGCTGACCGCTCGCCTTCGCAAACTGCTCGCCGATTTCCTGCCGTCTGTCATACCAGGCAGCGAGCGCCCTGTCCTTCTCCATTTCATCCGCAATGTTCCGGAACAGCCGCTCGAGCTCCTCGGCATTCGGCTCCCAGCTGTAAATCGTATAGTCCTTCTCAAGCGAATGCTTTAACTCGGGCTTTAAGACGCGCGAGCGGTAGCTCCGCTTCTCGGTCTTCAGATTGTTGCGGTTGATGGCCGCCGCCACAATTTTTCCGTAGCGCTTCACCGTAGCGGCGCGGAGCTCCTTCGAAAACTGTAAGTCCGCAAACATAGAGGTGCTGAGCCGCGACTCGCTGCCGAGCTCCTGTAATACCTCCGGATACCGCGTCACATAGACCTTGTCGCTCTTTTGCGGAAGGCGGAAACCGAGGCGATCCGGATCGATGAAGCAGTCCGCCTGCAGCACCGGGTCATCCCCGCGCCCGAGCTCCAGGTTTAAGACAGCCTTTTCAAATTTCTTGCCGATAAAAATGCGCGCCTCGCTGCCGTCCCGCAAGATGCGCTCGTACGGCCCCGAGAAGAGCCCGCGCCGCGTGAGCGCTGTCACCTGTCTATCCGAGAGCTCTGTCGTGAGCTGAAAATCGCTTGAGAAACCGTTCTCAAAGACTTGCTCCGCGCTGCTTAGTACCGCGGCCTCCTTGGAAAGTGCCCGGAACTGTCCGGCGAGAAAGCGCTCCCCGGGCGATCCGAGATTTTTCGACACGGTGCGCGCGCCGAAACCGATCGCCAGTCCCAGCACGGCGAGGGCGATGAGCGCGGCGGAACCGATTTTTTTCTTCTTTCCCGCACTGCCTTCCGCTGCCGCATCCTCCGCGGTTTCTGCGCCCGAAGTCCTGTCTTCCGCGGCAGGGCCCGCCGCGTCCTTGTGCTCCGCCGCGTCCTCTTTCTCCGCCGCAGCCTCGCTCACAATCGGCTCTTTCGGCGTCGGCTCCTCTCTCACGATGGGCTCCGCCACCTCTTCATGTTCCGCCTCTTTCGTTTCTGCCGCCGCTTCTTCCGCGGTTCCTCTGGGCTTCTCTTCCTCGAGTCTCGCGCCGCAGTTCGCGCAAAAGAGCTCGCCTTCCCCCGTTTCGCTGCCGCAATGCTTGCATTTGCCCATGGTCACTTCCCCCTTTTTCAATCCGAGACCGTGTGTTCCCCCGTTGCGTGCAAAAAGGCGCCTGTGTCCAAACGACACAGACGCCTTGCGCAAAATCTCTGGCAATGTTGTCAGGACTTTCCTTTTTATCTTAACATTTGTTGTGCTAAACCGCAATCTTTCCGGCTCTTTCGAGCCTTTCCTCTCTGATATTCCGACAATTTTTGCCACCTCTCCGGAACATCTCTCCGGAAAAGTTTGCCAGCTTGCTTCGTGTTTCCTTTTCCGCTCAGAGCTTCTCGATGATGTCCGAAAACTTCTCCTGCGGCAGACTCTTGCCGCTGCCCGACAACTCGTCGCTGATATCCACTTCCCGGCCCGTCGGCTTCTCGGCGCTACCCTTCCGCGTCGCCGTCAGCGTGAACTTGTCGTAGCCGTCGTCAAGCTCGTAGACAGAGCGACCCCACTTCTCCTTGACCTCAAAGGTATACTTCCGGTCCGGCCGGTCCGCGTCAAAGTAGGTGTAGCGATAACTACCGTTCGGCAATCCGAGCACCGAAGGCTTTCCGTCAAGCGGCACCTTACTGTAGTACAGCCGGAAGCCCCAGAGCCAGGCGTCGCCGAACATCGCGAGGCGCCCGATGGCCCGCCCCTCATAGCTATTCTCTTTTTTGCTGCGCTCTTCGGCGAAGGTACCGAGAAACAATTCACCGCCGACGCCGTGGTAGAGCGTGTCGCCGACCTGATCCCGCTCGTAGCAAAAGAGCGGTCTCTCGCCGTTGTCGACCACGCGTATGGCCGCGACTTCCTTCCCCTTCATCACAAGCTTCCAGCGCAGGTTCCGCTTTTCCAGTGTCTCCGCCCAATCCGCAGCGTGTTTCTCGACATAGTCGGCGACATCCGAAAAGTGGGCCGCCCTGCCCCGTCCCATGCCGAGTGCCGTGGCAAGCTCTTCGCCCGCCTCCTGCCGTTTGTTATACCAGTCGGCAAAGTCCTTATCCTTCCGCATCTCGACCGCGAGATTCCGAAAGAGTGCCTCCAGAGTCTCCTGATCGGGATTCCAGGTGTAGACCGTATACTCCCCCTTCATCTCGTGGTCCAGCTGACGCTTCAGAACATGGGAGGTATACGCCCGCTTTTTAACTTTGATCTCCTTCGGTTTGACAGCGGCCGCGAGCACATTCCCGTAACGCGCCGCGGACGCGGAGAGCAGCTCCTTCGACGGCACCAGCCCGGCGAGCGCCGCCGTGCTGAAGCGCGCCCCGCCGCTGTACTGCCCAAGCACTTCCGGGTAGTTCAGAACAAAGACCTGCTTGCCGACCTGCGGAATCCGGTAGCCGAACTTCTCGCTGTCCAGAAAGCAGTCAAAATTGAGTTTCGCGCTATCGTCGGTGCCAAACTCCAGGTTCAGCACGGCGGTCTCCAGATGTCTCCCGAGGTCCACCTTGGCCTGAATGCCGCGCTGCAGAGCCTTTGCGACCAGCATATAGTCCTCATTGCCGCTCCGCGAGATTGCGAGCAGTCTGCTGCGCGACATCTGCATGCTGAGCACAAAGTCGCTCGAGAAACCGTTCTCAAAGACCGCGCCGAGTCCCTCGAACGGCACAGCCTCCTGCCGCAGCGCTTCCGCCTGCACGCGGACAAAGCGTTCCCCCGTCATGGCCGTCATACGGTGCAGTAGCACAGCCGCGCCGACCGCCGCAACCGCGACCGCCGCGGCGGCAAAAAGAGCCGCCCGCAGACGGCCCGGTTTCCGCTTCGCGGTCTCGCCGGGCGCTTCCTGTCCCGCTGCCGTGCTCTCTTCGACAGGCATCACAGCATTCTCTTCGGTCGCCGTCGCGACACTCTCTTCGGAAACCTCTCCGACCGCTCTGCCTGACGCCGGATGCATAGCTTCGCCGGGCGCTTCCCGTTCTTCTGTCCCGCTCTCTTTGACAGCCGTCGGAGCATTCTCTCCGGTAGCTGTCGCCACAGATTCTCCGGTAGTCTCTGCCGCAGGTCTTGGTACTGCCGGATACACAGCCTCGTCGGGCGCTTCCTGTCCTTCTGTCCCGCTTTCTCCGGCAGTCGCTGCCGCATTTTCTTCGACAAACATCACAGCATTCTCTTCGGCCGCCGTCGCGGCACTCTCTTCGGAAACCTCTCCGATTGCTTCCGCCGCCGCTTCCTGCGGCGCGCCGCAGTTGCCGCAAAAGCGCATGCCTGCCTTCACCTCACTGCCACAATGCTTGCACTGTCCCATCCCTGCGCCTCCTTATTTTCGCGTTGCACGCATGTTCTACCTGTCTCCGGCAATTCTGTAACGCAAAAAGCGCCTGTGTCCGAACGACACAGGCGCCACTTTCAAAAGCTCCGGCAATTCTGTCAGGACTCTGTTGCTATCCTAACATTTGTTTTGTTAATTTTCAATAATTTAGGAAGTCAGGCCTTTTGTTAAATTTAAATTTCATTCATGATGTACTCCGCCATGTTTTGTGCATGGTCGGAGATACGCTCCAGATTGTCGATAATCTCAATAAAGACCAGACCTGCCTCCGGCTTGCACTCGCCCCGCGAGAGGCGGTCCATGTGACGCTCCTTCTGCTCATCGCGCAGCGAGTCCACAAGATCCTCGCAAGCGCTCACTTTTCTCGCGCTGGTCACACTCCGCTCTTCCCGCGCCTTGACCGCGCAGCGGAAGGCTTCCTGCACGGCGTCCGTCATATCGCGGAGATCCTTCTTGCCGGTCTCCGAGAGCGTGAGCTGACGCGTCATCAGGAGCTGCACTTCCTTGGCGACATTTTCCGCGTGATCGCCCGAGCGCTCCAGATCCGTCAGCGTATTGAAGAGATCCGTGACGACCAGGCGCTGGTGGTCGTTGACCGGCAGCGTGTTCGCCTTGATTAAATACTCCGAGAGCTCGCGGTTCATCGCATTAATTTTCTTCTCGGTCTCGAAAATTTCGGCGATGACCGCCTCATCCTGCGTAAAGCAGACCTCGCAGGCGCGCTCCACATTGCGGAGCGTGAGCTTGCCCATGGTCGCGACCGCATTCGAGAGCGCCGCGACCGCAATCGCCGGCTGCTCAAAGATACGCGGATCCAGGCGGGTCACAAACTCTTCTTCCTTCTTCTCGCCCGTGAGCAGCGCCTGCTTCTCCGGCACCAGCATGCCCGAGAGCTTGACCAGCTGCTCGCCGAACGGGAACAGCAAAATGGTCATGGTCAGCTTAAAGCCCGTGTGGAACACGGAAATCTGCACGGGGCTGATGTGATAGTGCGCGAGTGTCGGCTTCAGCGCAAAGAGCACAATGCTGATGACCGTAAAGAGCAGCGCACCTATCATGTTGAACGAGAGGTGCATGACCGCCGCACGCCGCGCATCGCGCGAGCCGCCGATCGACGAGAGCATGGCGGTCACGCAGGAGCCGATGTTCTCACCGAGGGTGATGAAAATCGCGGCATTTGTCATAATCAGGCCGTTGCCGGCGAGCATCTGCAAAATACCGACCGAGACCGAAGAACTCTGTAAGAGCGCCGTGACGACCGCACCGGCGAGCATGCCGAGAAACGGATTCGAGCCGAGCGTCGTGAACACTGTCGCAAAAATCGGCGCGTCGGTGTAAGGCGCGACCGACTCCGACATGAACTTGAGACCCTGGAACAGAAGACCGAAACCGATGATAATCTCCGCGCGGTTCTTCTTGGTGTCGGACTTCGAGAACATGATGATGCCCGCGCCGATGCCGATTAAGACCGGTGCGTAGAACTCCGGGTTCAAAAACTTCATCGAGTCGCCGATCTGGCTCAGCGAGACAATCCATGCGGTCACCGTGGTACCGATGTTTGCGCCCATGATGACGCCGACCGCCTGGCTCAGTGTCATGAGACCGGCGCTCACGAAACCGACGACCATGACCGTGGTCGCGCCCGAACTCTGGATGATACCGGTGATCAGGGTTCCGACCAGCACGGCTTTCAGCCGGTTCGAAGTCAGCATCCCCAGGAAGTCCTTCATCTTACTGCCGACAGACTTTTGTGTTCCTTCCGCCATGACATGCATGCCGTAGAGGAACATTCCGAGTCCTCCGATAAAGAGAAACAGATTTGTAATATTGTCGAGCATAGCCCCCCCGCAGGTCAGACGACCCGCCTCGTTTCGCGGTTACCCGCCCAGTGTAGCATAGCCCCGTTTTCCTGTGCAAGTTCACAAAAAAACGGTTTTTTGATTCCTATCCCGCGGTCTTCCGTCTCTTTTTTCAGACTGCTGAGGAGAGCGGTTTCCCGTTCAGTGTCGCCGCAATCAGGCTATCGCCTTCATAGCAGAGTTTCAGCGAAAAGAAGGGAAGATTCTGCTGTAAGAGCGGCAGGAAAATGCGGTCGCCCGCCCAGAGCGGGAGTCCCAAAACCTCCTCCTTCGGAATCCAGGCGGAAATGCCCTCGTCGGTGTCGTGATAGTCGCCGGTGAACCCGTCCGCCGTAAAGAGGTGCATGTGTTCCGCCTCATAGCGGTCCGAAACAAAGGTCACGAGCCCCGCGTAGCGATAGTTCGTGAGCCGGTAGCCGGTCTCCTCAAAGACCTCCCGAATCACACAGTCCTCCGGGCTCTCACCCTCCAGGAACTTACCGCCGACACCCACATACTTGCCCTCGTTGATGTCATTTTTCTTGGTCACGCGGTGCAGCATGAGCCATTTCCCGTCGCGCTCCAGATAGCAAAGCGTCGTACTGTACATGGCGCTCAGTCTTCCTGTACTTTCTCTTTGAACTCCCGGACAGCCGCCTCGCGGTAAATCTTCCGGCCGCGCTCGGAGAGCCGCACAAAGGTGATGTTGTCGCGGAGCTCCAGAACAATCGCATCGAAGGCGTCTAAGTACTTATAGACCGCCTCGTTGTCCATGCGCACCTTGCCGTCCACATAGGCGCGCTCCAGACCGCTGTTCTCGTGCTGACGGATAAAGCGCCGCGAAACGCGATTCCTGAGTTCGTCAAAGAGCCAGTCCAGGGTTTTTACCGTCGGGGCGATGTAGCCGAGCAGATTCACCGCCTCGATCATGCGGAGCGGCGCTTCTTCCTCGTGCTCCCGCTTGTCCTCATCCATCCAGAAGAGCTTAATCGGCATCTCCCGCTCAAACATTCCGACAATCTCTGCGATATCTCCCATCTTCTCTCCTCTGCGCCGCGCGCACCGGTATGTTTTGACTGGTATCGCCGTCATTGTAACACGCCGCTCCCGGCTTTCCAAGGGACGAGACAGAGACAGGCTCGCGGAAGAAACCCGCACGACTTATCCGGAACGACAAAAAAGAGCTGTAGAGAACTTCTTCTCTACAGCTCTTTGCTTCGCGGAGAGCATGGGATTCGAACCCACGCACCGGTCACCCGGCCTAACGCATTTCGAGTGCGCCCCCTTGAACCGCTTGGGTAACTCTCCGAATACCCAAAAAGTATAGCAGAGCTTTCCGGCTTTGTCACGCAAAATTTTGCATTTCTCAGTGCGGTGCGACGCCGATCTCCGCGCTCTCATATTCCGTCTGTACCTCGGCGCCCGGCGCGCTGTGGTCTGCCGTCTCAAAGTCCTCCGCCGCGCCGTAGACGATTTTCCCGTTCCGGTCAAAGCGGAGCCAGCGCACATTGATCGCGGTGCAGCGCAGCGCTTCGCCCCGCTTTATCTTGCCCGCGACGGTTCCGTCCGTGCCGGGGCGGTCGCGGAGTTCGCTCTCCTCTGCCTTGCAGTAGACAATCTGATTGCTGCCGCTGAAGCGGTAGCCGTTTACAATGTCCTCCGGGCGCGCTTCCACGGTTCCCGTAGCAGCCGCGCTCTCACTGCTGCCATGCAGTTCCATCACGGAACTGCTCTCCGCAAGACTTATGGTCACCTGCTTCTTTTTGCCGCAGGCCGTGAACATCGCAAGTGCAAGCGGCAATGCGAGCATCGCCGCAATTCTTCTACCTCTCAATGGTTCCTCCTCCGAGCACGATTCCCGCCTCCGTATAGAGCACAACGGCCTGTCCCGGCGTCACGGCGCGCTGCGGTGTCGGGAACATGACCTGTATCTTCCCGTCCGGTAGCACAAGGACCTCGCAGTCTGCACCGCCGTGGTTATAGCGTATCTTTGCGCGACAGCGAAGCTTTGTCCCGATCTCCGGCTGCGAAACAGCCATCCAGTTCACATCATCCGCGAGAAGCTTTGACGCAAAGACCTCTTTACCCGTACCGAGCACGACTTCATTGGTTTCGGGGCGAAGCGCGGTCACATAGCGAGGCTCACCGAAGGCTATCCCGAGCCCCTTCCGCTGCCCGACCGTATAGTGGGTAATGCCTCTGTGCTGTCCGAGCACCTGCCCCGCCGTGTCCACAAAACTGCCCGGCGCACTCGGCTCTCCCGTACTCTCGTCGATAAAGCGCGCGTAGTCGCCGTCCGGCACGAAGCAGATTTCCTGGCTGTCGGGTTTCGCGGCGACCGGAAGCCCGGCTGCCGCCGCAATCGCGCGAACCTCCGGCTTCTCATACGCCCCGATCGGCATCAGGGTGTGCGAGAGCTGCCGCTGGGTCAGATTGTAGAGCGCATAGGTCTGATCCTTTGCGGCGGTCTTCGAGAGACCGAGCGCATAGCGCCCGTTCTCGAGGCAAAGAACCTGCGCATAGTGGCCGGTCGCGATATAATCCGCGCCGAGCAGGAGACTCCGCTGCAGCAGCGCCTCCCACTTCACAAAGCGGTTGCAGGCGATACAGGGATTCGGGGTGCGCCCCAGGCGGTACTCCCGCACAAAGTAATCAATGACATCGCGCTTGAATTCCGCGCGAAAGTTCATCACATAGTAGGGAATGTCCAGCACCTCGGCGACGCGGCGCGCGTCCTCCACGGCGGAAATGCCGCAACAGCCGCCCTTCTTCTCGACCTCGCACTTTGTCTCGCTCTGCCAGATCTGCATGGTCACGCCGATCACCTCATAGCCCTGCTCCTTCAGGAGATAGGCCGCAACCGAGCTGTCCACGCCGCCGGACATCCCGACGACTACCTTCTTTCCCATCCTGTACTTCCTCTCTGTCTCAGAAACTCCAGCCGTCGCTCGGCGTGATGTCGTCTCGCGACGACGGTTCCGCCGTATGATCCGCGGCTTTCTCCTCGCCCGCGCTCTCATCCGGCGCTGTATCTTTGTCTCCGCTGTCGTTTGCTTCCGTCTCTGCTTCCGTCGCAGTCTGTGCTTCTGTCTCGGTCTGCACTTCGATCTCACGCTCTGCGCTGTCCGCTGCCTCGTCCTCGCCGCTCGGCTTCTCTTCCGGCGCGGGTTCCGGTGTGAGCGCGCGAATACTTGTGTCGCCCGTATGCGGTGCGCGGTCGTCTCCGGTGTTCCGCGCATTTCCCGCCGCTCGCATACACTGCGCGGCGCGCGCCACGATAAAGAGGTCCAGGACAACCGCCGGATACATGGTGAGATCCGTGTCAAAGCCAAGCAGCGCAAGCAGCGCGACAATGAGCGTGGACATGGTCCGCGCATAGCCGGTCAGGCGATAGGTGCTGCCGAAATCGGTATAGACGCCGACAAAGCGCAGAAGCAGCGCCGCGAGCACGGCTTCCACGAGATTCAGCAGGAAAAAGCCGATCAGGAGACCGGCGTAGACAATCACGCCCGCGATGACGAGCCCCCATTTGACATAGCCGGTGAGGGAGAGCAGCGTTTCTTTGCTGATGCCGTCCTGAAAATCCTGAAACCGAATGGTCCGCAGGTCTGCGGCAATGCCGCTGCTGTCGTTTTTCATGACGAGCTGATCCGCGTCGCCGAGAAGCACGACCGACTTCAACGCCATCAGCGTGCGGGTCTCCTGTGCATTTAAATCAATCTTGTGGCTCGCATCCGTATTGATGTCCACATAGTAGTCCGCCCCCTCCCGGTGATAGCCACCCGGCACCGAGAGCTTGCCGCTTTGAATCGTGAATTCGGGGATATTGGCCTCAAAGAAATGGCGCACACCGCCCTGCCGCTGCCAGAACATGCCGAGCGGCAGCACAAAGCCCGTGAGCCAGGTCAGCAGGCAGAGAAAGGCGCAGTAGGCGAAAAAACGGCCCGTCCGCCGCCGCATGAGCTGCCGATAGTCTTTTAAGCGAAACAAGGCACTCCGAAAGTCTTTAAACATTTTGTTCCTCCTGTAAGCCTTTGACGCAGTTCGTGACGATCTGTGCGGCTTTCCGCACTTCCTCCTCCGTATTCTCCGCACCGAAGCTGAAGCGGAGCGAGGAGCGCGCCTCTTGTTCGCTTCGCCTCATCGCGAGGAGCACATGAGAGGGCTCGAGCGCACCGGAAGCGCAGGCCGCGCCCGCGCTCGCCGCAATGCCCGCCCGATCGAGAAGAATCAGCAAAAGTTCCGCCGAGACACCGGGAAAACAGAGATTTAGGTGTCCGGGAAGCCGCGCGGTCTCGCTGCCGTTTCGGTATACGGTGGGAAGCTCTTCCCGCAGCAGGCGGAAAAACAGCTCCGTGAGCGCCCGCTTCTTTTCTCCGCCCTCCGCCAGCTCTGCGAAAGCGACCTTCGCCGCCGCTGCCATCCCGACGATTCCGGCGACATTTTCGGTTCCGGCGCGCCGCCCTCTCTCCTGCGAACCGCCGTGTAAAAACGCGCCGACAGCCAGTCCGCGGCGTATATAGAGAAAGCCGACGCCCTTCGGCCCGCCGAACTTATGGGCGCTCACCGAAAAGAGATCCGGCAGTTCTTCGCCGAGTAAGCTCTTAAGCGGCAGCTGGCCGTAAACCTGTACGAGGTCGCTGTGCAGCGGAATGTTCCGCTCTCTGCAGCGCGCGAGCAGTTCACCGAGCGGCTGCAAGGCTCCGGTCTCGTTGTTTGCCCCCATACAGGAGACGAGCACCGGTCTCTTTGCCAACAGGGCGTCGAGCCCCGAAAGTTCCGCGACGCCGTCTCCGGTGACCGGGAGCAACGCATAGTCGAGAATTCCCGTCTCTCTGCCGTAGCGCAGGGTCTCGAGTACCGCATGGTGCTCAATCGCCGTGCTGACGAGAAAAGGCGCTTCGCCGCGCGCCCGCGCCGCTTCCGCCGTCGCAAGCAGCGCCCAGTTATCCGCCTCCGTGCCGCCGGAGGTGAAGTAGAGCTCTTCCGGCAGGCAGGCGAGGGTCTCCGCAAGCTCCCGTCTCGCCCGGCTGACCGCCTGCCGCGCTTTTCTGCCGCTCTCATAGAGCGCCGAGGGGTTTCCGCACTGCGCCGTCAGGTACGGAAGCATGGCCTCGAGCGCTGCCGGGCGGAGCGCCACAGTCGCCGCGTGATCGAAATAAATCACGACTGCTGTCCCTCTTCGAGCAGATAGGGCGTCACCTGATACACATAATAGTTCAGCCAGTTCGTGTAGAGCGTATTTGCCATGTTCCGCCAGGTGAGCAGGGGCCGGCCACTCGGGTCATCGTTCTCATAGTAGTGAAGCGGGAGCTTCGGCTCCATGCCCCGCGCCTTGTCGCGCCGGTATTCGCTGTCCAAGGTCATGCGGTCGTACTCCGGATGCCCCTGCACAAAAATCTGCCGCCCGGTCTCGTCCATGATGAGGAGCACACCCGCCTCGTCCGACTCGGCCAGAATCTCGAGCTCGGGGTGCTTTACAATGTCCTCGCGCCGCACCTCGGTCCAGCGGGAGTGCGGGCAGTTCATATAGTCATCCATGCTCCTGACCAGCGGCACCGAGTGGTGCAGCACCTTGTGGCAGTAGACACCGGAGAGCTTCTCTTTCCGCGGGTACTTCTGAATCCCGTAGTGATAGTAGAGCCCCGCCTGCGCGCCCCAACAGATATGGAAGGTCGAGGTCACATGGGTCTTTGACCACTCCATGATGCCGCAGAGCTCCGCCCAGTAGCTCACTTCCTCGTAGGGCAGGTTCTCGACCGGCGCCCCCGTAATGATGAGACCGTCGAAATGACGGTGCTTCACCTCCTCGAAAAAGACATAAAAATTCGAGATATGGCTCTTACTTGTGTGTGTCGCCTCGTGGGAACTCGTCATCAAAAAGGTGCAGTCCACCTGGAGCGGCGTATTCGAGAGCGCGCGGAGCAGCTGGAGCTCCGTGTCCTCTTTGAGCGGCATCAGGTTCAGAATCAGGATCTGCAGCGGGCGAATGTCCTGCGACACCGCGCGTTTTTCGTCCATCACGAAGATGTTCTCCTGTTCCAAAATCGCCTTTGCCGGCAAATCGTTCTGTATGCGTATGGGCATTGCCGCACCTCCTGTTCATTGCTTTGATTCAGCGGCCTTGCCGCTGTCTGCTCACGACTCCGCCGCGAGAAATTCCGCCTCGCTCAGAATCGGAATGCCAAGCTCGTGCGCCTTCTTGTTCTTGCCGGAAGTCGAGTGAATGTCGTTGTTGATAAGCGCCGTGGTCTTTGCGGAAACCTCGCCCGCGACCTTGCCGCCGCGCGCCGTGATATAGTCTTTGAGCGCCGTCCGGTTTGGAAAATTCACGAGACTGCCCGTGATCACATAGGTCTGTCCCGCATAGCGCTGCGCCTCCGCGCCCGCGCTCGCCTCGGGTTCCAGCGTCACCTCTTGCAGAAGTTCGTCGATAATCTCCCGCTCCTTCGGGTCCCGGAAAAAAGTCACAATATCCGCCGCCATCACCGCGCCGATGCCGTCAATGCCGGTCAGCGTCTCGACATCGGCCGAGAGCAGCGCCTGTATATCGCCCTGAAACGCCTTCGCAAGCACCTTGGCATTCTGCACGCCGACGCCCGGAATCCCGAGCCCGTAGACAAAGCGGGACAGGGGCAAGTGCCGCGCCTTCTCGGCCGCCTCGATCAGTTTTGCCGCCGAAGTCTCGCCGAAGCCTTTCATCGCCGCAATCGCGGCCTCCGCGCGCTTTAAGTGAAAGAGATCCGCGTAGCGGTGGATGAAGCCCTCCTGAATCAGTTTCTCGAGCGTGGTCTCCGAGAGCCCGTCGATATGAAAGGCGTCGCGGCTCGTCATCAGCGCAAAGCGCTTCACGCGCTTAATCGCGCAGTCCGGATTCACACAGTAGAGGGTCTCGGCGTCATTTTCCTTGCGGCGTTCCGTCGCCGTGCCGCAGACCGGGCAGTGCGCGGGCGGCTCTGCCGTGTCGCTCTTTGTTAAATTTTCCGCAATCTGCGGGATAATCATATTCGCCTTGTAGACCAGGATGTGGTCGCCGAGGCCCAGTTTCAGACTGCGCAGCACACTCACATTGTGGACGCTCGCGCGCCGCACTTCGGTGCCCTCAAGATCCACCGGGTCAAAGATCGCAACCGGGTTAATGAGCCCCGTCCGCGAGGGACTCCACTCGATTTCGCGGAGCACCGTCTCCGCCTGCTCATCCTGCCACTTGAACGCAATCGCATTCCGCGGGAACTTTGCCGTTCTGCCGAGCGAGTCGCCGTAGGCAATGTCGTCGAGCAAGAGCACCAGTCCGTCCGACGGAAAGTCGTTCTCCGGAATCTTCGCCTCAAAGCGCGCCACGGCCTCCCGGAGCGTGTCGGACGTCACTGCCTCAAATTCGACGACCTCGAATCCCTGATCCCGGAGCCACGCAAACTGCGCGGCGCGTGAATTGTTGAAATCGACCCCCTCCGCCTCCACCAGGGAGAAAGCATGGAAGTAGACGCCGCGTGCGGCCGTCACTGCGGGGTCCAGCTGGCGCACCGTGCCCGTGCAGAGATTGCGCGGGTTCTTGTACTTGGCATCGGTGTCCGGCAATTCGCGGTTAATCCGGTCGAAGTCCGAATAGCACATCAGCGCCTCGCCGCGGAGCAGGAGATCCCCCCGATAGGGAATGCGGAGCGGCACATTGCGGAACGCGCGCACATTGTTGGTCACGAGTTCGCCGATGTAGCCGTTGCCGCGCGTCACCGCCTGGTAGAGTTCGCCGTTCCGGTAGCGGAGCACAATCGTGAGGCCGTCCATCTTCCAGGAGAGCAGGGCCTTCTCTGCACCGAGCCAGGCAATCAGCTCGTCCACGCTCTTTGTCTTATCGAGAGAGAGCATCGGCTTTTCGTGCGTGATTTTCGGGAGCGACGAGACCACCTCATAGCCGACACGCTGCGTCGGCGAGCCCGAGAGCACAATCCCGCTCTCCTCTTCGAGGCGCTTCAATTCGTCATAGGCGCGGTCGTACTCGAAGTTACTCATGAGCTCGCGGCTCTCCTGATAGTAGGCGCGCGCCGCGGGGAGCAAGCGATCGATTAACGCCTGCATCTCTTCTCTTACTTTTCTCTCTTCCATGCCCCGCCCTCTCTTTCTCTGCGCTGAAAGTACGCCTTTTGCCGCGCCGCATAATTCTTCTTTCGCCGCGCTTCCGTGCGGGCTGTTTTCGCGCTCCTGCCGGGGAGTGCCTTCGGCTTCTCTTCGAGCAGGGACAATAAGGTCTTCTGCTCAGCCGCCGTCACATTCCGGAACGCGCCGCTGTGGAGATTGCGGAGGGTGATATTCATGATTCGGATGCGCTTTAAGCTGATTACATGATAGCCGCAGGCCTCGCACATGCGGCGAATCTGCCGGTTTAAGCCCTGCGTCAGAACAATCGAAAAACTCGTCTTGTCGCGCGCCTCTGCCTTGCAGGGCAGCGTAGTGACCTGCAGTTCCTCGAGGTGTACGCCGCGCCTTAGTTTCTCCAGAAAAGCCGGCGTCAGCGCCTTGTCGACCCGGACAATGTACTCCTTCTCGTGGCCGTTTTCGCAGCGGAGAATCTGATTCACGAGTTCGCCCTGGTTCGTGAGAAGCAAAAGTCCCTCCGAGTCCTTGTCGAGCCGCCCGATCGGATAAACACGCTCCGGGTAGTCGATTAACTCCACAATATTCGGCGCGCGGTCGTTGTCCGTCGTCGTGCAGACCACGCCAACCGGCTTATTGACCGCAAGCAGAACCTTCTTTTTGGACGCCAGTTCCTCGACCGCGCCGACCCGCCTGCCGTTCACCTTCACTTCCATGCCGGCAGAGACCAGCGTCCCGAGTTCCGCCGTTTCTCCCGCGACCGTCACCTTGCCCGCCGCAATGAGCCGGTCGGCCTCCCGGCGCGAGCAGACACCCGCCGCACTCAAGAATTTGTTGATGCGCATTCCCTCGCTCTGATTCACTGTTCTCCCCCTCCGGCGCTGCTTGGCGCCGCTCTTATGCCGCTGTAACTTACAATTATAGGCAAAGCTGTCCCTTCCAGTCAAGTTTGGCCGCCCTGCCGCGCCGGACAGAAAAAGACCGGTGCTCTCGCCCCGGTCCTCTCCCGTTTGTAACATCTCACACAATCAACATCGCATCCCCGAAGCTAAAAAAGCGGTAGCGCTCCTTCACGGCCTCGCGGTAGGCATTTAAAATCTTCTCTCTCCCGGCGAGCGCGCTGACCAGCATGACCAGCGTTGACTCGGGGAGGTGGAAATTGGTAATCAGGCAGTCCAGAATGCGGAAGCGGTAGCCCGGGTAAATAAAAATTTTGGTGTAACCGCTCTCGGCCCGGAGTGTTCCGTCCTCATTCGCCGCGGATTCGAGCGTACGGCAACTCGTCGTGCCGACACACACAATGCGGCCGCCCGCCGCCTTTGCGCGGTTCACGGTCTCTGCGGCTTCCTCGCTCACCACATAGAACTCCTCGTGCATGTGGTGTTTCAGAATATCCTGCTCCTTGACCGGACGGAAGGTGCCGAGTCCCACATGGAGGGTGATGCGGACAATGATAACACCCTTCTCCTCAAGACTCTTTAAGAGAGCCTCGGTAAAATGAAGCCCCGCGGTCGGCGCCGCCGCACTGCCCTCGTGCGCCGCATAGACCGTCTGATAGCGGTTCTTGTCCTTTAACTGATGGTGGATGTAGGGCGGCAGGGGCATCTGTCCGAGCTCGTCGAGAATCTCCTCAAAGACCCCCTCGTAGGAGAAGCGCACAAAGCGGTTGCCGTCCTCGGTCTGCCCCACAATTTCGCCGATCAGTTTCCCCTCGCCGAAGCTGATCTTTGTGCCGATCGGGCACTTTCTGCCGGGCTTCACGAGAGTCTCCCAGGTTCTGTCCTCTTTTCGTGTGAGGAGCAGCACTTCGATCTTCGCGCCGGTGCCCACTTTCTCGCCGATGAGGCGCGCCGGAATCACCTTCGTGTCGTTTAAGACCAGGCAGTCGCCGGGCTTCAGGTACGCCGCAATGTCCCGGAAATGTCTGTGCTCAATCTCGCCGCTCTCCCGGTGCAGCACCATGAGCCGCGAGGAAGCTCTGTCCTCGAGCGGGTCCTGCGCAATCAGTTCCTCCGGCAACTCGTAGTAAAAATCTTTTAACTCCATCAGCCTTCCGTCCCTTCCGAAGCCGCCGGGGTCTCTGTCGCCGCTGTGGTCTCTGCTGCCGTCTCCGCCGCACTCGTGCCCGGAATTTCGATGACCGCATCGGTCACCGCCTCCGTGCTCTCCTCGGTTGTCTCCTCCGCGGCTGCGGCCGCGCTGCCGCCCGCGCGGAGTTTCTGGTAGAGTGAGCCGAGTTTTGCGTCGCTCACAATCGCCTTTGCGAGCGCCGTCCGGTAGTCATTGTTCATCTTCTTGACCGCCTCGCTGCCCTCGGCCGCCTTGATTGCCGCCCGCTCCGCCTCCGACAGTGACTCGTCCGGCTTCATCTGCAGCCCGTCACCGGTGCTCACAATGTAAGCGCGCAGCAGCACGGGTGCCGGCGTCTGAATCTTTTTGAACCACGCCTGGCTCTCGATGTAGGCGATGTAGCTCCCCGTCTCAACGCCCGGAATCACATAGGTGATTGTGTTCTCGAACGCGTCGTAGAGCTTCTTCTCCGCCGCCATCTGCTCCTGCAGCGCGGTCGGCAGTTCCTGCCCGCTCATGCCGAAGACGCGGTACAACTCCTCCGCATCGCCCTGGGAGCGCGCGGTCAGGTAGTCCTGCACAAGCGTGTTGACTGCGTCGTCCGTGCACTTCTCGGGCGCGGCGGCCGCATAATTGTAGCCGCTCTTGCCGGCCTTTTCCGCTTTCGGCTTTGCCGTCTTTTTGTGATCCAGCGCGAGAATCACGAGAATCAGGATGAGCGCCGCAAGCGGCAGCAGGAGAAAGCGCCCAAAACGCTGCAGCGTGAGCTCATCGACCCCAAATATCTTTCTATCCTTTTCGTATCGCACTCGTTTAACCTCCGTTGTAATTCACCTATTTTACCATGATTCCAAAACAGACTCCAGTCCGCAATTTTCGGCCGGTCGCTCCCGCGCCGCCCGCCGCTTCGCACCTCCTCTTCCACGAGATTTGCCGCAGAAAAAGTGCTTTGTGCTTCCTTGTCTTCTTCTCCCGGCATACCGTTCCCGGGAAACCGTACACGGCAAAAATTCGCGCAAAAAAAGAGAAGCCCGTTTCGGGGCTTCTCTCAGGTCTGTGTCTGGCGGGATTCGAACCCGCGACCTTCAGAGTCGGAGTCTGACGCGCTATCCAGCTGCGCTACAAACACAAAATACCTTACTACTATACCTTGTTTTGCGCCGGAGAGCAAGGCCATCTTTTATTCCCGCTTGTTCCGCTTGTGCTCCGCCGGTTTCTCGTAGCGCACCGCGACGGCGCGCTGCACTTCCGCCGCCTTCTCGCGGCTCTCGGGGTCGCTGCGGAGGCGCAGCACCTCTCCCATGCGGTCGCGGAGTCTCGCTGCCTCCTCGAAGTTGAGTTCGGCCGCGGCCTGACGCATCTTCTTCTCAAGTTCCTTCGAGAGGCGGCGAAGCTCTGCATCGCTCATCGACTCCGGGTCCTTGTCCCATTGCTTTTGATCCGCAATGACCGCCTTGGTCAGCATAATCACATCGCGAACCGCCTTTTTGATTGTGGTCGGCGTAATGCCGTGCGCCTTGTTGTAGGCCTCCTGCACCGTGCGGCGGCGCTCCGTCTCCGAGATCGCCCGGCGCATCGAGTCTGTCATATTGTCGGCGTACATAATCACACGGCCCTCGGCATTTCGCGCCGCGCGGCCTATGGTCTGCACGAGCGAGGTCTCCGAGCGGAGGAAGCCCTCCTTGTCGGCGTCAAGAATCGCGACCAGCGAAATCTCCGGGATGTCCAGCCCCTCGCGGAGCAGGTTGATGCCGACCAGCACATCGAACTCGTCGAGGCGCATCGCGCGGATAATCTGCGCGCGCTCCAGGGTATCGATATCCGAGTGCAGGTAGCGAACGCGGATGCCGACCTCGCGGAGATAGGTCGTCAGATCCTCGGCCATGCGCTTGGTGAGCGTCGTGACCAGAATCTTATTCTTCTTCTCGATCTCTTTGTTGATCTCACAGAGCAAATCGTCAATCTGTCCCTCGACCGGGCGCACCGAAATCTCGGGATCCAGAAGACCGGTCGGACGTATCAGCTGTTCCGCGCGAAGCAGTTCATGCTCCGCCTCATAGCGGTTCGGCGTCGCCGAGACAAAGAGCATCTGGTTCATACGCTCCTCGAACTCCGCGAAGTTCAGCGGGCGGTTGTCCATGGAACTCGGCAGACGGAAGCCGTACTTCACGAGCGTCGACTTTCGCGCAAAGTTGCCGTTGAACATGCCGCCGATCTGCGGAATTGTGATATGGCTCTCGTCGACAATCGTGAGAAAATCCTTCGGAAAATAGTCAATCAGCGTAAACGGCGGCTCGCCCGGCTTCTGTTCGGTCAGAAAGCGCGTGTAGTTTTCAATGCCGGAGCAAAAACCGGTTTCCCGGAGCATCTCGACATCGTAGTGTGTCCGCTCTTCAATGCGCTGCGCCTCGAGGAGCTTGTCCTCGCTCTTTAAGAGCTTCACATAGTCTTCGCACTCGGCGAGAATTTCCCGCGCCGCCCGCTCGATTTTCTCGCGCGGCACCACATAGTGGTTCGCCGGGTAAATTGAGATGTGCAGCACTTCCGCGAGCGGATTGCCGGTCAGCACATCCGTCTCGGTGATCTTGTCAATCTCATCGCCGAAGAACTCAATCCGGTAGGCGAGCTTATCCTGATCCGCCGGAAAAATTTCTATCACATCGCCGCGCACGCGGAAGGTGCCGCGGTGAAAGTCGAGGTCGCTCCGGTTGTACTGAATGTTGATGAGCTCTGCAATGACCTCATCTCTGTCCTTCTCCTGCCCCGGCCTGAGACTCACCATCATGTTCTTATAGTCCGTCGGACTGCCGAGACCGTAGATGCAGGAGACACTCGCAACCACAATCACATCCTCCCGCTCGAGGAGCGCGCTCGTCGCCGAATTCCGGAGCCGGTCTATCTCCTCATTGGTCGCGGCGTCCTTCTCGATGTAGGTGTCCGTCTGCGGCACATAGGCCTCCGGCTGATAGTAGTCGTAGTAGGAGACAAAGTACTCGACCGCGTTGTTCGGGAAGAACTCCTTCATCTCGCTGTAGAGCTGCGCCGCGAGCGTCTTGTTGTGGGAGATGATGAGTGTCGGCTTCTGCAGCTCCCGAATCACATTTGCCATCGTAAAGGTCTTGCCCGAGCCCGTCACGCCGACCAGGGTCTCGAACTGGTTGCCCACGCGAAAACCGTCGACCAGTTCCTGTATGGCCTTCGGCTGATCTCCCATGGGTTGAAACTCGCTGTGCAGTTCAAATTTCATCGTCTTCCCCCGGTGCGCTGTCTCACGGCTCTCTGCTTTGCCGCGCGACTCTCGCGGAGCATGCGGTGCACGGCATAGCTGTTCTTTAAGGACTGGGGCGTCACCTCGCCCGCAATGCCCGCCTTCTGTCCGTAGGCGCGTATCATCTTCCAGACGCCCTGGCGGCTCAGCGCGCCGCCGCTCAGGTTAAAAAAGAGATGCTCTTCTTCCGCGGTCTTTAAGAGCAGCGGCCGCCCGGACTCAAGGTACAGACAGAGCGCCTGCCGAAGCTCCTCGTCAAACGAGACCACGCGCTCCCGCCCTCTCGACTGCCGGCGCACATAGCCAAGCTGTACATCCACATCGCCGGTCTTCAGCGAGATGAGCTCGGAGACTCGGAGTCCCGTCGCACAGAGAAGCCCGAGCATCGCGCGGTCGCGGAGCTGCTTTGCACTGCTCCCCTCGGTCTCGCGGAGAAAGCTCTGAATCTCCTCCTCCTCGAGAATATAGGGATTCCGGTGTTCCTGCCGCATGCAGCGCAATCCCTCCGCCGGGGACGTGAGATAGCGCCCGCCCGCCGTCTCATACGCAAAAAAAGCGCGGATGGAAGCCGCCGCGCGGTTAATGGTCGCCGCCGAAAAACCCTCCCGCTCGAGCCAGAGCAGATAGGAATTCAGTCTGAGCTCGCTGACTGTCGCGAGCGAAGTGACCCCCTCCTGCCGAAACCACGCAAATAATTTTTTCAAATCCCGCTCATAGGAGAGCAGTGTATTCTCTGCCATGTGCCGCTCTTCCCGCAGCGCGCGCAAAAATGCCCGCAACGCTTCTTCCATTCCGATCGCCCCCTCACCCTCATTGGTCACACCAGTATAGCGGTACAGAACCCAAAAAGCAAACCGCGCGACAGCCGCCGGAAAGCGGCTGTCG
>NZ_CALEYG010000023.1 GCF_937924975.1 uncultured Stomatobaculum sp.
GCGGATTGCCGTTCTGGTTCGACCAGGCAATCGCATCGTCGAGGTTGCTGAAGTAATGACGCTGACCGCCCACTTCCACATAGGCGACATCGCTTGTGACCAGCGGAATCGACTGGTCGGTCGTCGTCGCATTCTGATTATAGGAGCTGAACTCAACAAAGAAACCAAAGACATAGATAGCCGGGTGCCAGTTATTCAGGTTCGGCAAATCGTTCCAGGTGCCGGTGCCATGGTGAACCTGCATAAAGCCCTCTCGATAGTTTGTGCCTCCCATCATCGCAGAGTCCGGCTGTCCGGGGCCCCAGTTCGTATAGGCACCGTTAATAGCACCGCGTCCGTTGGCTTCATAATACTCTGTGTTTGTCTCCGGACCGTCCTGCCATCTCCACTGATGCCAGCTTCCGCCCGCTGTGTTTCCGTGTTGCAGCAGGTTGGAGAAAATACCTGTGACGCCCGCTGTACTGTTGTCGTACCAGTGCGGTACACTCGACGCATCATTGACACCTTCGATACGCGCACCGCCGGACCAAGCGCCTTTCATTGTAATATTGTCAAGGGTCCGATCTTCCGCCTGCGATGTGATGGTAGCAAGATAACCCTGCATACCGTTCAGCTTATAGGACTTCGCGAGGTTATAGCTCTCTGCCCAGCTGATTTCCGTGTTTGCCACAGGCTCCACATACATATAATAGTGCTCTGCGCCATCGCCCGCGACCGGATTCGGAATGATTGCCTTGGTGATGGTCGCACCGCTCGGCAGGTTATTTGCGCCGTTTCCGAGCGTAATCTTGACCTGCTGCGTAGCCCCTGCGCTCGGCAGATGGAACTTGATATTGTTCTCGATAAAGGTCTGCGCGTCCGCCGCGGACAGAGCCGTCGGGAAAATAATCTGATAGAACTTGTGCGCGCTCAGAATGTCCGTAAAGGTCTGGACACCGGTCGGTGTGCTGAGAAGCTCAATGCTGCCCACATCGACCTGGAAGTTCATCGAGGTAATGCCGTTTCCGGGCGTGTCGGTGACCGTCACGTCCTTTAACTTGTAGGCCAGACGATTGTCGTCGTCGTAGTCGAGACGCTTAAATGCGACCGAGAGCGGCAGCGGTGTCGCGGAGGTCGGCGTATAGTTCACGACCGCGAACGGCGAGAAGTGCTCTGCCGCGGCCTGTAAGACCGGCAGGTTCTCATTGAGACCCTCGCGGAGCGTGTCGACCTTCTCGTTGGTCTCGTCGATATGGAGGACGGAGACCGCGTTCTTCTCGATTTCCGCCGCGTCGGTACCTGTCTCTGCGCTCGCCGCCGAGACTATCGCAATGTTCCGGAACGAAACCGCGAGGGTACCCTTCGCATTGTCCGGCTGAATCGGCTCACCTGCCGCATTCAGCACCGTGAGGTCGCAGAGGAACTGGGTCGTCGCGGACTTGCCCGCCGCTTCGGCGTGCTCGTTGATCTTTTCGAGCACTTCCTTCTCTTCCTCTTCGGTCAGTTTCCGCGCTTTCAGTGTTGCGCCCTCCGGGAGCACACCGGCCGGGGCGCTGACTTCAATCTCAACGCCGTCCAGCTGCGTGTGCAGCACTTTCACCGCATTGGAAGGTGTGCCCCAGCGCGCGGAACCGGCAGTCAGATCCTCTGCCTTCTTTTCCTTCGCCGCCGCATCAGAGGGGCTTGCGCTGCCCTTCAGCGAGAGCTGCCGCTGTACGTCCTTCGGAAGCGCGAGGTCGTTGATGAGCTCGGCATCCTCCCGGTACTCCTCGGCAGACGGGGCTGCGAAAGCGGGCGTCGCCGTCGAAATGTTCAGGGCGACCATTGCCGCACTGAGCACTCCGGCCAGCAGACGCTTTGACCAGTTCCTTCGTTTTCTCATATGCTATCCTCCTTGTTACACTAACCTGCTATAAGCTTTTCTTAATATTTTAGACGGGTTTGTAATGATTTTCAATATTATATGAAGAAATTTTTAAGCTTATTGTCAATCACTTAAGATATAAAGTGGGCTTTAATGAACAAAAACTTATAATAGTGATGAATAACAGGAGTGCAAGACAGCGCCCGCACCATCCTTTCGGTTGGTGCGGGCGCTGTCTCTATTCGAACTGTAAGGCAAATCACACTTGCCGGTACGGAGGCCTGCCTGAAACAATTACCTGTTCTTTCGCTGCTCCAGATAATCGTTCAGCTCGGCATTGACAATATCCGTGATGAACATGTGACCGGGGACATGGGTGATGACAATCGGCGGCTTTGCATGCTCCACCGCCGCCTGGGGCGTCACACCGCAGGGCCAGAACACGGGAATCTCACCCTCGCGAATCTCCACCGCGTCGCCGTAATCCGGCTTCATCACATCTCGAACGCCGATTTTCTCCGGCTCACCGATCTGCACCGGCGCGCCGTGGACATTCGGCATCTTCACCGTGATGTCATAGGCCTTCTTCGCCTGCTCCGGTGTCATCGGGCGCATCGAGCAGACCATGGGACCCGCAAAGGGGCCAACCGGCTCGGTCTGAATATTGGTCTTAAACATGGGGACATTCCGCTTCATCTCAATGTGGCGAACCGGAACCCCCGCTGTCATCAGCGCTTCCTCGAACGAGAACGAGCAACCAATCAGGAAGCCCACATAGCCCTCTTTCCAGTAGGCAGAGACATCGGTGAGCTCCTTGGTCACGACACCGTTCTCATAGACCCAGTAGCGTGGCACATCGCTGCAGATGTTTCCGTCCTCGCCCATCGCATGGGTCTCGGGGCTTCCCTTGACGATTTCCAGCACAGGGCAGGCAAACGGATTCTTCTCGGCGTAGCGCTCAAAATCGGCCGCGTACTCTCCGGGCAGAATGACCAGGTTTGCCTGGGCGTAGCCCCGGCACATCCCGGCGGTCGGGAAGTCAATCTTCCCCTCCCGAATCAGCCGCCGGACCTCAGAGGGTTTCCTGTCGATATAAGGGGTGATGTCAAAAGCCATAGGTTTGCTCCTTTCTTAAATCAACGCGCACTGCCTGTCTCTGTTACCTTCCGTCGCTTACCTGCATCGCAACCACAGTTCCGCTGCGCCGCAAATGCCGCGTCTTATGCGCGCACCGCCGTGACGCCGATCTCCACCTTTGCATTCTTCGGGAGCGCCGCGACCTGGAATGCCGCGCGCGCCGGATACGGCGCCGCAAAGAACTCCGCATAAACCTCATTCATCGCCGCAAAATCCGCGATGTCCGCGAGATAAACCGTCGCCTGCACGACATGCTCAAAGCCGAGACCCGCCTCTTTCAGAATCGCACCGATATTCCGGAACACCTGTCTGGTCTGTCCCTTGATATCATCCGCCGAGAACTCGCCGGTCGCCGGGTCCAGCGGAATCTGTCCCGAAATAAACAGGGTGCCGTTTGCCTCAATCGCCTGCGAGTAGGGGCCGATGGCCGCCGGTGCTGCCTGGGTTGCAATTGCTTTCTTCATACCAGATATCTCCTCTCTGCATCAATCAACTGTTTTTTCAGTATACTACTTCGACTGTGCCGCCGGTGCGAAAATTTTCTCTGCCTCCAGCGCCTCCGCAATCTGCTGCCGGATGTGTTCGGAGAGCGCGGCCTGCGTGCGGTTTGTTTTGCCGGGGCGCAGCGCAAAGGTTTCAAGCGGGAAACTGTCCGAAGTGAGCGGCAAAGTGACCGTATCGGGTGTCAGAGCCATCACGCGGCGCACCGGATGGGTTCTCAGCACCTTTCCTCTGCCGCCGTAAATCTCATCGCTGCACGCATTTTTATAGTAGGTCTCCAGCTGACCGAGACTCGAGCGCTTTCCGCTCCAAATCTGCGAAATCTTCCGGTACTTGCACTCGAGGATGATGCTGCCGACATACCAGCCCGTCCGCTTGCTGAAAATGTGCAACAGCAAATCCGGGTGGTTGTGGCTGCTGCCGTTGTGATCCGCCGCAAAGTAGAGCGGATCCCGCCCGGTGTCCCGGTTCCGCTGCTCCAGCGTCTGGTTATAGACCAGCGTGAAGCGCGCCGTGTCGTTTTCAAAGCCGACCCGGCTGCCGTCCCGCAGGGAAAGCCCGCCGCCCTCACCGACCGCGTAACTCTCCTCACGGATGGTCTCGGTCGCGAATTCCTCCAACACATGCTGAAGTTTAAAGTAGCACCAGAGCTCATAGAGAAGGCTGCTCTTTTGATAACTCAGGCGGTACAGCTCCTGCATGGTCACGCCGAGATGATCCCGTTTCAGCGCGAGATGCAACCGGTAAACCATGTAGTAGCGGCTGTCCGCCAAAATCCCCTGCGGCACGGTATACAGCTCAGTCATAGATACCGTCTGATACCAATGGCTGCTTCGAAGCTCTTCCAGCATGTGCCGGTAGCGCCGCACGGTTTTCGTGAACGCATACATGCGACCGCCACTGAGCTGCGGGTCCTCGGTATACCGCGAAAATTCCGTCAGCTTCGCGGCAAAGGCATCCGCCATAATGCGGAGCATCCGATTCTCGGGAATGTCATAGTCGAGGCGCTTTTTCGGAATCAGCTGCACATGCGACACGCCGCCGCGCGCCAGATCGGCGCGCAAACTCTTCTCATCCAAGCGACCTCCCGCTTCTATGGGCTCCTTCTCGTAGACAGTCTTAATCTCGTAGCGCGGTTGCTCTCTGATTTCAAGAAGTGCGGCAAAGAGCTGGCTCTCTTCGGTCTCGAGGCGCTCGAGATCCCGGAATGCGCGAAGCGGGAGCGCCTGCTCACCGCCGATACCGCGCCCCGCCTGTCCCTTTTTCCAGCTTCTGCTGAGCCCCTCGAACTCTGCCTCGAGCTCCTGCTGCATAATCTTCCACTCGCTGTGATCGAGTTGCCGCGGTGCCACCTCAAAACTGCCGTAGTAGCGCGTGCCCTCCGCGAGGACAAAAAATGCCATGCGCTCCACCAGCAGTCCCTCTTTGCCGGCGCCGCAGAGCCGGAACCGCTCTGCCGAAGGCGCGATATAGTCGCCCGCATCGTCATGCAACACACGGCCCGCATCTTCCGCGACGTCCAGACAGGGGAGATAGAGCCTTGCCCCCGCATCCGCCGACTCGAATAAGAGCTCCACGCCCTCGTTCTCCCGGATAAAGACCGTCGCAGCGCCTGTCAGGCTGTTTGCCCCAGGCAGGAGGACAAATTTCGTGGCCTCTTTCTCTGCTGTCACAGCCTGTCCGCCCGGCTCGTACGCGAACGTGCGGATCACCGACAGCGAAAAGGGAAGTTTAGTTGCAGTAACCATAGCTCTCGACTTCCTTCTTCTTCTGCGCGAGCAGTGCCCGACTCTTCGCAAACTGCGAGAGTGTCTCATACTTGTCCAGTACCGCAATAAGACTGCTCTCGCCGGTCTCCTGCAGCGCCGGTCCCACCACACTCTCCACACCGCGGAGTTTGGTCAGCACACGCTGTACCAGCTGCAGATCGAGCGCGCGGTCAAAATCCAGCGCCTCTTCCTTCGGCAGGTTACTCAGGTACTTTAAGACATTCTTTACGACACGCGGCCCCGCGCCGTACTTCGGGCTCAGGCTCTGCAGTGCGCAGTGTACCTCCCAGAGCAGGCTTCGCACCTCCCGTGCATCCGGAATCTGCTCCTTCACAATCAGCTTCTCATAGTCCTGGGTGCTCCAGATCTGTGTCTTACCGACCGCCGCAAAGGTCTTATCCTGCCACTCGGTCGCATAATTCAGGACCTCGAGCTCAATCACATTCGCGCGGTCCAGCACCTTGTCCGAGAAGTGATGCGTCGTCTCGTCGATATTGACGGTACCGATGAATTTCACATTGTTGCCGATTTCAATCTGGAACGGATAGTCTGCCGCGTTATAGAGCTTGCCCATGTACTGCTTGTCATAGAGCTGTAACTCCCGCTGCCCCGCCGGGCGCTCCAGAATCGAGAGGAACTGGCTAAAGTAGTGCTCGACCCGCGCGAGATTCATCTCCTCGAAGCAGACCAGGAAGAGCTTATTCTTATTCTCCTCCCGCTGCGCGCGCACCAGAAAGTCCACAAAGCCCGAATCCGCCGCGTGGTAAACCATATGCGCGAGATCCACATAGCCGAGAAGATCCGCGTCATCGCTCCAGGACGGACGCACCGGCACCATGAGCATCTGGCTGTCCTCGAGGTCTGCGCTCGCATTGAGGCCGAGCGCCTTTGCGTAGACATTGACGAGAGAGGACTTTCCGGTGCCGCTGAGACCCGAGAGAATCACGAGATCGCTGCACTTCACCGCCGTGTGGAAGTTCACAAAGTCGCTCCGCTTATAGTAGCAGCGGCTCTTCTGCGCGTAGTACTCCATCATGTCAAAAATCAGCGCCTCGTTCTTTTCCGTCGTCGCGATCTTCTCGAGCTCCGTTTCGTCGAGCTGTTCCTTCAGCTCCTGCCCCGCTGCGGACTGACCAGCCGTATCCTCTGTCTCCTCCGCCGCGCTCTCTTCTCTCCTGCCCGCGGCTTCCGCTGCCCGCAGCGCCGCCTCCGCCGCCGCGCGCTCCGCGGCAGCCTTCTGCCGCGCCTCTTCCTCGTCCTTCTCGGCCTGCAGCACGGCGCTCTTTAACTGGTTGTCAATCTTGCGGTAGATGTCGGCCGGCACATAGCTCACGCAGGGATTATAGCTGTCATCGTAGACAAAGTTCTCGATGTACTCGCTCATATCAATCGTGAACAGATGCTTTCCCTGCAGCACGCAGGCGCCGACCGGATCCGTCTCCGCGCTCTCGATGCTACCGGCGGCAAAGAGCTTTCCGTCCGCATCCCGCCAGAGCACAAACGCGGGCGCCGAGCTCTCAATGTCATAGCCGTAGAGACTGCCGAGCTGCTCGCCGACCTTGATATCCGCGAGAAACTCCGCGCGGGTATCGTAATTCCGGTACAGGTTCCAGCTCTTGTTGTACTCCCAGTCGCGCACCTCTTCATCGTTCTTGCTGCAGAAAACCGGCACCGCATAGAATTCCGTACTCTGGTCGAAAGACTTCGGCACCGGCACCAGATGCACATCCGTCATGCTGCGCACTTCCATGCCGTTGACATTTTTGGTCTGAACCTTAAAGATAAAGAGCTGATTCTCCATGAACGCCTCGAAATTGTCGATGCGCGCATCATCTCCCGCGTAGATGTCATCCGAAAAATCCGGCAGCAGATTTCCGAAACCCGTGACAAACGAAGTCGCGGCATCCGGCAGGAGCAATGTCTTTACATTATACTGAATGATATTCATGCGGTTAATGAAGATAGAGCTGCGCCCCGACTGATCATACCGCGCCAGACGTCCGATGTATTCCCGATAATTCTTGTTCATTTCCGTTTCATCTCCTCGATTGCATTTTTCAAGTTACCGATGCTAAGTACCTTAAGGCTTGTGTAGGGTTTGAGTTTCAGCTTGTCCGCGTAGCTCATGGTTCCGCTTACATTCCAGATTTCTTCGTATTCTTTCCAGGGCAGTTTCTCTAACCCCGTCAGATCCGAGCGAAGATCACAGTTTAAATCCTCTGCCTCCTCGCTGATATCCACGCGTGAGAAGATTAAAATTTTCGGGAGCTTGCTCTTTTCCCGGAGCTGCTTTTCCTCGTACTTTTTCAGTAATTCCAGTCGCTTTTGCAGCTCCTGTTTCTCATCTTCCGCAGCCTTTACTTTGTCCATCGCCTCGCGGACCTTTTCTTCCCGCACTGCGAGCTCCTTTTCGAAGTCGGACCTAAGCTCCTCTTTTTCTGCCTCAAGGCGCCGTACCTGCTTTTCGAGATTTCGCTTTTCTCCCTGCTCATTGTCGAGCTGTATGCGAAACTCCTGCTTGGCCTCTTTGCTCTGCTTCTTATAAGCCTGGAACTCCTGCTGTAACGCTGCCAGTTGCTGTTGGAGCACCTCTATCTTTCCCTGTAAAGTCGTTTCGTCCACGTCTTCCTCCTGCTTTCTTGTTTCCGTTTCTGTTGTCTGTCCTGTGCTGTCTGTTTCCTTTGGATCCGTCAATATCGCACCGGAGACATCCGCCTTCACCTCCTTGTAATACAGCTCCTGTAACGCAGCCTCAAACTCGGGCGATCGGTCTATCTGCTGATAGATAATCGGCAGCGGCATCAAATGCGCCCGTTTCAACGAGTAGCCCGGCAGCGTACAGCCCGCGCTCTCAAAGAATTGCTTCAGAATACGCTGCCGCTCCGCAACCGGCGTCTGTTTCAGCTGGTCTTTGAAGACCTGCCGATTCACAAGCGCTGGTTTCGATGGCTTCTTTTTACTCAACCTGTTGTACCTCCTTCTCTTCGGTATACATCCATTCTGCTTCAATTTTCCACAGAATGCAATTCCCACATTTGTCAAATTTTACATATCTTTTTTGGTCTAATCTCCCATTTTCGATATGTATCAGGTATGCTTCCACAAATTTTCACCGTAAAACCAGACAATTCTTACATGTATCAGAAAAATAAACTTATTTTTGATTGACATCACTTCATAATTTCTGTATAGTACGGTAGTTCGTTTTTGAGAGGACAGAGAAAGAGGGTAGCGACAGAAGTGTCGCCGCCCTCTTTTTTTGTAGCAATCAACCGAACTCTCACGGCGATATCAGAAAATAGCTCGCCAGTACCTGAGATGTACCTGTAGTGGTACAGTGAATTTGTAACACCTCTGCCTGATAGATTATAATGTCAGC